>NZ_BAAASD010000015.1:0-189788 GCF_039532705.1 Streptomyces sparsogenes subsp. cuspidosporus | reverse complement strand
GCGCCTCGTAGCGGTCGCGCAGCCCGCGCAGGATCTCCAGCGCGTCGGCCGCGGCCGGTTCGGGCACCATGATGGGCTGGAAACGCCGCGCCAGCGCCGCGTCCTTCTCGATGTGACGGCGGTACTCCTGCAGCGTGCTGGCGCCGATGATGTGCAGTTCGCCGCGGGCCAGGGCGGGCTTGAGGATGTTGCTCGCGTCCATCGGGCCGCCCTCGGAGCCGCCGGTGCCCACGACGGTGTGCAGCTCGTCGATGAAGACGATCAGCTCCTCGGAGTGGGCGCGGATCTCGTCGATGATCCCGGTCAGCCGCTCCTCGAAGTCGCCGCGGTAGCGGGTGCCGGCCACGACGCCCGCGAAGTCGAGTTGCAGGACGCGCCGACCGAGCAGGATGTCGGGGACGTCGGCCTCGGCGATGCGCTGGGCCAGCCCCTCCACGACGGCGGTCTTGCCCACGCCGGCCTCGCCGATGAGGACGGGGTTGTTCTTGCCCCGCCGCGCGAGCACCTCGATGGTCTGCTCGATCTCCTCGTCGCGCCCGATCACCGGGTCGATCCGGCCCTCGCGGGCCATCTCGGTCAGGTCGCGGCCGAACCTGTCCAGGTTGGGGGTGTCGCGCCGCCCGGGGCCCGGGCGCTGTTCGGCCGCGCCGGAGGCGGCCGCCAGGCCGCCCGGCGGGCCGGGGCGGGGCTCGAACCGGGCCGCGTGCAGCAGCTGCCCGGCCGTGGAGTCACGGTTGGTGGCGAGCGCGATCAGTACGTGTTCGGGGCCGATGTACGAGGAGCCCGCGGAGCGGGCGATCTCGTGGGCGTCCAGCAGCGCGCGCTTGACGGCGGGCGTGACCGCGACCGAGCTGCGCGGCGGCCCCTCCCCCGTCTGCCGGTCGATCTCGGCGACGAGACGCTCGGGGTCGGCCCCGGCCCGGGCGACCATGGTGCGGGTCGGCTCGGCCGTGAGCGCCGCGCGGAGCAGGTGCTCGGTGTCGAGGTCGGTGCTTCCGCGGTCGGCGGCGTAGGAGGCCGCGGAGGAGACGAGCTGCCGCGCGGGCTCGCTCATCAGGCGGCCGAAGTCGACGTGCCGGGAGCCGGAGCGCTGCCCGGCCGGTCCGACGCCGAGGAAGCGTGCGAGGAAGTCTCCGAGGGGGTCGGGACCGAAGTCCTCGTGTCCCTCGTACCCGCTGTTCATAGGCATCCGTCCCGGTGGCCCGGCGGAAGCGGGCCCCGTATTCCTCGGTGCTCTGGTGGTGTGCGGGTGCTCGGGTGGCGTGGGGGCCGGCCGGCCCGGCTGACACGAACACCCGCGAGAAGTCCCATATGATCAGCTTTGATTGATTTTATCCGACATCCGGGCTGCTCGCGCCCTTCTGGACTTATTCGGCGCCTCTCCGCAGCGCCCCCGGGCTCGCCCCGCGCGTCCCGTGGGTGGGACCGGGACGCGCGGGCCGGGCCGGGGACGGTGCCCAGGGGGTCACTCTCTAGGCGCACGCGGCCCGGGCGTGGGCGGCGTAGCGGCGCAGTACGCCGGACCAGCGCTCGGCGAGTTCGGCGGCGTGGTCGTCCGCCAGGACGCCGGACGGCCAGATCCAGCGCGCCGCGAGCCTCGCCCCCCGCTCGCGGTCCTCGACCGCGACCGTGAGGGTGAGGGTGCGCTCCAGGGGCGTCCCGAGGTCCGCGCCGCCGCCCATCGCCGAGCCCGCCTCGCCCGTCGGGGTCCAGAGGGCCGACCGCTCGCCGACCTGGAACCGGCCCAGGTAGTTGAGGGAGATCTGGGGGTCGCCGAGGGCGGCCAGCAGCGGGGCGGTACGCGGGTTCAGATAGCGCAGCAGGCCGTATCCGATGCCGTTGTCGGGCAGGGCCGCGAGCTGCGCCCCCACCCGCGCGGCCGCCTCGGTCAGGGCGGCGCCGGAGGTGGCGAGTTGTTCGTCGGTGATCCCGCCCGGGTCCAGCACGAGCGGGAACTGCGCGGTGAACCACCCGACGGTGGCCGAGGGGTCGACCCCGTCGGCGAGGAACTCACGGCCGTGAGCCTGGAGGTCCACCAGCACCCCGGTGTCCGGCTCGCCCCGCCAGCGGACGTAGGCGACGGCGAACGAGGCGTACAGCACGTCGCGCAGGTCCACGCCCAGCGCGCCCGGCACCGCGAGCAGCGTCGCGGTGTCCTCCTCCGGGAGGTCCGTGAGGAGCATCCGCGCCGAGGACATGGTGTCGGTCCGCGGGTCGAGCGGGCGGGTGCCCAGCGTGGGCCGCTTCGCGTCGAACGTCCGCGCCCACATCTCCAGTTCCTTCTCGCGGACGGGCTCCAGGGCCTCCTCCACCAGGTGCCGCGCCCACCTCCGGTAGGAGGTCACCGGTGCCCGCAGCTCCGGTCGCCGGCCGGCGGCGACCGCTTCGTGGGCCCGGGCCAGGTCCGGCAGCAGGAACCGCCAGGAGACCCCGTCGACCACCAGGTGGTGGAGCAGGATCAGCAGCCGCCCGGGGCGCTCCGGCCCGGGGTCCAGCCAGACGGCCTGGAGGGTACGGCCGGAGGCGGGGTCGAGTTCCGCCTGGTGCCGGAAGGACGCCTCGGCCAGCGCCGGGACCCACTCCGCCTCGTCGGCGATCCGGACCGCCTGGCGGGTGAAGCAGTCGGCCACCCGGACCGAGCCGGGCTCCATGATCTCCAGGGACCGCTGCTGCCGGTCGCCGGTCTGCCGCATCCGCAGCGCGTCATGACGGCCGGTCAGCGCCTGGAGGGCGGCGATCAGGTGCTCGGCCCGGGCGTCCGCGGGGACGCGGACCGCCATGGACAGGTGGTAGGCGTCGGTCGGGCCCTCGCAGTCCCACATGCGCCTGATGATCGGCGTCGCCGGGAGCCGGCCCACCGCGTCATCCACGCCGTCGCCCACGCCGGCCCCGGCACCGCCCGCGCCGCCGGCGTTGTGGTGGCCGCCCGCGCCGGCCGGCCCCCGCCAGGGCGCGCCGCGCTCGGCGATCGCCGCCATCGCCGCGACCGTACGGCCGTCCGCCACGTCCTTGGGCCGCAGCGCGAGCCCGGCGTGGCGCGCCATGTCGGCGAAGCGCATGGAGACGATGGAGTCGCCGCCCATCAGGAAGAAGTCGTCGTCCACGCCGACGCCCGCCACCCCCAGCGCCTCGCTCATCAGGGAGCACAGCGTCTCCTCGACGGGGGTGCGCGGCCGGGCCGCCGTGGAGACGGCCGTGAAGTCGGGGGCGGGGAGGGCGGCCCGGTCGAGCTTGCCGTTGACCGTCAGCGGCAGCTCGGGCAGCTCGACGAACGCCGAGGGCACCATGTGGGCCGGCAGCCGGGCCGCCGCGAGCCCCGCCAGCTCGGCGGGCCCGGGCAGCGTGGCGCCGGGCTCGGCCACCAGATAGGCGACCAGCGCCGGGACGCCCGGGCGGTCCTCGCGCAGCACCACGGCCGCCCGCGCCACCCGGTCGAGCGCCGCGAGCCGGTGCTCGATCTCGCCGACCTCGATCCGGAAGCCCCGCAGCTTGACCTGGCCGTCGGCCCGTCCCACGTAGTCCAGCTCGCCGTCCTCTCCCGGGCTGTGTCCGCGAGGTCCCGCCGGGCCCGTGACCTCGCGGACACGGCCCAGCCGCACCAGATCCCCGGTGCGGTACATGCGCTCCCCGGGGGCGCCGAACGGGTCGGCGAGGAACCGCTCCGCGGTCAGCCGGGGCCGCCCCGCGTAGCCGCGGGCCAGGCCGGGTCCCGCGACGTACAGCTCGCCGACGGAGCCGGGCGGCACCGGGCGCAGCAGGTGGTCGAGGACGTACAGCCGCAGGTCCGGGATCGCGCGCCCGATGGGGCTCGCCGAACCGTCCCGCGCCGGGTCCGCGCGGACCAGTTCGGTGTGGGTGACGTGCACGGTCGTCTCGGTGATGCCGTACATGTTGACCAGCCGCGGCGCGGCGTCGTCGGCGGGCCGCCTGGCGTACCAGTCCGCGAGGCGGGAGACGTCGAGCCGCTCACCGCCGAAGATCACATAGCGCAGCGCGAGCCGCGCCCCCAGCTCCGGATTGTCGCGGTCGGCGCCGATCAGCTGGTAGAACGCCGACGGGGTCTGGTTGAGCACGGTGACGCCCCGTTCGACCAGCAGTGCCAGGAATTCGTCCGGGGCCCGGGTGACGGTGTGGGGCACGATCACGAGCGAGCCGCCGTGCAGCAGCGGGCCCCAGATCTCCCACACCGAGAAGTCGAACGCGTAGGAGTGGAACAGCGTCCACACGTCGTCCTCCCCGAACCCGAAGAGGTGCTCGGTGGCGGTGAACAGCCGGATGACGTTCCCGTGCGGGACCAGCACGCCCTTGGGCCGCCCGGTCGAGCCGGAGGTGTAGATGATGTAGGCGCCGTGCGCGGGGGTGAGCGGGCCGCCGCGGTCGGCGTCGGTCAGGTCGGTGGGCGCCATGGTCTTCAGGGCCTCGGCGGTGTGCGGGGCGTCGAGCTCCACGACCGGCACGTCGAGAGCGTCGGGGAGGGCGGGAGCGGTGTCCGCGGTGGTGATCACGCACACCGGGGCGGCGTCGTCGAGGACGAACCCGATGCGCTCGCGCGGGTAGGCGGGGTCCACCGGCAGATACATCGCGCCGCTCTTCAGGACGGCCAGCAGCGCCACCACCAGCTCGGCCCGGCGGTCCAGCGCGAGGGCCACCACCCGCTCGGGCCCGGCGCCCCGCCCGGTCAGCAGCCGCGCCAGTCGGTTCGCCCGGTCGTTGAGCTGCGCGTACGTCAGGGAGCGGCCGCCGTCGACCACCGCGATGTGGTGCGGGGTGGCCCGCACCTGGGCCTCGAACCGCTGCGGCAGGGTCACCTCGCACCGTACGCCCCCGGGCGCCGCGGGCAGGTGAGCGGCCGTCAGCAGCCGCGCCACCGGGGCCCGCGCCACTCCGGCCGCGCCGCGCTCCCCCGACATCGCCGACTCCCCGGACACCGCCGACTCCCCGGACGCCGCGGACGCCTGGGCGAGGAGGTGTTCCATGGCCTCCGCCGCGGCACAGGCCCGGCTTCGGCCGACGGTGTCCGGGCAGTAGTTGACGTGGATCCGCAGCCGTTCGCCGGGGATCGCGACCAGGCTGAGCGGATAGTGGGTGCCGTCCTCGGGGTGCACCCCGGTGACGGTCAGGTGCTCCGAGGCGGAGCGCAGCGCGTCCGGGTCGTGGGGGTAGTTCTCGAACACGAGGAGGCTGTCGAACAGCCGGCCCGTCCCGAGGCGGCGCTGGATGTCGGCGAGGCCGATGTGGTGGTGGTCGAGCAGCCGCGCCTGTTCGCCCTGGAGGCGGGTGAGCAGCTCGGGGAACGTCTCGTCCGGGCGCAGCCGGACCCGGGCGGGCACGGTGTTGATGAACAGGCCGACCATGGCGTCGACGCCGTCGATCTCGGGCGGGCGCCCGGAGACGGTGATGCCGAAGACGACGTCGTCGCGGCCGGTCAGCCAGCCGAGCACGAGCGCCCAGGCGCCCTGCACCACCGTGTTCACCGTCAGGCCGTGCCGGCGGGCGAAGGCGGCCAGCTCGGCGGTCTGCTCGGCCGTGAGCTCCAGGACGTGCCGCCGGGTGGCCGTCGCGCCCTCGGTGTCCCGGCCGGCGACGAGGGTCGGCCCGGCCACCCCGGACAGGGCGGCCGCCCAGGCGTCGAGCCCGGCCTCACTGTCCTGCCCCTTCAGCCAGGACAGATAGGCGGAGTACGGGCGTGGCGCGGGGAGCGCGGCGAGCCGGCCGGGGTCGCCGCCCGCGTCGTACAGCGCGAGCAGCTCCCGCAGCAGCAGCGCCATGGACCAGCCGTCGATGAGCAGGTGGTGGGTGGTCAGGACCAGCCGGTGGCGGTCGGGGCCGAGGCGCAGCAGCATGCAGCGGGCCAGCGGGGCGGTGTCCAGGGAGAGGCGCTGTCCGCTCTCGGCGGCCGCCAGCCGGGCCAGTTGGGCGTCCCGCGCGGGCTCGTCCAGCCGCGACAGGTCGTGTTCCCGCCACGGCACGGCCACTCGGGCGGGGATGACCTGCACCGGTTCGGCGAGCCCCTGGCGTACGAAGCAGGCGCGCAGCCCTGGGTGGCGGGCGAACAGCCCCTCGACGGCGATCCGCAGCCGCGCCGGGTCGAGGCCGCCGGCCAGGTCCAGGCCGAACCGCACCAGGTAGTCGTCGTGGGCCGTCTCGTCGTAGACGGCGTGGTAGAGCAGTCCCTGCTGGAGGCCGGACACCGGCCAGATGTCGGCCAGGTCGGGCACGGCGTCCTCGAGCCGTTCCACGTCGGCCATGGACAGCGGGACGAGGGGGAAGTCTGAGGGGGTGTGGCCGCGGTGCGCGGGGTGTCCGGCGGCCCGCGCGTGGGTCACCAGGCCGGTGAGCGCGGCGAACCACGCCTCGGCGAGCTCCCGCACGGCGGGCTCGTCCAGCAGTTCGCCCGCCCAGACCCACACCGCCGTGAGCCGCGGGCCGTCCTCGCGGTCCTCGGTGTGGGCGTTGAGGGACAGGGTGTGCGGCAGGGGCATGCCGGGTGGGAAGCCGCCGCGCAGCGCGCCGAAGTCGGGGTCGGGGTCGGGCAGCCAGTCGCCTTCGGACACCGTGAACCGGCCGAGGTAGTTGAAGCCGAGCTGCGGTCCCGCGTGGCCGGCGAGGCGGCGGGCCGCGCCGGGGTCGAGGTGGCGCAGCACTCCGTAGCCGATGCCGTGGTCCGGAAGCGCCGCGAGCTGTTCCTTGACCGTTCTGACGGCGGTGCCGAGCGCCGCGGATCCCTCGGTGACCTCGGCCCAGTCGAGTGTTCCCGGGGCGATCCTGGCCGGGTACAGGCTGGTGAACCAGCCGACGGTCCGGCTGAGGTCGATGCCGTCGGCGAGGTGTTCCCGGCCGTGTCCTTCGAGTTCCAGCAGTACGTCGCCGGTGTCGTCCCGGCCGCGGCGCCGCCGCCACTCGGCCACGGCGAGGCTCAGCGCTGTCAGCAGCACCTCGTGGATCCCGGTGTGGTAGCGCTCCGGCACGGAGGTCAGCAGGGTGGCGGTGAGGTCGGTCGGCAGCGAGAGGGACAGCATCCGGGCGGTGGTGGCGGTGTCCCGGGCGGGGTCCAGCGGGCGGGAGCCCAGCAGCGGGTCGGGGCCGGCGAGGATGTTCTCCCACAGCGGGAGTTCGGCCTGCCTCGCCGGGTGGCGGGCGGCCTCGGTCAGCACCCGGGACCAGCGCCGCAGGGAGGTCACCGGCCCGGGCGTGGTCAGCGGCCGCCGCTGTGCGGCGGCGGCCCAGGCGTCGGCGAGGTCGGTCAGCAGGACCCGCCAGGAGACCCCGTCGACCGCGAGGTGGTGGATCACGATGAGCAGCCGTCCTGGGCGGTCGGGGCCCGCGTCGAACCAGACGGCCCGCAGCAATGCCCCGTTCTCCGGGTCGAGTTGTCGGCGCGCGGCCTCGGTGGCCGTCTCGACGATCCGGCGCCACCGCGCGGTGTCCTCGCCTTCGGCGCCCTCGCCTTCGGTGTCCTCGACAGGCACGCGTAGCAGACAGTCGTGGCCGCGGACGCTGCCGCGCGGGGCGATCTCCAGGGCGCCGTCCTCCCCGGCGGCCAGCCGCAGTCGCAGCGCGGCGTGCCGGTCGAGCAGGGTGTCGAACGCGCCGGACAGGTGGTCGTGGCGCAGGCCGCCGGGCACGCGCAGCAGCACCGACTGGTGGAACTCCTTGACGGCGTCCGGCCCCAGCCCGCGCAGCCAGCCGATGATCGGGGTCGGGGCGAGGGCGCCGCTGTCGTCGGCGTCGGTGGCGTCGCCGGTGCCGTGGGTGCCGACGCCGTGGGGTGTGTCGGCGGCGGAGCGCGCGGCCCGCGCCAGCGCGGCGACGGTGCGGTGCTCGAAGACCTCGCGCGGGGAGATGGCGAGCCCGGCGGCGCGGGCGCGGCTGACCAGGGTGAGCGAGAGGATGCTGTCGCCGCCGAGGGCGAAGAAGCTCTCGTCGGCGCCGACGTGGTCCAGGCCGAGGATGTCGGTGAAGAAGCCGTGGAACAGCTCTTCCCGCTCTGTTTCCGGGGCCCGCCGCGGGGTGTCCCCCGCCGGGCCGGGCTTGGGGAGCGCGGCCCGGTCGAGCTTGCCGTTGGGGGTCAGCGGCAGCCGGTCCACCAGGACGATCTGCGCGGGCACCATGAAGCCCGGCAGCCCGCTCCGGGCCCGGTCCATGAGCTCGGCCGGGAGCGCCGTGACGGTGGCCGGGTCCGCGTCCGGTTCGGGCACCACGTGGGCCAGCAGCCGGCCGGCCCCCGGGCGGACCTCGTCGGCCGTCACCACGGCCCGCCGGACCGCCGGATGACCCGCCAGGACGGCCTCCACCTCGCCGACCTCGATCCGCAGGCCCCGGACCTTGACCTGGCCGTCGGCGCGTCCCACGTACTCCAGCTGGCGGTCCTCGCGGCGGCGCACCAGGTCGCCGGTCCGGTAGAGCCGTGACCCGGGTGGGCCGAAGGGGTTGGCGACGAACCGCTGCGCGGTCTGGCCGGGCCGGTTCAGATAGCCCCTGGCCAGCCCGGGCCCGCCGAGCCAGAGTTCGCCGACGGTGCCGACGGGGACCGGGCGCAGGGCGGCGTCGAGCACATACGCGGCCGTGTTGGCGGAGGAGGTGCCGATGGGGGGTGTGCCGGCGCCGCCGAGCGGGTCGCTCATGGCCGCGCAGACGGTGGTCTCGGTCGGACCGTAGCCGTTGAGCAGGACGGTGTCCGCTGCCCAGTCGGACGCCAGCTCGGGCGGGAGCGCCTCGCCCACCGCCATCAGCCGGAGCCCGGCCGGGAGGACGCCGCGGTCCAGGCTCGCCAGCACGGCCGGCGGGAGCACGGCGTGGGTCACCCCGTGCCGGGCGATCAGCTCCGGCAGCCCGGGGCCCGCGGGCGGCGGGCCGTCGGCGCCGATGACCAGGCAGCCGCCGGACATCAGCGCCGCGGTCAGCTCCCAGACGGCGGCGTCGAAGCTCGGCGAGGCGAACTGGAGGACCCGGGAGCGGGGCCCGACGCCGAACCGGGTGCGCTGGGTGTGCACCAGGCTCGGGAGGCCCGCGTGGGTCACCACGACCCCCTTGGGCCTGCCGGTGGACCCGGAGGTGTAGATCACGTAGGCCGGGTGACGCGGGTCGGGCCGCCCGCGCCGCTCCTCGTCCGTGACGTCCGCGGGGTCGCGGCCCGCGAGGTCGCGGACGGTCGCGGGGTCGTCCAGCAGGAGCCGGTCGCCCGGCAGGTGCCCGAGGGTCCGCGCGTGGGCCGTGGTGGTCAGCGTCAGCAGGGGCCGGGCGTCGGAGAGCATGAACTCCACGCGGGAGGGCGGGTAGTGCGGGTCGACCGGCAGAAAGGCGCCGCCCGCCTTCCAGACGGCCAGGACGGCGACGACGAACTCGACGGACCGCTGCAGCGCGAGCGCGACCGTGGTCTCGGGGCCGACGCCGCGCTCGACCAGCGCCCGCGCCAGCCGGTTGGCCCGCGCGCCCAGCTCGGCGTACGAGAGCTCAACGCCGCCGGTGGCGACGGCGGCGTGGTCGGGGTGGAGCCGGGCCTGCCGCTCGTAGAGCTCGGCCGCCGTGGCGTCCGGCACCACCACCGCCGCCGCGGTGGCCTTGCGCAGCAGCGAGCCCCGCTCGCGGTCGGACAGCAGCGGCGCCTCGGCGACCGGCAAGCCGCTGCCGCCGGTCACGACGGCCTTCAGCAGCCGCAGGATCCGCTCGCCGTGGCCGCGCGCCTCACGCTCGGTGCAGACGGCCTTGTTGGCGTCCAGGTCGACCGTGAGGCCCCGGCCGTCCAGGCGGTCGGTGAAGGAGAGCGCGAGGTCGTCCACGGGTCCGGTGGACAGGTTGTGCGCGACGGCGGGGTGCGGGCCGAACCGCAGGTCGTAGTCGAACGACATGATGTTGACGACCATCGAGTACAGCGGGGCGGGCGTGTCGTCGGAGGAGATCAGGCGCGCCATGTCGGCCGCCCGGTAGCGCTGGTGGGCGAGTGCGGACCGGATGGCCTTCTGGGCGGCGCGCGCCAGGTCCGCGACGGTCGTCTCCGGGCGCGGGGACAGCCGGACGGGCAGGACGTTGGACAGCACGCCGGGGGTCGTCCTGGCGGTGGGGGTGGTGCGGGCCGTGACGACCAGCCCGAGCACCACCTCCGGCTCCCCGGTCATGCGGTGCACATACAGCGCGGCCAGGGCGAGGAGCATCGCGGAGCGGTGGACCCCCGCCCGCTTGCAGACGCGGTCCAGGGCGACGAGGTCCTCGGACACCAGGCGGTCGGAGACCCGGGTGAAACCGGAGGCGGGCGCGCGCCGGCGGGTCAGGGAAACGGGTTCCGGAAGGTCGCTCAGTTTCCCGAGCCAGTATTCCCGGTCCCTGCGGAACGCCTTCGACTCGCGGTACTCCCCTTCTTCGCCGAGCAGCCGGTCGAAATCACCGAAGGGGCTCGGCGGTATTTCCTCGCCCGCGTCCAGTGCCGAGTAGATCCGCGCCACCCGGTGCGCGATGAGCGATCCGCTGAAACCGTCAACAAGAATGTGGTGGTACCGGCTGCACCAGAAATAGAGGTCGTCCGCCAATTGGATCACCGCATGGGCGACCAGCTCGCCGTCCGGCAGCGGCACCGGCCTGGCCAAGAATTCCGCCATCCACCGCCCGGCGGCGGCGCGCGGGTCCGCGTCGGCCGTCAGGTCGACGAAGGCCAGCGGGAAGTCGTCGCGCCGCGCGGCGGACCAACGCGGACCGGCCTCGCCCGCGGCGAACCGCACCCCGAGCGCCGAGCATTCGGCGAAAGCCCGGCGCAGCGCGGCCTCGAATAAGTCGACGCGCAGCCGCCCCCGTATCTCGATGTATTCACCGATGTTGTAGGCGGTGCTGTCGGGACGCAGGGACTGGGCGATCCAGAATTCGCGCTGAGCGGCAAACGGAATCCCCGGGACGGGGCCACTGGCAGGCATGGGGTGTCTGGCCTCCTCGATAAGTGGGCCGCCGATTTCGGAGGCGGTTTTCCGAGTGTAGGGCGGTAATGCGGCCCTATGGCCTGGCAGTTCGCTGCAATGGCAACTGTCGGCCTTGGCGCCGCCCACCGCCCACTGCCCGCCGCCCGCCCGTCCCTCGTCCCGCGCGACGCGCCGCGCGGCTGCCCCCGGTGGCCCAGGGGGTGTGGGCCCATCGGGTGGGTTTCGTCGGCCGTTCCGGTGACGTCCGGCGCCGTGCCCGTGCCGGAGCATCCCCTCGCGCACATAAATACGACTATCCACCTGTTTAGCCCATATGAGCGCGAGGTGAACCCTGTTGTCTCTCCAGACCCGTCAACGGACCGCGCTCGTGGTCGCCGCGCTGTTCGGCGCGGCCACCGCGTGCACCGCCGGCATACCCTCCAGCCCCCAGTCCGGGGAGAAGGCCTCCCGGACCGCGCCCGCGGCCAAGCCCGGGCCCACCAAGGGGTTCACCCTGGTGGCCACCGGCGACCTGCTGATCCACGACTCGGTCATCCGTCAGGCACGCGCGGACGCGGGCGGCAACGGCTACAACTTCGGTCCCATGCTCGCCGGGGCGAAGCCCGTGATCTCCCAGGCCGATCTGGCGATCTGCCACATGGAGACGGTCTACGGCGCCGCGGGCGGGCCGTTCACCGGCTACCCGACGTTCAAGAGCCCCCCGGAGGTGGCGGAGGCCGCCAAGGAGCTCGGCTACGACTCCTGCTCCACCGCCTCCAACCACACGCTGGACGCGGGCGCGGAAGGGGTGACCCGCACCCTGGACGCGATGGACCGGGCCGGGCTCAGACACGCCGGATCGGCCCGCTCCGCCGAGGAGCGCGCCATGCCGACCCTGATGAAGGCCGGTGACGCCACGGTCGCCCAGCTCGCCTACAGCTACGGCACCAACGGCATCCCGGTGCCCAAGGGACAGCCATGGCTGGTCAACCTCATCGACCCGGAGCGGATCATCAAGGACGCCCGCGCCGCGCGCCGGGCCGGAGCCGACGTGGTGGTGGTCAGCCTGCACTGGGGGACCGAGTGGCAGGAGGCGCCCGACCAGCTCCAGCTCTCGGTCGCCAAGAAGCTCACCGCCTCCACCGACGGCGGGCGCCGCGACATCGACCTCATCCTCGGCACCCACGCCCACATCCCCCAGGCGTACGAGAAGGTCAACGGCACCTGGGTGGTCTACGGCATGGGCGACCAGGTCGCGGGCGTCATGAACGACCCGCGCGGCCAGATGGGCTCGGCCGCCCGCTTCACCTTCGCCCCGCCCGCCACCACGGACAAGCCGTGGACCGTGAAGAAGGCGGAGTTCATCCCCCACGCCGTGGACAACGACCCGATCAGAGTGGTGAACCTGCCGCGGGCCGGCGGCCACACCACCGCCCTGGACGCCATCCGCCGCGCCGTCCTCAGCCGGGGCGCGGCGCGGGACGGGCTCACCATGGGCCGCTGACGCCCACCGCGTCAGCGGCCCACCGGCTCCGCCCGCCCGCGCACCGTCACCATCGGCGCACTGCCGGGCGGGGCCCTCAGTCCACCTCGGGGAGCTCCCCGGAGAAGGCCGCGGCCATGCGCAGCCACGGCTCCGCCTCCTCGGCGCGCCCCTGCCGCTGCAGGGTGCGGCCCAGCATCAGGTGGGCGTAGTGCTCGACCGGGTCCCGCGCGATCACCTCGCGCAGCTGCTCCTCGGCACGCCCGAGCTGCGCGGAGTGGTAGTAGGCGCGGGCCAGCAGCAGCCGGGGGGCGGTCTGCTCGGGGGCCTCCTCGACGACCTCGACGAGCAGCCGGGCGGCCTCGGCGTACTGCTTGGCCTCGAAGTACAGCCCGGCCCGCTCCCAGCGCTCCGCCGTGGTCTCCTCGCGGTCCTGGTCGTCGAACAGGCTCAGGGCGGTGACCCAGCGGTCGGCGGTGGGCTCACCGTCGGGCCGGAAGCTGTTGAAGTTGTCGATCATGGGAGGTCCTCCCTGGGATGACCCTGGGGTGGTAGGGAAGCGGGGTCAGGTCAGCGGGGTCAGGTCATTCGGGGCGCAGGGCCGCCAGTTGCCGCTCGAACGGCACGACGGCCTCGGCCTCGGGGGCGGGAGCGCCCCGGCGGCCGCCGATCAGCTCCGCCAGCTCGCCCGCCGCGCGGTCGATGCGGGTGGGCAGGGTGTCGGTGAGGGCGTCGCCGGTGCCGCCCCAGTCCTCGGACGCCGCGTACACGGCGGTGGGCACCACGATCGCCCGCAGGTAGGCGAACAGCGGCCGCAGGGCGTGCTCCAGCGCGAGCGAGTGCCGCGCCGTGCCGCCCGTCGCGGCGGCGAGCACCGGCTTGCCGGTCAGGGCGGTGTTGTCGATCAGGTCGAAGAACGACTTGAACAGCCCGCTGTAGGAGGCCGAGAAGACCGGGGTGACGGCGATCAGCCCGTCCGCGCCGGTGACCGTCTCGACGGCCTCCTCCAGGGCGGCCGACGGGAAGCCGGTGACCAGGTTGTTCGCGATGTCGCCGGCCAGGTCGCGCAGCTCGACGACCCGCACCTCGACCTCGTGCCCGTCCGCCGCCAGCCGCCCCCGGGTGGCCTCCGCCAGCCGGTCGGCCAGCAGACGGGTGGACGAGGGCACGCTCAGCCCGGCCGCGACGACGGCCAGCCTGACCGGGCGGGGGGCGCCGGGCTGCCCGGGGACGTGTCGTACGGCGGTGTTCACTGGGCCACCTCCTCGAGGGCCTTCGCGTCGCGCTGGGCCACCAGGGACGCATGGGTGGGGGCGTCCGGCACATCGGCCGGGCGGTTCTTGGCGAACTCCTCGCGGAGCACCGCGACGACCTCGCCGAGCAGGTCGAGCTGTTCCAGCACCGTCTTCAGCGGCAGGCCCGCGTGGTCGACGAGGAACAGCTGGCGCTGGTAGTCGCCGAAGGTGTCCCGGAAGGTCAGCGTCTTCTCGATGACCTCCTGCGGGCTGCCGACGGTCAGCGGCGTCTCGGCCGTGAACTCCTCCAGGGAGGGGCCGTGGCCGTAGACGGGCGCGTTGTCGAAGTACGGGCGGAACTCCCGTACCGCGTCCTGCGAGTTGCGCCGCATGAACACCTGCCCGCCGAGGCCGACGATGGCCTGCTCCGGCGTGCCGTGCCCGTAGTGCGCGTACCGCTCCCGATAGAGGTTCACCAGCTTCCGGAAGTGGTGCTTGGGCCAGAAGATGTTGTTCGCGAAGAACCCGTCACCGTAGTAGGCGGCCTGCTCCGCGATCTCCGGCGAGCGTATGGAGCCGTGCCAGACGAGCGGGGGCACGCCGTCCAGCGGTCGCGGCGTGGAGGTGAAGCCCTGCAGCGGGGTGCGGAACCTGCCCTCCCAGTCGACGACGTCCTCACGCCACAGCCGGCGCAGCAACGCGTAGTTCTCGATCGCGAGCGGGATGCCCTGGCGGATGTCCTGCCCGAACCAGGGGTAGACCGGGCCCGTGTTGCCGCGGCCCATCATCAGGTCCACCCGGCCGTCGGCCAGGTGCTGGAGCATCGCGTAGTCCTCGGCGATCTTCACCGGGTCGTTGGTGGTGATCAGCGTCGTGGAGGTGGACAGGACCAGCCGCTCGGTACGGGCCGCGATCCAGCCCAGCATGGTGGTCGGCGACGACGGCACGAACGGCCGGTTGTGGTGCTCACCGGTCGCGAAGACGTCGAGACCCACCTCTTCCGCCTTCTGGGCGATGGTGACCATCGCCTTGATCCGCTCGTGCTCGGTCGGCTCCCGGCCCGTGGTCGGATCCGTGGTGACATCTCCGACCGTGAAGATCCCGAACTGCACCGGTCTCACCCTCCTCAGGATGTTTACCGTTCAACTATATCCCGGGAACGCGGCACCTGTCGCCCCTATTCCCCCCACCCGCGGTGGAGGGAAGGGCGTCGCTTCGGATCGGAGTCGTCGCTGCCGGGGCGGGTCAGCCGGGCTGTCCGTGGCCGACCGCCGGGGCGGTGACGTGGGCGCGCAGGGCGGCGGCGTACGCCTCGTCGGGGTCGAGCCGGCGCAGCTCCTCGGCGATCAGCTCGGCGGTGCTCCGCACCCTCAGCGCCAGGGTGCGGGTGGGCTGGCCGGGGATCGACAGCGTGGCCACCGGGCCGTCGGGGCGGTCGATGTGGATGTCCCCCGCGGCGGTGCGCAGCCGCACCGCGGTCACCACCGGGCCGGCGGAGACGACCTGCTCCACGGGCACCCTCAGCCGGTCGGCGAACCAGCGGGCCAGCAGCTCGGCGCTCGGATTGTCCGCCTCGCTCTCCACCACCGCCGAGGTGACCTCGGTACGCGCCTGGTCCAGCGCGGCCGCCAGCATCGACCGCCACGGGGTGAGCCGGGTCCAGGCCAGATCGGTGTCGCCGGGGGCGTACGAGGCGGCTCGGGCCGCCAGCTCCCGCAGCGGGCGCTCGACGGCGTACGCGTCGGTGATCCGCCGCTGCGCCAGCGCGCCCAGCGGATCCCTGGCCGGGTGGTCCGGGGCGTCCACCGGCCACCACACCACCACCGGGGCGTCCGGCAGCAGCAGCGGCAGCACCACCGCCTCGGCGTGCTGGGCCAGCTCACCGCGCAGCCGCAGCAGCACGGTCTCGCCGCTGCCCTCGGCGCCGCCGACGCGCACCTCGGCGTCCAGCCGGGAGTCCCCGCGCTCGCGCGGGGAGCGGCCGGGGCGCTTGATCACCACGAGGATCCGGGAGGGGTGTTCCCGCGAGGCGTCGGCGGCGGCCTTGAGGGCGTCGTAGTGGTTGGCCT
This sequence comes from Streptomyces sparsogenes subsp. cuspidosporus, assembly GCF_039532705.1. Lineage (NCBI taxonomy): Bacteria > Bacillati > Actinomycetota > Actinomycetes > Kitasatosporales > Streptomycetaceae > Streptomyces > Streptomyces sparsogenes. Next base: position 174,118 of record NZ_BAAASD010000015.1, on the reverse strand, counting down.
CGTCGGTGACGATGACCAGGGTCAGCACCATGCCGACCGCCGGACTGCCGATCGCCCTGCGGGCCTGCACCAGGGCCGCGTTGACCTTGCTCGAGGTGGTGTTGGTCAGGTCGGTCTTCATGGCCGGCGCCAGCTCCTGCCGTTCTCGTTCGAGCGTTTCGTCCGCGGCCCGAGCGTATCGTCACTCCCCCGCCCGGCCGGAGCGAACGATCAATGCCGCCGGCTCCGGCTCACCGGCCGCCCCCGTCGCGCCCGCCGTCGAGGGCAGGCTCCCCGGCCGCGGCCTCCACCTCCAGCAGCGAGGCGCTGTGCCGCTCGGCCTCGAACGCCGCGCGTCCGCCGCGCAGCCCGAAGAGCCGCTTGGAGAGCAGGATGTAGAGGACGGCCAGGATGTTGACCACCAAGGTGGCGATCTTCAGCCAGCTGACCTTCTCGGTCAGCTCGTAGATCTCCAGCGGCAGGAACGCGGCGGTGGCCACCACCGCCAGGTACTCGGCCCACCGCTTGAGCAGCCACAGCCCCACGCCCTCGACCAGCTCGATGATCGCGTAGGCGGCCAGCGCCACGGCCACGATCTGCAGGGTGGAGTGCCGGTACTCGAAGGTCTTGCGGATGCTGTCGACCACCGGCGAGTGGTCGAGGTCGTAGTGGAAGTGGCGGGCGACCGGCCGGAAGACGGTGAGGTCCGCCTCGAAGAGCTTGCGCACGGCGGCCCTGCTGTTGCTGAACCGCCACACGGCGACGGCCGCCAGCAGCACGAAGAGACCGCGCACCACCCGCTCGGCGGCGATGAACCGCATGACGATCAGGTCCCGCAGGGCCTTTCCGCGCGGGACGAGCGGGGCGTCGGCCGCGGGCCCGGAGCCGTGCGGCGCGCCGAGGGCGAAGTCGCCGCAGCGCAGGCAGCGCCACGCGTCGCCCAGGGCGGTCGCGGCGTGCAGCCGCTCCCGCAGCCGGTCCTCCGCGGGCGCGTAGGTGATGTGGCCGCGCCGGGCGCAGGTGCGCCGGTTCCAGTCGATCTTCACGCTCAGCGCTCCGTTCCCGTGATGGCCGGCGCCGTGGTGGTCGGCGCCGTTGTGGTCGGCGCCGCGATGGCCGACATGTCGGGCATGTGCGCGATCGTAGACGCTCTCCCCGGGTTCACCGCGCCGGGGTGCGGCCGACCCCGAGCGCGCCGTCCCGGTCGAGGTCGACGCGGGAGCCGAAGGGGGCGCTGACCCGGTCGAGCGCCGTCCGCAGCCAGCGGGCGTCCCCGGCGGTGGCGTACCGCAGCCGCATCCGCCGGGCCCGCATGGGCACCATCCGGAGGCCGGCGAGCCGCCCGGTGTCCGGGGCCAGCGCGACGAAGTAGAGCAGCCGCAGATCGTCCCGGTACTCCTCGTAGCCGGTGATGCCCTCGTAGTCGTCGATGAAGTCGCCGCAGCCGTAGAGGACGAGCTTGCCGCGGTAGACCTCCAGGGGGCGGGGGTGGTGGGAGGAGTGGCCGTGCACCACGTCCACGCCACCGTCGATCAGCGCGTGGGCGAAGCGGATCTGGTCGCCGGAGACGCGGTATCCCCAGTTGCCACCCCAGTGGATCGAGACGACGGCGAGGTCGCCCGGCCGCTTCAGCTGCCGGAGCCGGCGGGCGACCCGGGCCGCGCGGGACTCGGACAGCTCGGGGAGGAAGTCGACGCCGGCCCGGTGTCCGGCCGCCGCCCACCCCCGCGGGATGCCGCTGGACGCGGTGCCGCAGGAGAGGACCAGCACGCGCCGGCCGCCGCGGACCGGCACAGCCGCGGGCCGCCCCGCCGCCTCCGCGTCCCGCCCCGCGCCCGCGACCCGCAGCCCCGCCCCGGCCAGGGTGTCGAGCGTTTCCGCGAGCCCCGGCCGGCCGAAGTCCAGCACGTGGTTGTTGGCCAGGACGCAGACATCGGGCCGGGCCACGGCCAGGGCCGGCAGGTTGGCCGGGCTCATCCGGTAGTGCACGCTCTTCCCAGGCGCGAACTCGTCGCTCCGCGTGACGCTGGTCTCCAGGTTCACCACCCGGGCGTCGGGCGCGGTCTCCTCCAGCACCCGCAGCGCGTCCCCCCACGGCCAGGAGAAGTCGGCCGGGCGCGGCACCCGGCCGTGTGCCTCCTCGGTCAGCTCGACGTAGGCCCGGGAGTCCCGGATGTACGACTCACGCAGCTCGGGATCCCCCGGGTGCGGGAGGATCTGGTCCACGCCACGGCCGAGCATCACATCGCCGCAGAGGAACAGCGTCGTCGTGTCGCCGTGCACATCTCCACGCTAGTGCGGGCCGACGCCCGGCCAGGTGGCATGCGTGTCAGGGGCCGAGGCGCCGCAGGGCCTCGCCGACGAGCGCGATGCCTTCGGCGATGTCGGTCGGCGTGCTCGCGGCGTAGCCCAGGACGAGCCCCGGCCGGCCCGGGCGCTGGGAGTGCCATGACAGGGGTTGTGTCTTCACGCCCTGCGCGAGCGCGGCGCGGGCGAGGCCGGCGTCGGCGAAATCGCCGTCGAAGGTGACCGTCAGGTGCAGGCCGGCCGCGGCGCCATGGGTCACCGCGCCCGGCAGGTGGGCCCGGATGGCGCGGATCATCGCGTCCCGGCGGCGGCGGTGGCGGCGGCGCACCTGGCGCAGATGGCGTTCCAGCTCCCCCGACTCCATCAGGTGGGCCAGCACCAGCTGGGGCAGCGCCGCGTTGCCGAGGTCGGTGAACCGCTTGGCGGCCACCAGCGCGTCCCGGTACGCCGGTGGCGCGAGCATCCAGCCGACCCTGAGGGCGGGGGCGAGGAGCTTGGACACGCTCCCGGCGTAACAGACGTGTTCGGGCAGCATCGAGCGCAGGGCGGGGACGGGTGGCCGGTCGTAACGGTGCTCGGCGTCGTAGTCGTCCTCGATGATCAGCCCGCCCGCCCGGGCCCACCGCATCAGCTCCCGTCGCCGCTCACCGCCGAGCACCACCCCGGTCGGGAACTGGTGGGCCGGGGTGAGCAGGACGGCGGGGGCGCCCGTGGCGCGCAGCTCGTCGACGCGCACGCCGTCGGTGTCGACCGGGACCGGCGGGGTGTCCAGCCCGCAGTGGCGCAGGTGCTGGCGGGCGCCCAGCGAGCCGGGGTCCTCCACGGCCACCCGGTGGATCCCGTCGGCCCGTAGCACCCGGCCGGTGAGGGTGAGGGCCTGGGCGGTACCGGCGACGACGAGGATGTCTGCCGGGTCCGCCCTGATCCCGCGGTTGCGGGCCAGCCAGTCGGCGACGGCCCGCCGCAGCGCGGGAGTGCCGCGGGGGTCCCCGTATCCGAGGCCGGACACCGAGAGGGCGCCGAGTACGGAGCGTTCGGCGCGCAGCCAGGCGGCGCGCGGGAACGAGGCCAGGTCGGGCAGGCCGGGCGACAGGTCGATCCTGGCGGGTGCCGCGCGCAGCGTGTCGAAGACGTCCGCGCCGGGCGGGCCGGCGAACGGCGCGCCGGCCGGTGGGTGTCCCCCGGGCGGGGGCGGCTGCCACGCGGGCGGTGCCGGCGGCGTGGGCGCGGACACCGGAGCGGCGACCACGACGGTCCCGCCCCGCCCGCGCCCGGCGACATGCCCGTCCTCGGTCAGCCGCCGGTAGGCCTCGGTCACCACACCACGGGACACCCGCAGCTCCCCGGCCAGCACTCGGGTGGCCGGCAGCCTGCTGCCGACCGGCAGCCGGCCGTCCGCGATCGCGGCCCGAAGCTTCCGGGCGAGCCAGTCGGCGAGGCCGCCCGGCGGGGCCTGGGCGATGTCCAGCTGGAGGAAGTCGGAGCCGGAGGCGGCAGGGCCGGGGGTGGCAGGGCCGGGGGTGGCGGGGGCGGGGGTTATGGACCGGTCGGAGAGGCTCTGATTGGACCTGTTCACCGGGCCATTATCGCGACACGGTGATCACATGCACACGAACACGAACCTGAACACGAACACAGGAACGGGCACGGGCACAGGCACGGGCATGGACACGGGGAGCGACACGGGCAGCGACACGGCCGTGGACCCGGCCACGGCGCCCGGTTACGTCCATGGCTACTCGCGGCACGAGGCCCGCCGTCTGGGCGACCAGGCGGACACGCTGGCGGCGCTGCTGCACACCGGCACCGCGTACCCGGCGGGCAGCAGGGTGCTGGAGATGGGATGCGGGGTCGGCGCGCAGACCGTGCATCTGCTCGCGTCCAGCCCCGGGGCGCACATCGTCGCGGCGGACATCTCCGCCGACTCCCTGGACCGGGCCCGGGCCCGCGTGACGGCCCAGGCGCCCGGGGCCCGGGTGGAGTGGCGCCGGGCCGACGTGTTCGACCTGCCGTTCGCGGAGGGGTCGTTCGACCACGTCTTCGTCTGCTTCCTCCTGGAGCATCTGGGCGACCCGGGCCTGGCGCTGGCCGGGCTGCGGCGGGTGCTGCGGCCCGGGGGCACGATCACCGTGATCGAGGGGGACCACGGGTCGGCGTTCTTCCACCCCGCCAGCGCGTACGCCGACGCGGCGATCGCCGGCCAGGTGCGGCTGCAGTCGGCGGCGGGCGGCAACGCGCTGATCGGCCGTCAGCTGCAGCCGCTGCTGGCCGGGGCGGGGTACGGCGACATCGTCGTCGGCCCGCGGACCGTCTACGCCGACCGCACCCGCCCGGCGCTCGTGGAGGGCTTCACCCGGGACACCTTCATCGCCATGATCGAGTCCGTCCGCGCCGACGCGCTGGCCGCCGGGCCGGTCACCCCGGCCGACTGGGACCGGGGCATGGCCGATCTGCGCCGGACGGCGGAGGACGGCGGGACGTTTCACTACACGTTCTTCAAAGCGGTGGCGGTGAAGGGCTGATCCTCGACGTCGGCGCGGTGGCGGTGAAGGGCTGATCCTCGACGTCGGCGCGGTGGCGTGCGTAGAGCCGGAGCAGCTCGTGGTAGCGGTAGCGGCCGGGGGCGGGCGACTCCAGGAGGCCGCTGTCGACGAGGGATTCGAGGAGGGCTCCGACGGACGGGTCGCGCCGGTCGCGGCCGAGCAGCGCGGCGGCCGTGGTCGCGGACAGCTCGGGGCCGTGCGCGAGGGCCAGCAGCCGGAAGGCGCGCGCCTGCTCCGGTGCCAGCCGCCCGTAGGCGGGCGCGAAGCAGGACGCGACGGCGAGGTCGCCGATCCGCAACTCGTCCAGCCTGCCGCGCTCGTCGGCCAGCAGGGCGGCCAGGGCGGCGACGGTCCAGGCGGGGCGGGCGGCCAGGCGGGCGGCGGCGATACGGACGGCCAGCGGGAGGAACCCGCAGGCGGCCACGACCCCCCGGCAGGCCTCCGGTTCCGCCGCGGCGCGCTCCTCGCCGATGACGCGGGCGAACAGGGCGAGGGCCTCCCCCGGGCTCATCACGTCGAGGTCCACCGCGTGGGCCCCGCAGAGGTCGGCGAGCCGGGCGCGGCTGGTGACCAGGACGGCGCAGCCGGGGGCGCCGGGCAGCAGGGGCCGGACCTGGGCTCCGGCGCGGGCGTTGTCGAGCACGATCAGCACCCGGCGGCCGGCCAGGGTGGAGCGGTAGAGCGCGGCCCGCTCCGGTGTGCCGTCGGGGACGGCGGGGGCCGGGATGCCCAGGGCGCGCAGGAACGCGCCGAGGACGGCCGCCGGATCGGCGGGGGCGGGGTCCTGGCCGAGCAGGTCGGCGTACAGCTGTCCGTCGGGGAAGTGGCCGCGGACCGCGTGGGCGGCCCGTAACGCCAGCGCGGTCTTGCCCACGCCGCCGGGCCCGCGCAGGGCGAGGACGGGCGGCACCGGGTCGGGGGCGCCGGCCAGTCGCCCGGTCAGACGCCGCACGAGGGTGTCGCGGCCGGTGAAGTCGGCCGGCTCGGAGGGGAGTTGGGCCGGGCGCGGCGCGTGGTAGGGCCCTGCGGCCTCGGCGGGCGGCCGCCGCGGTGGCGGGGCGGGGGCGAGGGCCGGGGAGGCGCACAGGACGTTCCGGTAGAGCTCGGTCAGTTCGGGTCCGGGGTCCACGCCCAGCTCTTCGGCGAGCAGGTGGCGGATGTCGGTGTACACCCGCAGCGCCTCGGCCTGTCGGCCGCCGCGGTACAGCGCGAGCATCTGCAGGGCGCGCAGCCGCTCCCACAGCGGGTGTTCGACGGACAGCGCGGTGAGCTCGGCGAGGGCCTCGGTGTGGTGTCCTAGGTCCAGGTCGAGTTCCAGCCGGGCCTGTAGGAGCGTGAGCCGCCACTCGGCGAGGCGGGCGCGCTGTGCCTGCGCGTAGGGTCCGGGGACACCGCCGAGGGGTTCGCCGCGCCACAGGGCCAGCGCCTGGTGGAGCAGGCTCCGGGCGCGCGGCGGATCGCCCGCGGCCCTGGCGCTCCTGGCCTGCGCCTCGTAGCTCTCGCACACCATCAGGTCCAGCGCGTCGGCCGGCGTGTGGAGCGCGTAGCCGCCGGAGTCGGAGACGAGCACGCCCGGCCCCAGTGTCCTGCGCAGCCGGAAGGCGTAGGTGCGCAGGGTCGGCAGCGCGCTCCGCGGCGGTTTGCCGCCCCACACCGCGTCCACCAGCTCCTGGGCGGTGGCCGTGCGGCCGCGGCGCAGCAGGAGGGCACACAGCAGGGCGCGCTCCTGCGGCCGCCCCGCGGCCAGTTCCTCCTCGCCGCGCCGTACCCGCACCGGCCCCAGGACCGTGAACCGCAAGGCGGCCCGCGGCGCTTCGGCCGTGGCCGCCCGGACGGCCACGGTGTCCCTCCGGCGGTGTGCGGGCACGTCGAAGCCGAGGTGGTGGAGTGGCGTGTCGAACATCTCCTCCAGGACCCGCTGGGCGGCGGGCTGGGGGCAGGGCGGTCCGGGCTGCCGCCACCGGTGGAACTGCCGGGCGGTCAGCTCCTGGGGCTCTCCGAGCCGCGCGGCCACCGCCGCGTAGACGGCGAGGAAGACCGCCGGCCGCGTCCACCGCCGCTCCTCGCACGCACGCGAAAACGCCGTCCCCCGCATTCCCCCGCCTCCGAGCCCTGTCCCCCGACGCTCGTGGATCACTGTAGTCGGCGGGGTCGGCGCGCCGCGGTGTTTCCGCGGCGGGAGAGCCGGGAGGCGGGGCGGGGAACCCGGGAGGCCGACGGGGAAAGTCCGGGAGAAAGTCCGTTCTTCCGGTCCTCGGTGCGGCCGTGCCGCGTGCCGGACCAGGATATGGACACCGACCCGCGCGCGGCGGGCCCGTGCGCGCGGCGAGTCGTACGACGTCAGTGCCGATCCGCCAGCCGCCGCTCCGTTTCGCGCCGTCCCGCCGCCCCGGTCCGCGCGGACTCCCAACGCCTCCTGACCGGATGCCTATCGCGGCGATGTTGACTTCATCCACCCAGCCGGGACGGCACCCCGGCAGCCGACCGACGGGCCGCCACGCGGCCGACCGCGGTGGTGAGCGCCTGAACTACGTGAGGAGTGCCGATCGTGCGCACGACCCATGCCGGCTTTTCCGTTCTTCTGGGGCCGGACTACGCCGGAAAGTCTTCGGTGATGTCGGAGTTCGCCAGGGCGTCCCCGTCCTGGCGGCTGATTTCCACGGACGAGGGTTTCCTCGAGCCCGCTCACGCGCTGATCGGCAGGTTGCGCAGGGACCTGGCCGTGGATGTGCTCCCGTCCCTGGGGCGGGACTACTCCCCGGAATTCACCGCCAGTCTGCTGCAGACGGCGGTGGTGCATCTGCGCGACCGGATCGAGGAGGGCGACAAGGCCGTACCCACGCTGGTTGATTCCTATTACTACAAGATCCTGGCCAAGTGCAGGCTCGCCGGGCTGCGCGACAACCCGATGTTCACATGGTGGCGCTCCTTCCCGCAGCCGCGGCGCGTGGTGTTCCTGGATGTCTCGCCCGCCGCGGCCTGGCGGCGGTCGGGCAACGGCGCGGCCACCAACCGGCTCGAGTACTACGGCGAGCGCCCCGACCGGGCGGGTTTCGCCGCGTTCCAGACCCGGTTACGGCGCCTGATGCTGGACGAGGTCAGCCATCTGCCGGTCACCGTGATCCGGGCGCGGGGCGATGTCGTCGAGACCGCGCGGGCCATACGAGAGGTGTTGTCGGATGAAGACCGCTGAGACCACGACCGACGGGCCCCCGGCCGGCGAGGAACGTCTCGACCGCTACCGGGCGCGGGTGTTCCTGGAGCGGGACCGGCTGCGGGAGGCGTTCGCGGACCCGGCCGCCCGGCAGCGGGGAGTCCTCGCCGACCTGCTGGCCTTCAACGCGGGGACCGCCTACGGGAAGGCCCATGACTTCGGCCGCCTGCGCACCCTGGACGACCTCCGCGCGGCGGTTCCGGTCCAGGACTACGCGGCGCTGTCGCCGTGGATCGAGCGGATGGCCGAGGGCGAGCCGAACGTGCTGACCGCCGACCAGCCCGCGGTGTTCTTCACCAGCAGCGGCAGCACGGGAGCGCACAAGAAGATCCCGGTCACCCCGCGCTTCATGCGCACCACCTTCTTCCCCTTCTACTACGCCGCGTGGGCCCCGATGGCCGAGCACTTCCCGGACGTCCTCACCCGTCCGGACGCCGTGCTCAACCTCAAGCACGACCCGGTGGCCGCCCACCCGACCACGGCCTCCGGGCGCCCCCATGTGGGCGCCAGCCAGGTCGACTTCGGGAAGATGTTCGGCGAGCACCTGTCGGCCGAGCCGGGCACCGCCGCGCCCTGGGCCACCCTGCCGGTGCCGGTGGCGGCCGACGACTACCTGGAGAAGATGTACCTGCGGCTGCGCATGGCCGTGGAGAGCGATGTCCGCTGCGTCATCGGGATCAACCCGGCGATGGTGGCCGCGCTGCCGTACCAGCTGCGGCAGTGGTGGCCGCGCATCGTCAAGGACGTCCGCGACGGCACGCTCGGGGGCCATCCGTACCGCGCGCCCAACCGGGAGCGCGCCGCCGAACTGGAGCGGCTCGCCGCGTACTTCGGGACCGTACGCCCCGCCCACGTCTGGCCGAACATGAGGCTGCTGTTCTGCTGGACCACCGGCCTCGCCTCGCTCTACCTCCCCCGGCTCCGCGAGGAGTTCGGCCCGGCGGTGACGGCCCTGCCGGCACCCGTGGCGGCCTCCGAGGGCCCGGTGGGCGTGGCCCTGGACCGCCATCCGACGGCGGGCAGCCTGGTCGTCACGGCCTCGGTGTACGAGTTCGTGGACGCCGACCGGGAGCTGGGCCCCGACGTGGCGACGCTCGGGCCCGACGAACTGGAAGCGGGCCGGGAGTACCACGTGATCCACAGCCATGTCGGCGGGCTCTACCGGTACGCGGGCGGGGACGTGGTCCGCGTGGTCGACACGGTGGACGGGGTGCCGCGGCTGTCGTACGCCGGCCGCCGGAACGTGTCCGACGCGGCCGGGGAGCGGCTGCGCGACGCCCAGGTCGTCCGGGCGCTGCGGTCGGCGCTGGGCGCCGTCGGCCTCGCCGCGCGCAACGCGGCCTGCCATGTGGAGACCCCGGAGGGCGGGGCGCCCCGGTATGTGTTCGCGCTCGCCGGCGAGTCGGTGTGGAGCGCGGACGAGACACGGCGGATCACCGCCGCGCTGGACACCGGGCTCGCCCGGGAGTCGGCGGGCTACCGGGCGGCCCGGGACGCGGGACGGCTGGGCCCGGTGGCGCTGCTCCTGCTCGACCCCGACGCGTACTTACGGGAGTGGCAGGACACCGTCGCCCGCGGAGTGCGCCCGCCCCAGGTCAAGGACCGGCTTTTCCGACAGGACCCCGAGAACTGGCGGCAGCTGACCGCCGCCGCCCGGCAAGGAGACCGATCATGACGCAACTGGACGCCATCGAGCGGACCTGTCTGCTGACCGCCGCGCTCAGGGCCGGGGAGAGCCGCAGGGAGGACCGGCTCTACGACGATCCGTACGCCGGGCTGCTCGTCGGCGAGGCGGGCCCCGGGCTGCTGGCCGAGATCACATCGGCGACCTTCCCGGAGGGCGGCGCCCCGCGCACGGTGCCCAGCACCTTCGACTTCAACCCCATCCGCACCCGGTTCTTCGACGACTGGCTGCAACGCGCCGCCGCCGACGGGTCGGTGACGCAGATCGTGCTGGCCCCGGCGGGGATGGACGCGCGGGCCTACCGGCTCGCCTGGCCGGACCACGTCCGCTTCTTCGAGATCGACCGGCCGGCGGTCCTGGAGGTCAAGGACAAGCTGCTGGCCGCCGAGCGGCCGGCCACCGACCGCCGCCCGGTCCCCGCCGACCTGCTCGCCCCGGGCCTGGAGGACGCCCTGCGGGAGGCGGGCTACGACCCCGGGCTGCCGTCGGTGTGGCTGTTCGAAGGGCTGCTGTACTACTTCTCCGAGGCCGAGGTGCACGGGCTGCTGGAGCGGGTGGCCGCGCTGACGGCGCCCGGCAGCCGCATCGCCGCGGACCTGGTCAACGAGGTGGCGCTGACCGCCCCCGGGGTGCGGGGGCTGCTGGAGGTGTTCGCCCGCTGGGGCTGTCCGTGGGTGTTCGGCACGGACGAGCCCGAGGCGCTGTTCGAGCGGCACGGTTTCACCGTGGAGGCGGTGCAGCCCGGGGAGCCGTCGGCCCACTACGGCAGGTGGCGGGACCCGGTGCCGCCGAGGTCGGCCGAGGGCGCCGAGAGGGTGTTCCTGGTCCACGGGGGCCGGTCGGCATGACCGGCACGGCGGAACCGATACCGCTGCTCGGCGGCGGCCCCGCGCCCTCGCACGCCCCGACCGCGCTCCCCGGTGTCCCCGGCTCACCGGCCGCGCCCCGGCAGGGCCGGCCCCGGGTTCTGCTCGCCCCGGTCACCGTCACCCCCTGCAAGCCGCTGACCCCCAGCCACCTCAAGGGCCTGCTGTGGGTCGATGTGATGTACCGCGCCACCGCGCGGCTCGCCGAGGTGACCTACCGCTACAGCCCGACCACCTACCACCCCACCGACCAGACCCTCGGCTTCTGGGAGTATCTGGACCACACGCTCGGTGACACCGACTACTCCGGGCTGACCGAGGAGGAGATCGGCGAGCTGTACGTCGGCTACCGCGCCGCCGGCCGCCCGACCCCGGTGTCCGCGCTGGGGCCCTACCTGGACGCGATCGAGCACCACGGCTGGGTGCACCCGGCCGGCGCCCGGGTCCTGGAGCTGTGGTCGGCGCAGTACGCGCGGCTGGGGCTGCACGACCCCGGCCTGGTCGGGCACCAGCCGCCCGGCATGGCCCTCGACGAGGTGCTGGACCGCCTCGGGCCGCTGGGGCTGTGTCTGGACATGCGCGAGTACGGGGGGCCGGTCTACCTCGACGCCACCCGGTACGGGCTGCCCCTGCGGCAGATCGCCACGGCGCGCGGCCGGCCCAACTACCTGGCCTGTGCGCTGCGCGAGCTGATCCCCCTCGTCCCCGGCTACGACGAGGTGGTGCTGCTCCACGACCCGGAGCTGGGCCCCGACTACCAGCTGCTGCAGCGCGTGCTGTCGGCGCTCGGCCCGGTGGTGCGGCGGGTGCCGGTGGGGCGGGTGCCGATCGACGGTCGGATCCGCTCCGCGCGCCACGGCGACTGGCGCGGCCACTCGGCGGGCGCGCTGCTGGAGGCCCTGGGCGCCGACCACGACGACGCGGCGCTGCGGCTCGGGACGCGGCTGTACTTCATCGCCACGCTCGGGCCGGGCGACCAGCAGTCGTTCCGCCCGGACCTGCTGCGCCAGTGCGTGATCCGCGCCGAGCGGATGCTGAGCGGACACGGCGGCCCGGCGGATCCGCCCGGTGGGGACCTGACCGGTTTCCTGGCGCGGCAGCGCGCCCCCCACGCCCATGCCGTCGACCCGTACCGACTGACCTCCGGGCTGCTGGCCAGGCGCCGCCCGGCCCCGCTCCACGAGTTGCTGCCGGCGGTGTTCCTGTGAAGCTCTCCCAAGACCTGCTGCGGGCCGAGGCGGCGCGGCGCGTCCAGGTCGCCCGGCCCGATCTGGCCGCCGGTCTCGACCTGTCCACCGCCGCCGCCCTGGCGGAGGCGCACGCCCGGATCCAGGAGTCCGCCGACGCGGAGGGGCTGCTCGCCGTGTCCGTGGTGCGCCGCTTCGAACTCGCCGCGTGGACCCGCGCCACCTGCGAGTTCGCCATCGGAATGGCGCCGGAGCGGCTGGCGGCGTGGCGGCGCTCCTTCTCCCGGACGATCTTCCTGGCCGGGAACCCGGACAACCTCGGCGACCGGTTCCGGTTCGACCACATCGCCGAGGACGGCTCCGCCGCGTGGGCGGGGCCGGCCCCGGCGGCCGCCTCGGCGGGGCTGCGCAGACTGCTCAGGCTGTTCGACGGCTCCCGAGGTCTGCCACCCCGCCCCGACACCCCCGTCCGGATCCCGGAGGCCATCGGCCCGCGCCACCGGCCACCCGTGCGGCGCAAGCTGTATGTGGCCACGGCCGGAATCACCGTCGCGGACACCCTGGTCCACCTCAACCACCTGCTCGTCGAGGCGGTCCTGGACGGACTGCTCGCCCCCGGGGACACCCTGACGGTCCGTCAGGTGCCGCGCCTGATCGGGCTGCCCGGGCCGTACGCGGCGCTGCGGGTCGGCGCGGAGCCGGAACACCCGGGCCGGCTGCGGGCGTACGCCTGTCTGACCGGGGAGAGCGTGGGAGCGGGGGCTTAGGGGGTGGAGCGCCACCGGCCGAGGCGCGCGCCTCGGCCGGTCACCGCCTCAGGACTCCGGCGTCCCCTGCTCATGGCTGCCGTAGGGGCGGGTGATGATCTCCATCCCGTGGCCGGCCGGATCCATGAAGTACAGGCCGCGCCCGCCGTGGTGATGGTTGATCTCGCCCGGCTGCTTCCCGTGCGGATCGGCGTAGTACGTGATTCCCGCCTGCTTGATGCGCCCGAAGGCCGCGTCGAACTCCTCGTCGGAGACGAGGAAGGCGTAGTGCTGCATGACGATGGACTCGGCCGGGATCGTGGCGAAGTCCAGGGTGACTCCATTGCTGGTGGCCACGGGGATGAACGGGCCCCATTCGGCGCCGACCTCGAGATCCAGGATGTTCGCCAGGAACTCGGCGGATTCCCGGTTGTCCCGGGAGTGCACGATGGTGTGGTTCAACTCGACTGACATGGCGGAATGCCTCCATAAGGCATGTCCCGGGCACCTCCATGCCTCACCCAGCCGGTGACCGACACGCGATGCCGTGCTCATGAACTTAGTCGACGGCCACCCGCCACGTCGAGCGGGGGCCAGGCGGACACCGCACGGGCCCGGCCCCTCACAGACCGAGGTCGCTGAGCCCCGGGTGGTCGTCCGGGCGGCGGCCCAGCGGCCAGCGGAACCTGCGCTCGGACTCCTTGATCGGGAGGTCGTTGATGCAGGCGTAGCGGCGCTTCATCAGCCCGTTCTCGTCGAACTCCCAGTTCTCGTTGCCGTACGACCGGTACCAGTTGCCCGAGTCGTCGTGGCACTCGTAGGCGAAGCGCACGGCGATCCGGTCGCCGTCGAACGACCACAGCTCCTTGATCAGCCGATAGTCCAGTTCTCTGCGCCACTTTCGGGTCAGAAAGGCGACGATCTCCTCGCGGCCGTTGACGAACTCCGCGCGATTCCTCCAGCGGGAGTCCACCGTGTAGGCGAGGGCGACCTTTTCGGGGTCGCGGGAGTTCCAGCCGTCCTCGGCCGCGCGGACCTTCCGGGTGGCGGTCTCCCGGGTGAAAGGCGGGAACGGGGGACGCGGCTCCTGGGCCGTCGGGTCCTGGGACATATCAGCTCCTCACAGGCGAGAACCATCGTTCTCCCCGTCGGGAACTCTACGAGAACGATGGTTCTCGCGCAACCGCCGGGCCCGGGCCCAGGGCGAGCGAGAACCGGTCCACGGCCTGGCCGAGGGCCTCGGCGGAGCCGGGGGCGATGGTCAGCGCGCCGTCCGGGCCGACCTCGAGGTCCTTGTCGAGGGTGAACCAGCCCTGGAGGATGTGTCCGGCGCCCATGGAGCCCAGCACCGGCCGCAGCGCGTAGTCGATGGCCAGGACGTGGGCGAGGGTGCCGCCGGTGGCCAGCGGCAGTACGGTCTTGCCTTCGAGGGCGTACTGCGGGAGCAGGTCGAGCAGGGACTTCAGCAGGCCGGAGTAGGCCGCCTTGTAGATGGGTGTGCCGATGACGACGCCGTCGGCCCGCGCGAACAGGGCGGCGGCCTCGGCGATGGCCGGGTGCGCGAAGTCGGCGCCGAGCAGCGCGGCGGCCGGGAGCGTGCGGACGTCCAGCGGTATCACCTCGTGTCCGTGCCGCTCCAGCCGGGCGTCCAGGTGGCGCAGCAGCCGGGCGGTGCGGGAGGTGGCGGAGGGACTTCCGGAGACGGACAGGACAGTGGCCATGGCGGACCCTTCGGGAAGGCGGTGCGATGCGGCGGTCCGGCCGATCGGCCGGGCAGGGCGTGCTCGCGAGCGGAGTGACGGGGCGTCGGGGCGAACGACGGGAGCCGCGACGGCGAGGTCGCGGCGGGGAGAACGCCGTGTCGGGCCGCGCGGCCGGAGTTCGTCAGGGGCGGCGCGGCGGGGACGCGGGGAGGGTGCGGGCGGGCCCGCTCAGACCCGGCGGCGACAGAACGCGCTGGAGACACGCAGGAGATCGACGTGGCGCCGCCGCGTGAGGTCCTGTCGCTTCATGTGCTCGATCAAATCAGTGGCGTCTACATCGGGTCAAGGAGGCCCGAGCGGCATTCCGCATCGCGGACGCGGTCGGGTGGCGCGGCATCAGCGCGCCACCCCCTCGTCGATCAGCTCACGGCCCGTCCGCCGACGGAGACGGGGGGCATTGTGTCAAGGACGGACCGGCCCGTGGCGCGGCAGCAGGGCGACCGCCGCCGCCGGGAGCGCGGTGAGCACCAGCCAGGGCACCGCGGCCGGCAGGCCCGCCTCGAGCAGCGAGCCGGTCAGCGCGCTGCCGGCCAGCACGACCAGGCCGGAGACGGAGGACAGCGCGCCGGTGTAGAGCCCGAGCCTGCCCTCGCCGGCGAGGTCGGGCACCCAGGCCCGGGCGGCCGGGGCGAGCAGCATCTGGCCGAGGGTGAGCAGCACGACCAGGCCCGCCGAGGGCAGCAGTGCGGCGCCGCCCGTCCAGGCGGCGGGGCGGGTGGCGGCCACGGCGGCGAAGCCGGCGGAGATGAGCAGCAGCCCGGCCGCCATGGAGCGGCGCAGGTCCAGCCGGGCGGTCGCCCAGCGGGTGACGGGCAGTTGGGCGGTCACCACGAGCGCCGAGGAGAGGGCGAACAGCCAGGCCAGCGGGGCCTGTGAGCCCGCCGCGCGCTCGACTTCCAGCGGCAGCGCGAGGTAGAGCTGGTTGTACGCGAGCAGGTAGACGCCGTACGCGAGGCACAGCGCGAGGAAGCGCCGGTCGCGCAGCAGGGCGCGGGCCCCGCCGGGGGCCGGGGCTGCCGCCCGGCCGGGGATGTGCTGGGGCAGCAGCCGCAGATGGCCGGCCAGGACGAGGACGAAGACCGCCGCCCCGGCCAGGCATACGGTGCGGAAGTCCACGGCCAGCAGGAGGGCGCCCAGCAGCGGTCCGACGAACGCGCCGGCCTGCCCGGCGACGGTGAACAGCGCCAGGACGCGGGTGCGGGGCCCGCCACCGCCCTCCTCCCAGCACACCGCCTGGCGGGCCACCTCGGACTCCACGGCGGGCGAGAACAGCGCGGCCGCGAAGCCGATCAGCAGCACCGCGCCGATGACCGCCCAGGTGCTCTCCGCCCAGCCGAGCCACGCGAAGCCCGCGATCCGCAGCGCGCAGCCGGCCAGCACCACCGGCCGGACCCCGTACCGGTCGGCCAGGGCGCCGCCGACCACGAACAGCCCCTGCTGGCTGAAGGTGCGCAGGCCGAGCACCAGTCCGACCAGCCAGCCGGCCATGCCGACGGCCGTGCCGAGGTGTTCGGCGAGGAAGGGCAGGACGGCGAAGAAGCCGATGTTGAAGGCGAGCTGGGTCCCGATCAGCAGCCGCAGCAGGGGCGGCAGTGGCGGCAGGGACGGTGTCCCACCGCGCCGCCACCGGGCCCGTGCCCCGGCCGAGGGGGCCGCCCGGGCGGGGGTCCCGGTCATCCGCCCTCCTCGCGTACCCCCGGGGTGGCGGGCGCCCCGTCGCCGCGCCGGGCGCGGCCGGGCCGGGGCCGGCGCACCCCGCCGGCCGCGGTCACCGCCAGCGCCCCGAGGACGGCGAGCATCGCGGCGGGGGCCAGGACCGCCCAGGGGGCGCGCTCGGCGTACGGGTGGTTCTCGGCCAGCAGCAGTCCCCACTCGGGGGACGGCGGCTGGGCGCCGAGGCCGAGGAAGCCGAGGGAGGCGAGGGCGAGCGCCACCGAGGGCAGCCGCAGCAGCGCGTGCCGGGCCACCGGGGGCAGCACGGCGGGCAGCAGGACGCGCCGCAGCACATGGGCCCGTCCGGCGCCGAGCGCGCGGGTGGCGGTGAGGTGGGTGGTGGCGCGTTCCTGCCGCAGCAGGGCCGAGGTGTGGGCGGCCAGCGGGGCCCAGGCGACCGCGGCCACGGCGAGGGCGGGCGTGGCGGGGCCGCCGCCGGTGACGCCGGTGACGAGCAGTCCGGCGAGCACCGCGGGAACGGCGTTGGCGGTGTCGACGAGGGCCGCGGAGACCCGTGGCACCAGGCCGAGCACCACCCCGGCCAGCAGCGCCGCGGCGCTGACCGCGAGCGCGAGGGCCAGGGTGGTGAGGGCGCCGTGGCCGATCCGGGCGAGGAGGTCGCGGCCCAGCGCGTCGGTGCCGAACGGGTGCGCCCAGGAGGGGGCCTCGAGCCGGGCGGCGGTGTCCACGGCCAGGGGGTCGCGGGCCAGGCCGAGCCCGATGACGGCGAGCAGCAGCGCTCCGTAGAGCAGCGGAAGCCCGCCGCGGCCCGGTGCGGTGTCCCGGTGCAGGGAGGCCAGCGCGCCGTCGCGCAGCGCGGGTCCGAGCAGGGCGCGGCCCGCGAGCCGGGCCAGGGCGCCCACGGCGGCGGCGAGCGCCACCAGGGCGAGCGTGCCGGTCTGGAGGACGGGAAGGTCCTGGGCGAGCGCGGCCTGAAGGGTGAGCCGACCGAGCCCGGGGATGTCGAAGATCTGCTCCACGGCGACCGCGCCGCCGGTGAGGCCGACCACGAACAGCCCGAGGTTGGGCAGCAGTCCGGGGAGGCAGCGGCGCAGCGCGTGGCGGGCGACGCGCCGGCCCGGGACGCCCCGGGCGGTGGCGGCCCGCGCCCAGGGTTCGGCGAAGGCGCCGGGCAGCGCGTCGTCGAGCATCCGGCCGAGGAGCGCCCCGGTGGGCAGGCCGATGGCCAGCGCGGGCAGGACGAGCCAGCGCGGCCCGTACCAGCCGAGCGCGGGCAGCCAGCCGAGCTGCACCCCGACCACGGTGGCCAGCAGGGAGGCGGTCAGGAACTCGGGCAGCGCGGCGAGCATCGCCGCCGCGCCGCCGGTGCGCCGCCCGGCGAGTCCGCGCCGCGCCCCCAGGGCGAGGGTGCGGGCGCACACCGCGGCGGCGGTGGCCACGGCCACGGTCAGCGCCGCGGCCATGAGCAGCAGCGAGGCGCCGAGGGCGGTGGCCACACCGGGCAGCACGGCGCCGCCGGAGACCCAGGAGTGGCCGGCGTCGCCGCGCACCAGCCCGCCGAGCCACTGCCCGAGCAGACGCGCGGGGCCGGCGTCGAGACCGAGTTCGTCGCGTACGGCGGCCAGCACGTCGGGGGCGGGGTCGCGTTCGGCCGAGCGGGCCTCCAGCACGGTGCGGGCGGGGTCGGTGCGGGAGAGCCACGGCAGCAGGCCGATGCCGCACAGCAGGGCCGCGGCCACGGCGAGGCGCCACAGCGCGCCGGGGGCGCCGCGGCGTACGGCGCTCAGCGCCGGGTCCCGGGGCCGATGAGGGCGCGCTCGTACGGGTCGAGGAGGACGCCCCGGACGGAGGTGCCCACGCCGTGGACGATCCGCTGGTGGACGAGCGGTACGGTCGCGTCCGTGCGCAGGATCCGGGCCTCCGCGGCCATCGCCGCGTCCTGCCGCTCGGCCGGGTCGGCGGTGGCCTCGGCGGCGGCGACCGCCCGGTCGACCCGCTTGTCGCACAGCAGGGCCAGGTTGTAGCCGCCGTCGCAGGTGAAGTCGCTCGCGAGGATCGAGACCGGGTCGCCGGTGTCGAGCATGGTGTTGCGCGCGCCGACGAACGCGTCGAACTTCCCGGCCAGCGCGTCGCCCTCGATCCGGGAGGACTCGCGCACCTCCACCTCGACCGTGAAGCCGGCCTTTTCGAGCTGCTGTTGCAGCACCTGCGCGACCTCGGGCAGCTCCGGCCGGTTGTCGTAGGTGGCGAGGGTGATGGCGGTGCCGTGGACACGCGCGGCCCGGGCCCGCCCCTTCGGCTCCTCGCGCTTGCCCGCCGCCCAGGTCAGGGCGGGGCCGAACACGCCCTGGCCGCGGTCGGCGTGGCCCTCGTACACGTCCTTGGCGAGGACGGAGGTGTCGATCGCCGCGCGGGCGGCGGCCCGCGTCCCCGGGTCCGCGAAGGGGCCGGAGTGGGTGTTCAGCAGCAGGCTGGTGGTGCGCGCGGTGGCCAGTTCGCGGGCGGTGCCCTTGCCGAGGGAGGGGATCTGCGCGACGGGCACGGCTTCGGCGATGTCCACGTCGCCGGTGCGCAGGGCGTTGGCGCGGGCCGTGCCGTCGGCGATGAACCGCGCGTCGACGCCGGAGGCGTGGGCCAGGCCGCCCCAGTAGTCGTCGAAGCGGTCCAGGGTGGCCCGGTCGCCGCCGCCGGCTTTGGTCAGCCGGAAGGGCCCGGTGGCGGTGCCGACCGGGTCGGCGGTGCCCTTCTTCCGGTACGCCTTGGCGGACAGCACGGCCAGGCCGGGGCTGGACAGCCGCAGCGGCAGCACGGGGTCGGGTTCGGCGGTGGTGACGCGGACCCGCCGCTCTCCGGCGGGCTCGGCGGTCAGCCGCACCCCGGAGAGCGCGGCGGGGCCGGGCTCGGCCCGGGCGGCGTGGGTGAGGGCGGTGGCCACCGCGGCCGGGGTGACGTCGGTGCCGTCCTGGAAGCGGGCCTCGCGCAGGGTGAACAGCCAGCTGCGGCCGTTCTCCTGACGCCATGACTCGGCGAGCGCGGGGGACGCGGCACCGTTGGCGTCCAGCCGGGTCAGCCCCTCGGTGACGCCGAGCCGGCTGAGCAGGGTGGCGTCACCGCCGTACGGCGAGAAGTTCTCGGAGGGCGGGAAGGCGAGCGCGACGCGCAGCCGTCCGCCGGACGCCGAGCCGGACGGGGAGGGGTCACCGGAGGCGAAGCAGCCGGACAGCAGGGGGACGAGCAGCAGGCCGGAGGCCAGCCGACGGCGGCGGGCGAAGCGCATGGACCTCGTTCTCCACGGGGTTTACGAGCGGGACGCCATGCACACTACATGATTATCATTTTCACCAGCCGTCCGGGGTGTCCGCGACATGGGCACCTCGAAGTGCACCACCGCGTTTCCCCCGCCGGGCGCCGTCCGTTCGTCGCACACCACCTCGCCCAGGGACCGCCAGAAGGCCTCGGCCCCGGGCACGGCGGGGTCGGTGTGCAGATAGACCGCGCGATAACCGCCGTCCGCCGCCGCGAAGTCCAGCAAGCGGCCCACCAGCAGCCGGGCGAGCCCCCGCCGCCGGTGCTCGGGCCGTACGTACACCCGGCGCAGCTGCGCGGTCGCCCCCGAGGGGTAACGCTCGGCGAGCGGGCGGGGGTTGGGGGGATGCGCCGGCCCGCGCGAGTCGAGCGCGGCCGTCGCCACCACCCGCTCGTCGCGCCCGTCGACCGCGACGAGCAGGGTGTGCCGCGCGGGGCGGAGGTAGGCGCGCTCCGGATCGACGATGTCGCCGTGCCAGCGCGGCACATAGCCCGTGCCGAAGTCCCGGTAGACGGTGTCCAGCATCACGCTCCGGGCGCCGTCGAGGTCCTCGGGGGTGGCCGTCCTGATGCGGTAGTCATGCACTTGCACATCATATGCATCAAGCGTCGCGGCGGCGCAGCACCGCGTACCCGCCCAGCAGGGCCGCGGCCGTCCAGAGCAACATGATCGCCAATGCGGTTCCCGGGCCGAAGTCCCGGTGGGTGACGAACGACTCGTCCACCCTGACCACCTGCATCATCACCGCTCCGGCCTGGTCGGGCAGGAACTGCGCGACCGTCCGGATCCTCGGGACGTTGCCGAGACCCTGCGAGTTGAGGAAGAGCAGCGGGATCAGGATGCCGAGCGTGAGCGCCGTGCTGCGCAGCATCGTGGCCACGCCGATCGAGAAGGCACACATCAGCGTCAGATACGCCCAGGCGCCGAGGGTCGCGCGCGGGACACCGGGGTCGCCGAGGGACATGCCGTGCGGGCCGAGCGCCCATTGGGCCGCGAGGAAGGTGAGGTGGACGGTGAACAGCGAGAACACCATCGCGGTCAGCGTGCCGACCGCCACCTTGGCGCCGTAGAACAGCCCCCGTCGCGGCACCGCCAGCAGCGAGGCGCGGATGGTGCCGCTGGTGTACTCGGCGCCGATCTGCAGCACCCCGAAGGTGACGAGGGAGATCTGGCCGACCATCAGGCCCAGGAAGCCGGCCGCGACGGGGTCGAAGTTCTCCCGGTGCTCCCGGTCCATCCCGGAGCACCCCTCGCGGTGGACGTGGCCCTGGTCGACATCAACATGCCGTTCCTAAACGGGCTCGCCGCCCTGGAGGAGCTGCGGCGGCGGGCGCCCGCGCTGCGCACGGTGGTGCTGACGGCGTTCGGGGACGAGCCGAACGTGCTGCGCGCGGTGCAGAGCGGCGCGGCGGGGTTCGTCCTGAAGAACTGCACCCCCGACGAACTGATCCGCGCGGTGCGCGCGGCACACGGCGGCGAGGCCTATCTGTCCCCGGCGGTGACCCGCCCGGTGCTCGATCTGATCGCCCCCGTGGCGGCCGGGCGCCGCCGGGAGGCCGCGGAGCGCCTGACGGCGCTCACCGAGCGCGAGTCGCAGGTGCTGCGCCTGGTGGCCGAGGGCATGTCCAACGCGGAGATCGGCCGGCGGCTGCACATGAGCGAGAAGACCATCAAGACGTATGTGAGCCGGGTGCTGGCCAAGCTGGGCTGTACGAACCGGGTCCAGGCCGCCCTGCTGGTCCGCGACGCCGGCCCCGTCGGCTGAGGCCGGGCGGGAGGCGCTGCCGCCGGGCCGCGGCCGGGCCGTCACATCCGGCGGGCGCCGCTCTCGATCCGGTACTGCTCCACCAGTGCCTCGAACCGCTCGGCGTCGCCCTCGCACAGCTCGACCGGCCGGGTCTCGCCGATAGCCGCCCGCACCCGGTCGGCCACCTCCGCCGCCCGCGCACCGGAGGTGTGGACGCCGAGCACGAGCACCGTGGCCGCGTCGCCCCCGGCCCGCCCGGCACCGGCGAGGGTGAACTCCCAGGGCACCTCGCACGGGCCGTCGTGCCTGGCGTCCGGGCACAGCAGACGGGCGATCGGCTCCTGGAGCGCGAGGGCTTCCTCCGAGGCGCCGTAGCAGTGGACCCGGATCTCGTACACACGGGACTCTTCTTCCACGTGCGGCTCTCCTTCCGCGCGGGGCTCTTCTTCGACCGGCGTGCCGCGCCCGGGCTCGAGCATGATCGTCCTGGAGAGGACGAAGGTGATCGGCACGGCCACCGCCGCGGCCATCAGCGGAGCTGTCCGGTCCCCGGTGTGCAGCAGGTCGACGAGAACGTAGACCCCGCCGGTGGTGATGGCGAAATTGGCGGCCGTGGTCAGGGGGAAGAGCAGGAACTTCCGCCAGGTCGGGCGGGTGCGGTAGGTGAACCAGGAGTTGAGGAGGAAGGAGCCGACCGTGCTGAGCGCGAAGGCGGCGACATGGGCCGCCAGGTAGGGCAGCAGGCGCAGGAAGCACAGGTACATGCCGTAGTAGGTGGCGGTGTTGACGACGCCCACCAGGCCGAATCTCACCAGCTGGCCGAGGACCGGCGGGCGCCGGCGCGCCGGGCGGGGCGTCATCGCACGAGGTCCTTCATCCGGTCCCGCATCGGGTCCCCCATCCGGTCCCGCGGGGCGGCGGCGGGAACCGCGTTGGTCGACTGCACCAGGAAGTGGGGACGCCGCTTGACCTCATAGTAGACGCGGCCGATGTACTCACCGATCACGCCGACCATGACCATCTGGACGCCGGCCAGCGCGGTGATGACAACCAGCAGGGTCACATAGCCGGGGGTGTCGATCCCGTTGACCGCCGCGCTGCCCACGATCCACATCGCGTACAGCGCGGCCACCGACACCAGGAGCAGGCCCAGGTAGACCGCGGCGCGCAGCGGCTTGTTGTTGAAGGAGATCAGCCCGTCGGCCCCGTAGTTGAGCAGCTGGCCGAAGGTCCACTTGCTGCGGCCCTCCTCGCGCGCCGCGTTCTCGTACTCGAAGGTGACGCTGGGGAAGCCCACCCAGGCGAACAGCCCCTTGGAGAAGCGGTTGTACTCGGTCAGCTCCAGCACGGCGTCCACCGCGCGCCGGGACAGCAGCCGGAAGTCGCCGACGCCGTCGACGAGTTCCACGTCGACGAAGCGGTTGATGAGCCGGTAGTAGGCGCGGGCGGTGAGCACCCGGGTGACCCGGTCGCCGTCGCGGGTGCGCTTGGCGATGACCTGGTCGTGGCCCTGGGCGTGCAGCTCCACCATGCGCTTCACGAGCTCCGGCGGGTGCTGGAGGTCGGCGTCCATGATGACGACGGCGTCGCCCGAGGCGTACCGCAGCCCGGCCAGCATCGCCGCCTCCTTGCCGAAATTGCGGCTGAAGGAGACGTAGCGGGCCCGGGGCTCGCTTTCTGCGAGCTGTTTCAGGAGGGAAAGCGTGCGGTCCTTGCTGCCGTCGTCGACATAAAGGAATTCGAAGTCGTGGTCGATCACCGCGAGTTCCCGGGTGAGGTGTTCATGAAAACGACCGATCACCGATTCTTCGTTGTAGCAGGGTACGACGACGGAAATGAGCATGGTCTCCCCCGGGGCTGATTCGCGGGCGTCAGTGGTGGGCATGGCGGCGCTCCCGTCGGGCACGCAGGAGCCGATACGCGGCGGGCAGGGTCAGGGCGAGCAGCGCGGCGGCTCCGACGGCGGTGCCCAGGCGCAGGCCGGGCGGGCGGAAGGCGCAGTCGACGGAGGTGGCCGAGGTGTCGAGCTCGACCGCGAGCAGGCCGAGGTAGCCGTCGGCCGGGCGGTGCCGGCCGTCGTCCGCGGCGCACCGCCAGCCGGCGATGCGCGGGGCGGCGACCACGGCGATGCCCCGGGAGCCGGGTGGCAGCTTCGCCCGGATGCCGGTGTCGGAGACGTGGACCTCGGTGGCGCCCTGGGCCCGGAGCCGGTCCACGGCGGCGCGCAGCCGCGCGGGGTCCAGGCAGCCGATGGACCCGGCGGGGACGGTGCCGCCCTTCTGGACGGTCAGCACCACCTCGACGCGCCCGGAGGCCGGGGCCGCGCCGAGCGGCTGCATGGGGGCGATCTTGGTGACCGGGTGGTCGCCCCGGAAGCCGACCGGGGGCCGGCCGGCGCCGCGCATCGCGGCGACGCCCCAGTAGTGCGGGGCCCACAGGAACACCTGGGAGTCGCGCGGGCAGGTGGCGGTCAGGAGCGCCTTCGGGCGGGACCGCTTGGTCGGCCCCGGAGGCAGCCGGTAGCCCCCGTCGGGGGCGCGGGCCGCGGGCCGGCCGTCCGCGCCGCGCACGGCGACGTCGCGCGGCAGGGTGTACACCCGGGCCCCGAGCAGCAGTTCCTGGTTCCGGAACGGCGACGGGCCGAAGGCGGGCGGCTCCTTCGGGTCCGGCCGGAGGGTGACGAGGGGCGGTACGACCTGGCGGGTGACGTACGGCTCGGCGCCGGTCGGCGCCTGCCGGTCCTGGTGCGGGTCGGGCGGGGAGTGGACGCGGGCGCCGACCGAGAAGATCGCGTCGGTGACCGGGTTGTCCAGGCTCTGCACGGACCGGCCGCGCGAGGTCCAGCCGCCGCCGAGGGCGGTCATGGTGCGGCTGAGCACATCGGAGGTGAGGCTGCTGTAGTACTGCGCGCCCTGCCCGCCGACCAGCAGCGGGTCGTTGCCGACGGTCTGCTCGCGGCCCGGGTCCGTACGGTAGCGGGGCCAGCCCTCGGCCTCGGCGATCAGCTCGCTCTGCGTCCGCTGGCGCTGCCCCCAGGGGGCGTAGTCGTCCAGGTGGCCCAGGCGCAGCCGGTCGGCGACGGCCGTGGTGGCCGCGGACTGGCCCACCTGGGCGCCGATCAGCAGGACGACGGCGAGGGCGGCGGGCAGCGGATGGCGGTGCCGGCGGGCGAGGCGGGCCAGCAGCAGGGCGGCCGCCACGGCCGCGACGCCGGCCAGCAGCAGCGGGTAGGTCCAGGGGCGGATCAGCCCGGTCGCCCGGGACGCGGCCGCCGCGATCGCCGCCAGCAGGGCGCCCGCGGCCAGCAGCGGGCGCCGGCCCGGCATGCCGTGGGCGAAGGAGAGCCAGGCGGCGGTCACCAGCAGCCCGCCCAGCACGAAGGTCTCCCGGTACTGGCTGCCGTTGGGCACGCTGAAGGCGTGCCAGGCCAGTTGGGTGGGCCCCCACTGCAGGGACAGCGTCACCGCCGCGACCAGCAGCGTCCAGCCGCCGCGCAGCCGCCTGGGGACCGCCGGGTTGAACGGGAGGGTGAGGGCGAGCAGCAGCGCCACGGTGTCGACGTAGACGGCCGGGCTGCTGAAGTTGTACGTGCCCGGCAGCAGCCGGGCCAGGACGTCCGTCCACGGCTTGGGCGTGAACTCCACGACCCGGCCCGGGTAGGCGTGCCGGGTGCCGAGGAAGACCACGGAGACCAGGGGCGCGGCGAGGCCCACGCCGAGCGCCAGGACGCCCGCCAGCCGCGCCACCGGCCGGCCCAGCGGCGCGAGGCGCCGCGGCGGCGGGCCGCCGCCGGGGGCGTGGTCCGCCAGCAGGCCGGTGAGCAGGATCAGCACGGCGCCGAGGGTGGCCATGTACGCCGTGTAGAAGTTGGCGACCCACACCAGCGCGACCGGCAGCGCGCCCAGCGCGAACCACCGGCCCGCCAGCGCCTGGTGGCCGACCAGGCACAGCAGCGGCAGCGCGATCAGCCCGTCCAGCCACATGGGGTTGTACGAGGCCTCGGCCAGGGACCAGCCGCACAGCGCGTACGAGGCGCCCAGCGCCCCCGCCGCCCACCACCGTCCTGGCCGCAGCGTCAGCAGCCACTGGGCCATCACCGCGCCGGCCGCGGCCGTCTTCAGCAGCGTGATCACGTACACCGCGAGGTCGATCCGGTCGCGCGGGAAGAGGGCGACGAGCAGGGCGAACGGGCTGCCGAGGTAGGTGCCGAGATCGGGCAGGAAGCTCGCGCCGTACCCGGACTGCCAGTTGAGGAACAGGCCGCCGGTGCCCCGGCCGTGCAGCAGGTCCCACAGGTGGGCGTGGAAGGGCACGAACTGGTTGCCCAGGTCGTTGACGCCGCGGGTCCTGGGTCCGAAGGGGAAGCAGCGGGCCACGGCGTCGCCGAGGCAGAAGGCGGCCACCGCGACGAGCGCGTCGAGCGCGGCGGCCCGGGCGCGGACGCCGCGGGGGGCGCGGGGCGGCGCCTCGGGCGAGGCGTCCGGCGCGGGCGGCGCGCCGGACGTGCTCGGCTGGTCTTCCGGCGGGGTGCGGGCCGGTCGGCCGGTCATCAGCGATCGCATGGAATTCGTCAGGATCCCGTTCCGGTGGACGGCGTGAATTTCGGCTGCACGCCGCAGTGGACCTCGCGCGACTCCCCCAATTGGAATGTGTGGCGCGTTCATTCAGCCTGTTTGACCCTGCGAATCCGTGATTGGTTGCCCCGCGGTCCGGGGAATTTACAAACAGATGGGATGGCCCCTGGAATTAATCCTTCGGATTTCCCGTATTCACCTTGCCGACGGTGAACGGCCACGCATGGGCGCGAGTTCACCGGCCCGGGCCAGCGGTCAGTCGGCGGTCAGCCGTCGGCCGCCCGGCGGGTCCCCGCCGAGGTCGAGTCCCATGTGCTCGGCGAGCCCGGCCGCCAGCTCCGCCACCGTCGGATGCTGCCAGACGAAGTTGGCGGCGAGCCTGACGCCCAGGGCGGATTCGAGCCGTACGCGCAGCTCCATGGCCAGCAGGGAGTCGAAGCCGAGGGCCTTCAGCGAGGTCTGCGGGTCCAGCGTGGGGCCGCTGAGCCGCAGCACCGTGCGGATGTGGTCGCCCAGGTACGCCTCCAGGGCCGAGCGCCGGGCCAGGCCCGCGGGGAGGGCGGTCAGCCGGGCGCGGACGTCGTCGGTGTCGGCAGGGTCGGCGGTGCCGGTGGTGCCGGGCGCGTCGCCCGCGTTCCGCGCGCCGTCGGCCTCGCCGGGGTGGCCGGCGTCGGCGGGGGCCAGCCGGCTGAAGAACGGGGACCGCCGGGCGGCCGCCGGGATCCAGGTGCCCGGCTCGCCGGGGATCACCCCGGTGTGCACCCGCCCGTGCCCCAGGAGGGCGCCGAGCGCCCGCAGGCCCCGGTCGGTGGGGATGGTCTCGTAGCCGCGGCGGGCGAAGTCGGTGGCGGCGCCGGTCTCGCCCCACGGGCCCCAGGCGACCGCCAGGGTGGGCAGCCCGCGCGCCGAGCGCCAGGCGGCGAACCCGTCCAGCCAGGCGTTCGCGGCGGCGTACGCGCCCTGGCCGGGGTTGCCCAGCAGGGCGGCCATCGAGGAGTACACCGCGAACCAGTCGAGCGCGTGCCCGGCGGTGGCCTGGTGCAGCCGCCAGGCGCCGGTGGCCTTGGGCGCCCACACCCGCCGCAGTTGGTCGTCGCGGATGTTGGTGATCGCCGCGTCGTCCAGGACCATGGCGCTGTGCACCACGCCGCGCAGCGGTGTGCCGTCCGCCGTGGCGGTGGCCACCAGGCGCTCGGCGGTGCCGGGTCGGGCGATGTCGCCGAGCACCACGCTGATCCGGGTCCCGGCGGCGGACAGTTCGCCGAGCGCCCGCGCGGTGGCGGCCGTGGGGGCGGTGCGGCCGCCCAGCACCAGGTGTCCGGCGCCCTGGGCCGCGAGCCAGCGGGCGGTGGCCAGGCCCAGTCCGCGCAGCCCGCCGGTGACCACGTACGCCGCGCCCTCGCGCACCGGCCGCGGCCCGTCGGGCAGCACGGCGCCGGTCTCGCCCTCCTCGGGCACGGTCAGCACCAGCTTTCCGATGTGGCCGGCCCCGGCCATCAGCCGGAACGCGTCGGTGGCCGCCGACAGCGGGAACGCCGTGCACCGCAGCGGCCCCAGCCGCCCCGCGGCGAGCTCGGCGAGCACCTCGCGCAACGCGGCGGCGAACTCGGCGGGGCGCTCGCGCCACAGCTCGCCCAGGTCCACGGTGCTCAGGGTGATGTTGTGGCGCAGCGGGGCCAGGCCCAGCGGGGCGTCGGAGAGGATGTCCCGCACGCCCAGTTCGACCAAGCGGCCGAACGGCCGCAGCGCTTCGAGCCCGGCCCGGATCGCCGCCCCGGACAGCGAGTTGAGGACGACGTCGACGCCCTGGCCTCCGGTCGCCGCCCTGGTCTGCGCGAGGAAGTCCAGCGAGCGGGAGTCCATCACATGGGCGATGCCCATGCCGCGCAGACAGCGCCGCTTGTCCTCGCTGCCCGCGGTGGCCAGCACCTCGGCGCCCAGCAGCCGGGCCACCGCGACGGCGGCCAGGCCGGCCCCGCCGGTGGCCGAGTGGATCAGCACCCGCTCCCCGGGGGCCAGCCGGGCGACGTGGCGCAGGGCGTACCAGGCGGTGAGGAACGCGATGGGCAGCCCGGCCGCGGTGGCCGAGTCCATCCCGGCCGGGGCGGGGGCGGCCACCTCGGCGGGGACGACGGCGAACGAGCCGAACGCGCCGCCGTTCACATCGGCCGCCACCACCCGGTCGCCGACGGCGGGGCGGGTCACGCCCGCCCCGACGGCGGTCACCTCGCCCGCGCACTCGAAGCCGATCCGGTAGCGGACGTCGCCGTCGCCGGGGATCAGCCCCATGGCGGTGAGGACGTCACGGAAGTTCAGCCCGGCCGCGCTCACGCGCAGTTCCACCTCGCCGGGCCCCGGCCGGCGCCGTCCGGTGGCGGCGAGCTCCAGGCTGTCCAGGTCCCCCAGCCGGCCCGCCCGCAGCCGGAAGCCGTCCGCGCCGTAGCACACGGTGCGGGTGGTGGCCGCGGCGCGTTCGGCGTCCGTGAGCGGCGCGTATGCCAGCCGGGCGGTGTGGCGCGTGGCGCCGCGCAGGGCCACCTCGTCCTCCACGGCCTGCTCCTCGACGGCCTCGGCGGCCTCGAGGGCCTCGGGGGCCTCGTCCTCGGGGGCGCCGGCGAGGAGTTCCGCGGCGAGGTCCGCCGGCCAGGTGTCCTCCACCCCGGCATCGACGTCGGCTCCGGTGGCGGGGGCGGTGTCGACCAGGGTGGCCCGCATCCTGGGGTGTTCGAGGGCGAGCACCCGTACCAGCCCGCGCAGGGAGCTCTGCGCCGGGTCGGCCACCTCCCCGGGCGCCACGGCCCGGGCGCCGCGGGTGACCAGGTACAGGCGGGGCGGCTCCGCCGCGTGGGCGGCGATCGCCTGTGCGGCGCCGAGCGCCCTGCGGGTGCGGCGCAGGGCCTCCGCGCCCGGGTCGGCGGCGGCGCGCGCGCCGCACAGCAGCACCACGGCCGTGGTGTCGCCCCGGGCCAGGCGGCCGGCCATGGACTCCCGGCAGGCCTCGAGGCGGCGGTCGCGCGCCGGCCAGTCCCAGGCCACGGCCCGCGCCCCGGCCGCGCGCAGCGCCCCGGCCAGTTCGCGCGCGGAGGGGTCCGGGCCGCCCTCGCCGACGACCAGCCACTCCCCCGCCCGCCCGGTGGCCGCGGGCTCCGGCCGGGCGGCGCGGTGCCAGCCGGTCTCCAGGAACCAGTGGTCGGCCTCCGGCGCCTCGGGGGCGGTGTGGCGCACCAGCCGCAGTCCGTCGATGGCCAGGACCGGTCTGCCCGTCCCGTCGAGCAGCCGGATGTGCCCGAGGAGCGTGTCGGCCGTGTTCTCGACGACCCGGGCGTGGCAGTACACCGCGGCGGCGGGGTCGCCGAGGACCCGTACGGTGCGGATCCGCACGGGCAGGATCAGCCCGTGGCCGCATCCGTGGAGCAGCGCCGCCGCGAGGAGCTGGGCGCACAGGTCGACGAGGACGGGGTGGACGCGCAGCGCGTGGGCGGGGGTGCGCGCGGCCTCGGGCAGTCGGATCCGCGCCCAGAAACTGTCGCCGCGGCGGGAGGCGTGCATCCGGGTGATCCCGGTGAACGCCGGCCCGTGCCGCACACCTCGGGCCCGCATGCGGGCGTAGAGGTCGGCCGGTCGGAGGGGGACCGGGTGGCGCAGGGCGAGGGTTTCCACGGACGCGGGGCGGGACTTGGGCGGTACGGCCAGCCGGCGCGCCACCGCGGTGGACTGCCGGGTCCAGGAGCCGTCGTCGCCTCGCCCGAAGATCTCGCAGTCGGCGCGGTCGGCGGCGGCCAGGGTGAGGGTGGTGCCGATGTCGGTGTGCGCGGCCAGTCGCAGCGGCTCCCGGAAGCGCACATCGGTGATCTCGACCTCGGTGGGCCGGGCGTCGAAGACCTCGCAGGCGGTGGTGAGCGCGAGGGCGTAGTGGGCGGCCCCGGGGAGCACGGGGGCGCCGTGGATCCGGTGGTCGTCCAGCCAGGGCAGGGTGGCGGTGCCGACCCGGGCGTGCCAGGTGTGCCGGACCGGTTCGCCGGGCACCTCGGTGTGGCCGCCGGGCAGCGGGCCGGCCACGGGTGCCGGGGACGCTCCGGGTGCGGCCGGGAAGGCGGGGGCGGTCCAGTGGCGTTTGCGGTCGAAGGTGAGGGTGGGGACGTCGGCGAGGGCGGTACGCGGGCACAGCCGCGACCAGTCCACGGGGACGCCCGCGCAGTGCAGGGCGGCCAGTTGGGTGCGGAAGGTGGCCGTCTCGTCCTCGTCGCGGCGCAGGGTGGGCAGCACGACCCGGGCCCCGGCCGGCCCGGCCGTCCCGGCGGGGCCGGCCAGGTCTTCCAGGCAGCGGCTGACGGAGTGGGTGACGACGGGGTGCGGGGCGATCTCGACGTACACCAGGTGGCGGTCGGCCGCGGCGGCGGCGACGGCGGTGGCGAACCGGACCGGGCGGCGCAGATTGGCGCACCAGTAGTCGGCGTCGAAGGCGGGGACGGTGCGCGGATCGTCCAGCACCGTGGAGTAGAACGGCACGCGTGGCCGGCGGGGCGTCAGGTCGGTGAGGGCGGCGCGCAGATCGGCCAGGAGCGGTTCGACCTGCGGGGAGTGGGAGGCGACGTCCACCGCGACCAGGGCGGCCGGGATGCCGCGCGCCTCCCAGCCGGCGACCAGGCGCTCCAGCGGCCCGGTGTCCCCGGCCACGACCGTGGCGTCGGGCGCGGCCATGACCGCGACCGTGACCGCGCCTGCGGCTCCCGAGGCGTCTCGCCCTGCGTCTCGTCCGGCGCCCGGTCCGCCGCCGAGGCGGGCGTCGAGTTCGGCCTGGACCGCGTCGGCGCCCAGGCCCACGGTGGCCATCGCGCCCCGCCCGGCGACGCGGGTCAACAGCGCGGAGCGGCGGCAGATCACCCGTACCCCGTCGGCGAGGGACAGCGCCCCGGCCACCACCGCGGCGGCGACCTCTCCCATGGAGTGTCCGATGACCGCGGCGGGTTCCACACCGTGCGCGCGCCAGGCCGCGGCGAGCGCGGTCTGCAGGGCGAACAGCACGGGCTGGACCCGTGCGCAGCCGGTCACCGGCTCGCCGGAGCGCACCACGTCCAGCACCGAGAACCCGGCCTCGGCGGCGATCAGTTCGTCGGCCTCGGCGAGCGCGGCGGCGAAGGCGGGTTCGTGCTCGAGCAGGCCGCGCCCCATGCCGGGCCACTGCGAGCCCTGGCCGGAGAACACCCACACCGGCCGCCGGGACACCGCGGCCCCCACCTCGCCGGTCACCGCGGCGGGGTGGGCCCGCCCCGCCTGTGACGCGCGTAGAACTCGCACGAGGCCGTCCCGCGACGCCGCGGTGACGGCCAGCCGTCCGCGGCCGTGGCTCCGCCGCAGGGCCAGGGTGTGGGCGATGTCGCCCAGCGGTACGGCCGCGCCGTCGCCCTCGAGCCAGTCCGCGAGCCGCCCCGCGGCGGCCGGCAGCGCGGCCCGGGAGCCCGCCGGCACCAGGAAGACCAGGGGCGTGGCGCGCCGCTCCCGCCGCGGTGTCCGAGTCCGCCGGCGGGCCGCCGTGGCCGGCGGCTCCTCCAGCAGCACATGGGCGTTGGTCCCGGAGAACCCGAAGGAGGACACGGCGGCCAGCCGTGCGGGCGTGTCCACCGGCCAACCCGTCGGCTCGGTGGGCACGAACAGACGGGTGGCGCCGGGGTTCTCGATGGCCGGGTTCCAGCGGGTGAAGTGCAGGTTGGGCGGGATGGTGCCGTGCCCGAGGCACAGCACCGCCTTGATCAGCCCGGCCACCCCGGCGGCGGGCTCCAGGTGGCCCAGGTTGGTCTTGACCGACGCCAGCGCGCACCGGCCGGGGCCGGTCCCGTACACCTCGGCGAGGCCGGCGAACTCCACCGGGTCGCCCACCGGGGTGCCGGTGCCGTGTGCCTCGATCATCCCCACGTCGCGCGGGTCGACCCCGGCCCGGGCCAGCGCCTCCTGGTACAGGGCGCGCTGGGCGGTGGCCGAGGGCGCGGCCAGGCCGTCGGACCGGCCGTCCTGGTTGACGGCGGAGCCGCGCAGCACCGCCAGGATCCGGTCGCCGTCCCGCACGGCGTCGGCGAGGCGTTTGAGCACCACGATCCCGCAGCCCTCGCCGCGTACGAATCCGTCGGCGGCGGCGTCGAAGGAGTGGCAGTGGCCGCTGCGCGAGAGCATGCCCATCCGGGTGAAGGCGCGCGTGGTCCTGTCGTCGAACATCAGCGTGACCCCGCCGGCCAGGGCGAGGTCGCACTCCCCCGCGCGCAGCGCCTGGGCCGCGAGGTGCACCGCGACCAGCGAGGAGGAGCAGGCCGTGTCCAGGGCCACGCACGGGCCGTGCAGCCCCAGCAGATAGGAGATCCGACCCGCCGCCACGCACCGCCCGTTGGCCAGGACCGAGCCCTCGTGTTCGTACGGCTGCCGGTCGAGGCAGGCCGTGTAGTCCTCGTAACTGAGGCCCGTGAAGACGCCGGTGGAGGTGCCGGCCAGCCGCTCCGGTGGCGTCCCGGCGTGTTCCAGGGCCTCCCAGGCCACCTCCAGCAGCAGTCGGTGCTGGGGGTCGAGGATGTCCGCCTCGCGGCCGGAGACGCCGAAGAAGTCGGCGTCGAAGCCGGAGACATCGCGCAGGTAGCCGCCGCGCACGGGCACCGCGGTGCCGTCCGCCGGCCCCTGGGCGGCAGGGGGCCGGGCGCCGTCCGGCGTCCACAGCCGCGCCCGCTCGGCCGGCGGGTCCCCGAGCGCCTCCCGCCCCTCGGTCAGCAGCCGCCACAGGGCGGCGGGCGAGTCGACGTCCCCGGGGAACCGGCAGCCCGCGCCGATCACCGCGATACGGCCGGGAGGGCGACGGGATATGCGTGTGTGCTGGCTCATCGGGATCTCCGAGGATGGTGCGACGGCCGGGTCGGCCGTGGGGGTGGTTCCGCGCGGGCACCGGCACTAGGTGACGCCCGGGCCGCCGAGCAGCATGGCGTGCTTGACACCACCGGTCTGGTAGCTGAAGCACAGCGCGTGGTCGAAGTGGAGCGGCCGGGCGCGCGTCCCGGGCACCGGGTCGAAGGGGAGGCCCTCCATGGGCTGTTCGCAGTTCGCGGTGGGGCACACCGCGCCCTGTTCCATCATCATCAGCGTCAGGCCGACGCCCAGGCAGCCGGCCGGGGCCCCGTGGTGGCCGAAGCACGCGTCCTGGGAGGTGACCAGCACCGGGCCGGCCGTGGCCCCGTACAGGGTCCGGACGGCGTTGGCCTCGACCGCGGTCACGGCCGGGTCCCCGTCGCCGCAGCTGTGGATGTACGGCACCTGCTCGATCCGCCACCGCTCCCCCAGGCACCGGCGCACGGCGTTCACCAGCTGGGCGCCGCTGTCGTCGGCGCCCAGGGGGTTCGCCAGCCCGTCGCGGGTGAGGGCGGTGGCGAGCACCTGGCCATAGATGTGCGCGCCGCGCCGCTGGGCGTGCTCGCGGCTCTCCACGATGACGGTCGCCGCGCCCTCGCCGTAGTTGATGCAGTCCGAGCGCCGGTCGTACGGCCGCATCAGGGACCCGGACGAGGGGGTGGGACCCAGCGCGCCGGGTTCGCCGCCCTTGGCCGCGTAGGCGCGCCGCGCGCTCTCCAGCAGGCGCTCCGCCCTCCCGACCACCTCGCTGTCGAACACGTCGACGCCGGTCACCGCGGCGAGGTCGATCTCGCCCGCCGCGATCAGGCGCTGCGCGTGGCCGATCTGCACGCCCGCGGAGGCGCAGCCGCAGGCCACCGTGAAGCACGGTCCGGTGGTGCGGGTCAGCGTCCCCTGCACGAGGGCGACATCGGAGGGGATGGCGGACTGGCCCACCGCGATGAACAGTTCCAGCGCGTCCAGCGGCCCGGTGTGCTCGGGGTCGGCGCGGGAGGCGGCCAGATAGCTGTTGACGTTGCTGTCGATGCCGCCGCGCCCGACGAGCAGCGCCGCGTCCCGCAGATCCCCCGCCTCGATGTCCAGTTCGCCGTCCGCGCACGCCTCCACCAGCGACACCAGCCCGAATCGGTGGGCGTCGGTGAACTGGCGGGAGAAGAACTCGGGGATGCCGGGGACGCGCTCGGCGAACATCTCGTCGGTCAGGTCGACCGAGCCGTAGTACGTCCCGTCCCGGCCGAGGCAACAGCCGCCCCGGGAGGCGACGTTCCATACCTGGCCCGCGGTGAAGGAGGGGCCGCCCTCGCCCGGCAGACAGAAGCCCAGGCCGGTCACCACGGCGTCCCTGGGGCTTTCGCGGCCTTCGCCGGAGCCGTCGGGCCGGCTCACGACGGCCCGCCGGAGCTGAGCTGAGTCATTTCCATGCATCCCATGCGCTGGAGTCGGCCGCGAGTCCTTGCCTCGGCCGGCCGGGAGAACCGTCGCATCACGCTTCAACGGTTTGTGGAATTGCCAAGCTACGCCGCGGCGTCGGGAAGAAAAAGGGAGCGCCGATACACAAGGTGGTACAGGGCGGGGGAAGTGGGTACGCCGCCGCGCGGAGTTCCGCGGGACGGCGCGCGGGCGGGCGGCGAGGGGCTCCGGGCCCCGCCCCCTGCCCCGCGCGCCGGTCGCCCGCGCGGGCGCCCCGTCGCACGCGCGGGCGCCCCCGGCGCCCGGGGCTCGGGGCTCTGGGCTCGGGGCTCGGGGCTCTGGGCTCGGGGCTCTGGGCTCGGGGCTCGGGGCTCTGGGCTCGGGGCTCTGGGCTCGGGGCTCTGGGCGCGGGCCCGGTGAACCGGCCGGTGCCGCCGTCGCCGTCGCCGTCGCGCAAGCCGGCGGGGTGTCAGTCCGAGGGCAGGCCGGCGCCGCAGCGGGCGCAGTAGCGGGCGTCGGACTCCTGGGCGAGGCGCCCGCACTCCGCGCAGACCCGATGGAGCAGGCAGGCCGGTTCGCCGCCCTGCGGGGCGGCGGCGCGGATGGCCAGGCCGGGGCGGCGGCGGTGCACCGTGAGGTAAGCCAGGCCGCCGGGGCCGGCGGACAGGGCGCGGCGGCTGCCGCGCGGCAGCCAGACCACACAGCCGGGGGTCAGCTCCTGGCGCCCGTCCGCCGTCTCGAGCCATCCGCCGCCCTCGGCCACGAACAGCACCACGTCGAGGTCGGGCTCCACATGGACGTCGACCCCGGCCCCGGCGGGCAGCCGGATCACATTGGAGTCCAGCTGGCGCCCCTCGGCGTCGAGCCGCCACAGCGCCCCGCCCCGGTCGGCCGCCGCCTCGCGCAGCAGCTCGGAGACCCTCCCCAGCACACCAGAAACCGGCGGCATCTCTTTCCCTCCGTACGAACCCCTGCGCATCCTCACGGCCACGGGCGGCCGGATGCCTGAGACGCATACCACACCAGCCCCGCCCGCCGATAACTGGAATTTAGCATGCTGATTTAATAACGTCGTGTTGTGCGACTGACCAAGTTCACGGATCTGGCACTGCGAGCCGTGATGCGGCTCGCGGTCTTCGAGGGGGGCACCCCGCTGACCACGCGCGAGGTGGCCGAGGCGGTCAACGTGCCGTACGCGCACATGGCCAAGGTGATCACCCGGCTGCAGCACCTCGGCGTGGTGGAGGCCAGGCGGGGGCGCGGCGGAGGACTGGAGCTGACCGGCCTCGGGCGCACCGCCTCGGTCGGCTGGCTGGTGCGCGAGCTGGAGGGGGAGGACGAGGTGGTCACCTGCGAGGGTGACACGCCCTGCCCGCTGCGCGGGGCCTGCCGGCTCCGCGGGGCGCTGCGCGAGGCGCAGGAGGCGTTCCATCGCGCGCTCGACCCGCTGACCGTGGCGGACCTGGTGACCGCGCCCACCGGCCCGGTGCTGGTCGGATTGACCGGCCGCCGCCCCGACTGACCCGCGCCCCCGCCAGGGGGCCCGCCGCCGCGATCCACTACGAGGTCTTCGGCCCGGACCTGTGGCTCGGCCAGGAGTGAGGCCGCTTCTCGCGCTTGTGGATTCCCCGGATGCCGG
Organism: Streptomyces sparsogenes subsp. cuspidosporus; assembly: GCF_039532705.1. Taxonomy (NCBI): domain Bacteria; kingdom Bacillati; phylum Actinomycetota; class Actinomycetes; order Kitasatosporales; family Streptomycetaceae; genus Streptomyces; species Streptomyces sparsogenes. The sequence continues at coordinate 138,596 of NZ_BAAASD010000015.1, read as the reverse complement.
TACAGTCGCCCATGCCGGGCGAACGCGGGGCGGTTGAAGGGGGCGGCTTATGCGCGGGCTGGCGGGCGGCCGGTGAACCGCGCGCGATTATGGTGGCGCAGCCGCCGGCTCATCGACGGTCTCGACCTGCCGAGCCCATTCGACCCGGCCGCGTTCGTGGCCCTGCTGGCCGAGCGGCGCGGACGCCCGATCGAGCTGCTGCCGGTCACCGTGCGCGGCTCCCTGCCGTGCGGCCTGCTCGCGACCACCGACCGGGCCGACTACATCTGCTACGCGGCGGACACCACCGACCTCCACCGGCAGCACATCGTGCTGCACGAGGCCGCCCACCTGCTGTGGGGCCACGAGGGCACGGCCGACCCGGCCGCCGTGGGCCTGCTGACACCCCATCTGACGGCCTCCCTGGTGCGCCGGGTGCTCGGCAGGACCGTGTACACCCAGCCGCAGGAGCGGGAAGCCGAGTACCTGGCCTCCCTGATCCGGCAGCGGGCGCTGCGCAACGACCGGGGTCCGGGCACGCCCAGCCCCGGCCAGGCCCGGCTCGGCCCGCTCGTCGGCGCGAGGCCGGGCGGTACGCACCCACCGCGCGGACCGGCCGGGGCTCAGGCGCCGGACCGCGCACCCGGCCGTGGGTGACCTCCTGGCCTACCTGCCCGCCGCGGCGGCGATGGCGGTGGGCTGGTACCAACTGCGGCCGGCGCGCGGCCGCCGCTTCCCCCCGGGCAGCCGCCCGCTGTGTCTGTTCGGGCTGTGCATGGGGGCCGCGATGGCGGTCCTCGCCCCGGCGACGGCGGCGGCGGCCGCCCGTGTGCTGCCCACCGCGGCCACGGCCTGGCCGCACCTCCTCGGCCGCCAACTGGAGATGGCCGCACTGTGCGCTCTGGCCCTGGCGGCGGCGGAGCTCGGCCTGCCCGACTCACGGCGCCTCCCGGCGCGGTGGCACCCGTGGGTCACGGTGGCCGTGTGCGCGGCGGCCACCGCGTGCTTCCTCGTCTCGCGCGCGACCGTGGAGGAAGGCGCGATCACCGTCCCCGGGACGGCGGGCAGGGCCGCCCTGGTCGCCTTCGACGTGCTGTTCACGCTGTACAGCCTGTGGAGCCTGGCCCTGTTCGCGCTCCCGGTGCACGCCCAGGTCCGGCGCTCGGGCCCGGGCCCGTTCCGCACCGGTCTGCGGCTGGTCACCGCGAGCGCGTGTCTGGGCGGGTTGTGGGCGGTGTGGGGCCTGGCGGGCGTCGCGAACATGGCCCGCACCGGCCGTCAGGGCGCGGGCCAGGACCCGGTCGCGCTGGCGCTGGGCGGCGCCTGCCTGGTGCTGGCCGGCCTGGGCGCGACCGCCGCCCGGTGGGGCGGCGCCCTGACGACGCCGGCCCGCTGGCTGCGCGCCTACCGCAGCTACCGCGCCCTGGAACCGCTCTGGTCTGCGCTCCACACCGCCGTGCCCGGGATCGCCCTGCGGGCGCGGACGCGCCGGCCGACGTGGCTGCCGCCGCGCAGCGCGGAGTTCGCGCTGTACCGCAGGGTGATCGAGATCCGCGACGGCTACCTGGCGCTGCGCCCGTACGTCCCGCAGTGCGGCACCCTCGCGGTGGGCCGGGCCGGGGACGGCGAGGGCGCCGAGGCGGAGGCCGCCGCCGTCGCGGCGGCGCTCGACGCGGCCAGGGGTGGCGTACGGCCCGACGCCCCGACCCGGGACCCGGTCGGCACCGGCCCCCGCCCCGCCGTCCGGCCGGTGCGGGGCAGCGTCGACGCGGAGGCGGCCTGGCTGGTGCGGGTGGCGGAGGCGTTCGCCCGGTCCGCGGGGGACGCGGCGGCGGAGCGGCGGGCCACACGCGCCCGGGCCACCGCCGGGCCACCGTTCACCCCGGGGCGGGAGCGGGCACCGGCGTCGGCGCCGGGACGGAAGGACTGAAGGCGGAGGCGTCGGAGGTGTGGTGCACCCAGTTGGCGATCTCGACCCGTGAGGAGCAGCCCAGCTTCCGCATGGTCTCCCTGATGTGGTTCACCACCGTCCACTCGGAGATCTGCAGCCGGCGGGCGATCTGCTTGTTGCTCAGCCCCAGGGTGATCAGGGCGGAGACCTGGGACTGACGGGGAGTGAGCGGGTCGCCGGGCAGGGGGGCGCCCCGGCCGGGGGCCGGCGGCGGGTCCGCGGCCGGCCCCGCGCACGGCCGGGGGGCGGCCGGGCGGGGCTCAGGGGCGCCGGCCTCCCGGGGGCCACGTCCCCGCCCGGGGGCCGCGGGCGCGCTCCGGCCCGGCGTGGCGTCGAGGGCCGCGCCCGGGCCGGGGGCCCCGTCCGGCCGCATGGGGCCGTGCCGGGACGCGAACTGCTTGACCAGGTCGGGCAGCGGCGTCCCGGCCCCCTCCGACAGGGCCGCGAAGAAGGCCCGTTCGCCCAGATACCGCCGCATGTGGCCCTCCAGCCGCCCCATGGTGAAGTCCGGGTGCGCGGGCTCGTCGAGCAGCCCGCCCGGGCCGCGCGCGGCGTGGCAGCCGCCCAGGCACCGGACCACCTCGGCGGCGCGGGCGGCGGTCCCGGGCAGCAGGGGAGTGCCCAGCACCGACACCAGGGCGCCGAGCACGGCGGGGGTGCCGAGGGTGCGCAGCCCGGCCACGGCCCGGTCGAAGCAGCCGTCGGCCTCGGCCGCCCGGCCACGGGCGGCGGCGAAGACGCCGAGCTGGAGCAGGGCGGTCCCGGAGACCAGCGCGTCCCGGCGCCGGGTGGCGCCCGACAGGGCCTCCACCGCCAGGGCCGTGGCCTTCGTCAGGCCGCCGTGGAGGAACTCCGCGAGCGAGGCGTCCAGCACGACGCGGTGGGTGGCCTGTCCGTCGCCGGCGTACGACCGGTGGGCCGCGACCGCCGCGTGCAGGGCGGTCAGCGCCTCGCGCGGCCGGTACGGAGCCTCGGCGATGCCCCTGAGGTGCAGCGACCTGGCCGCGAGCAGGGCGGCCCCGGGTGTCCCGTCCGCGCCGGCCCGGTCGGCGTCCGTCTGGGCGAGGAGCGCGAGGGCCGCCTCCGGCTCCCCGGCCCGGATCGCCGCCTCGGCCAGCAACAGGTCGAGCCGGATCCGCCAGGGCGCGGCGGCCGGCGCCGCCGGCAGGGCGGTCAGCCGCTCGGCCCAGGTGAACGGGGTGCCCGAGGCGCACCAGTAGGCGCGCGCGTGGTCGACGAGCGCGATCGCCTCGTCGGCCGAGCCGACGTCGATCAGGGTGTCCAGGGCGCAGCGGATGTTGCGCTCCTCGCTCCGGAAAGCCGCGATCCCCGTCTGCTGGTCGCCCTCGGCGATGCGGCGCGCCGCGCTGCGCGCCAGCTCGGCGTAGTAGCGGGCGTGGGCGAGCCGGAGGTCGTCGCCGCGCGGCGCGGGGCCCGGCCCGGCGGCGGACAACTGGAACGGCAGGTGCAGCCGGGTCCGGGTGAAACCGTCCAGGCGGCCGGAGGGGAGGGCGGACACGGCCAGCAGATGGCGGCCGAGCAGGTTCTCCAGCGCCCGCGGGAAGGCGTTGAGGGGGACGCCCGCGATCCGGCGCAGCGCCTCGGGCCCGGCCCCGCCGCTGAAGAGCCGGGAGCAGGCGAGCAGTCGGCGTTCGGTGTCGCCCGGGTGGGGGCCGGTCCCCGCCGGTGCGGATCTTTCCACGGGGTGGGCCGGGGCGGGCGCGGGGCCGCCGTACGCGTCGAGCAGCCGCGCCAGGCTCCCGCTGTCGCCCCCGGCCCCCGCCGGGCCTGCCGGCCCGGGGTCGAAGCGACCCTCCAGCGCGGCCCAGAGCACTTCGGGGCCCTCCAGAGCGGCGATCCGCGCCGCCAGGACCAGCGCGCCGGGGACGCCCCGCAGTTCCGCGCAGGTGCGGGCGACCGCCTCCTGGTTGTGGTGCCGGACGCGGAAGGCGGGGTTCAGCGCGCGTACGGAGGCCACGTACAGCCGCACGGACGGGATGCGGCACAGGCCGTCGAGGTCGAGCGCCGAGCAGTCGAGCGGGACGGGCAGCGGCCCGACCACGCGCCCGGCGAACCCCTCGGCGCCCACGGCGGCCAGGGGCTCGCGGGTGGTGATGATCAGCCGGGCGCCGTCGCGCGCCACGGCGGCCGGCAGCCCCTGGAGGTGCGCCGGGGCCAGGCCCTCGGCGACGAGGAGCGGGCCGGCCCCGGCGCGCCCGGGGCGTTCGAGGAGGCGGCGGAGCTCCGCGCCCGGGTTCTCGTGGGCGGTGGGGTCGAAGGCGATCGTCTCGGCGCCACGCGCCGCCGCGTACGCGGACGCGACCGCTCGGGCCAGCCGTGCCTTGCCGATACCCGGCCCGCCGGAGAGCACCACGCCGGGCGTGCGGGTGTCGGTCAGGAGCGCCAGCAGCTCGGAGACCTCACGGTCCCGTCCGAAAATCTCGCGGTCGTGCGGATCGGTCACGGCCGCCCCCCGAGGGATATGAGCTGAGATGAATATGGTGAGGAAAATCCTGCACAGCAGCTCGACGACCTGTCAACTAGAATGAATCGGCGACGGGTTGAAGACCCATGTGTGCTGATATCCGCCGGACAGCCGCGGCGGGCGCCGACGAGCGACGGGAGAGGTGCGCCGTGACAGGGGAGGAGCCCACGCGGTCGGCGCTGGCCGACAGGATCGACGCTCTCTTCGAGATCGTGCGCAGACCCGACCGCCAGCAGTACAGCCACGAGGAAGTGGCCCGGGCCTGCCGCGAGGCCACCGGTGAGACCTTCTCGGCCACCTATCTGTGGCAACTGCGCACCGGGCGGCGGGACAACCCGACCAAGCGCCATCTGGAGGCGCTGGCGCGGTTCTTCCAGGTCCCTCCGGCCTACTTCTTCGACGACGAGCAGGGCACGGAGATCGCCCGCGAACTGGAGCTGCTCGGCGCGCTGCGCGACGCGGGCGTCCGGGACGCGGCGCTGCGCGCGGTGAACCTCTCCCCGGAGGGGCTGGGCAGGATCCGCGATGTCATCGAGGCGATCGCCCGGCGCGAGGCGCGGGCCGCGGCGGAAGCGGAGGCGGAGGCGGAGAAGGGTGCGGGGCGCCGCCCCGACCGGCGCTGACACCCGAGTGGGCGCCCGAGGCGGCAGGCCCCCGAGCCGGCACCGGAGCCGCAGCCGGAGCCGATCCCCCGCGTGACACCACGGGCGGGCCCCGCCGACGGGGGCGTCGACGGGGCCCGTTCGGGGCTACGGGGTCATGACGGGCTCGTTTCGACAGGCCGTCAGGCCCCCGCCGCTCACACCGGCGCGTCGCCGGCGGTGATGGTGGTGATCAGCGAGAGCGTGGTGGTGACGATGGTGATGGTGGACTGGTCCGCCGCGTTGCCGGTGGTGGCGAGCTCCGCGACGGCCGCGTCGGGCGTGGTGTAGGCGGCGTAACCGCCCATCAGGTCGATGGCGCTCATGGCTGCTGTCTCCTCGTGTCGCGTGTCGTGTGTCGGGGTCGGTGTCGGGTGCGCGGGGGCCGGTCGCGATCCGCCCCGGCCCCGCCTCCCCGTCCGTGCCTCGATCCCAGCAGCCGTCGCCCGGCACGGACACCCGCAGGAAACTGGCCCAACCCCGGGGCGCCGGCGGCGGTCGGCGCGGCGGCGAGGGGCGGGAGCGCCCCGCCACCGCGCGAAACCGGCAGAACCTTGCCCCCCGGGGGGCCGGGCCGGTGGCTCCCGACGGGCGCCTGCCAGGCCAAGTCCTGTCACTTTCCGTCCGGTCCCGCCCCTGCCTAGCGTTCCGGGCATGACAGCGACGATTCCGGCGGACGTGCACGGCGCACCGGCCGCACCACGGCACGATCTCGCCCCGGTGCCGCTCACCGAGGCCCCCGAGGTCGGCCTCGCGCTGACGCGACTCGGCCTCCGGCCTCTGGTGCCCGACGGGCTCGTCGGCCACCCGGGACGCAATGACAACTGGGCCGGCCGCACCGAGGACGGCCGCCGGGTGTTCGTCAAGCGACTGGACCGGGGGGCGCCCGACGCGGCGGCGCGCTTCGACCGGGCGTACGCCTTCCAGGTGGCGCGGGCCGCGGCCGGCCCGCTCGGCTGGAGCGCCCCGGCCTTCCTCGGCGGGGACCGCGAGGCCCTGGTCCTGGTCTACGCCCTCCTGGAGGGGGCGGTGTCCGGGGCGGTCCTGGCCGAGCGGGGCGCGTTCGACACCGGCCTGGCGCGCCGCGCCGGACGGGCGGTGGGAGAGCTGCACGGCTTCCACCCCGGCGGGGTCCCCCGCGCGGCAGCCCGAGGGACAGGGGGACTGGCCTCCCGGCTGTCCGCCCTGACCGTGGCGGAGTACGCCCGCAGCAGCGGGGGCGAACTCGGTTTCTGGGCGCTGCTGCAGCACGACGAGGGCCTCCGGGCGGCGCTGCGGGCGCTCGGCGAGCGCTCGGCCGCCGCCGGGCCGGTGCCCGCACACGGCGATCTGAGGCTGGATCAGTTCCTGCTGCGCGGCGACGAACTGCACCTGTGTGACTGGGAGGAGTTCCGCCTCGCCGACCCGGCCCGCGATGTCGGCGGCTTCGTCGGACAGTGGCTGTTCCGCGCGGCCACGCTGATGTTCACCGAGTTCGAGCCCGACGCCCCCGGGGACCCGGAAGGCGCCGACGGCGGCACCCACGCGTCCCTGGTGCGTGCCGGCGCCGGCCGGCTCGACGGCGTACGGCCGCTGATCGCCGCGTTCTGGCAGGGGTACCGCGAGGCCCGGCCGGTGGCCGACCCGGGCCTCGCGGAGCGGGCGGTGGCCTACGCCGGGTGGCACCTGTTCGACCGGGTGCTCGCCGCCGCCGCGCACAGCGCGCGGCTGACCGCCGTCCAGCGGGGGACCGCGGGCGTGGGCCGCAGCGCGCTGCTCGCCCCCGGCCGGTTCGTCGACGTGCTCGGGCTGGGGGACGCGTGACCGGCACCGCCGAGCCGGCCGGACACGGCCCGCTGTCCCCCGCCCTGCGGGCCGCGCTGACCCACCTGCGGCTGTGCGACACCCGGGCGGACGGCACGCCCGACATCCGGCTGGAGGGGCTCCGCGTCCCCGGCGACACGGTGCGGGAGGTACGGCAGGCCCTGGCCGCCGCGCTGTACGAGCGGTGGCACGCGGGAACGGCGCGCGAGCCGGACGCGCCCGCCCTCCCGCCGCGCCGCGACCACCCCTTCGAGGCGCGGCTGATCGGGGCGACACCGCACGCGCACACGCCGGCCGAGGCCGTGGTGCGCACCCCGCCGGCGCCCGGCGGCGGGGTGCTCACCGCGGAGCTGGGGCGGGTTCGGGTGAGCCTGCCGCCGGACGCGGTGCGCGGGGGCCCGGGTGGCGGGCCGCCGGGCGCGGGCGCGCGGGTGGTCGTGGAACTGCCCGCCGTACGGCCGGCCCTGTCACCGGGTTTCTGGCTGGTGGACGGGGCGGACGGGCGCCCCGCGGACGGTGCGGGCCGCGAGCTGCTGCGGATGTACGTCCATCTGCGGTACGCGGACGCCGCGCCGCGGGTGTGGGGCGTCCTGCTGGCGGAGCTGACCGCCCGGTCCGTGCCGTACCGCGCCAAGGTTCTCTCGCGTCCGTGGGCGTATCCGCGCCGCGACGCCCTCGTGGTCTATCTCGACGCGGACCGCGCGGACGCGGTGTTCCCGCTGGCGGCGGCCGTGCGCCGACTGCCGGGGGTGGGCGCGGACACCTCCGTCTTCACGCGGCGGCTGCTTCCGGGGGTCGCGGTGGCCTGGGAGCCGCGCGATGCCCGGCCCGGCCGGCACGGGCAGAGCTTCGGCCAGCACCGGGCGGCGGCCGTCGCCGAGGGCGTCCTACGGCACGCCGCGGACCGCGAGCGCACGGACCTGGCCCGGGAGGTCGCGGCCTCGCTGCACCGCGCGGGGGCCGACCCGGCGGAACCCGCCCGCAACCACTCCTCCCCCGGCCTGCCCACCTCGGCCCTGCTGACGTCGCGGCCGGCTTCCCGCCCCCTCCCCTGAGGAATCCTCCGACGCCCCGGGCGCCGCACGCGTCGTCAGCCGAGGGGGTTGGCCGTGTCGCGCAGGGTGGCCAGGACCGGGGCGTACATCCTCGCCTTGATGGTGCCGAGGGTGTCTCCGGCCTTGTTCACCTGTGCCTGGGCGATCTCCACGGCGGTGGCGCGTACGGACTCCTCGTCGACCGCGCGGTCGACGACGCCGGCGGCCTCGGCCTCCGTACCGCCGTAGCGGCGGGCGGTGAGCATGGCCTCATGGGCGGTCCGCGGGGTCAGCCGGGCCTGGATGAGGGCGCTCATGCCGGGCGTGAAGGGAATGTTGATGTCCGCTTCGGGCAGACACCAGTAGCCCCGGTCGGCGCGCATCACCCGGAAGTCGTGGGCGAGGGAGAACATGGCGCCGGCGGCGAAGGTGTGCCCCTGCAGCGCGGCCACGGTGATCGCCGGGAGGGACAGCAGCCGCGCGAAGAGCTCATGGACCGAGACCACGTAGTCCCGGTGCCGGTCGGAGTGGGCGAACAGCCAGTCCAGATCCAGGCCGTTGGAGTAGAACTTCCCCGTCGCCGCCGTCACCAGGGCGCGGGGGCCCTCGGCCTTCTCCACCTCCTCCAGGGCGGCGTCCACCGAGGCGAGCCAGTCGGGGTGGAAGCGGTTCTCGCCGTCTCCGAGATCGAGGACGAAGACGTTGTCGTGGCGGTCGAGCGTGGGCATGGCGGCTCCTTCGAGCTGGGCGGGGACAGGCGTGACGACGGGGCACGGCCCGGAAAACCCACCGCCTCCCCGACAGCCCTACCTGTCAGTAACTTAAGGGGTGCGGCACAGCGCGTACAAGGGGGTGCCCCCCGAGGTCGGGCCGGGCCCGGCCCGAGCGCCGGGGCGCCGGGGACCTGAGGGAGAATGGACACCCGTCCCGAGCACGCGGCGAGCGGCGCTCATCTCACGGCAGGAGACCAGGCACGTTGTCCCGGAAGCGCGAAACCCCGTCGGCCGGCACCCCCGCGACCGGCCCCGACCGGCCCGACCTGCGGGCCGACTGCGCGAACTGCTTCGGACTGTGCTGCGTCGCCCTGCCCTTCGCCCGCTCCGCCGACTTCGCGGTCGACAAGCCGGCCGGGCGGCCGTGTGCGAACCTCCAGGCCGACTTCCGCTGCGGCATCCACACCCGGCTGCGCGAGCGGGGCTTCTCCGGCTGCACGGTCTTCGACTGCTTCGGGGCGGGCCAGAAGGTCTCCCAGGTCACCTTCGGCGGCCGGGACTGGCGGCAGGCCCCCGACACCGCACCGCGGATGTTCGAGGTGTTCCCCGTCATGCGGGCGCTGCACGAACTGCTGTGGTACGTGGCCGAGGCGCTGACCCTGCGCCCGGCCCGCCCGATCCACGCCGACCTCCGCCTCGCCCGGGAGAACCTGGAACGCCACACGCGCGGCAGCGCCGAATCCCTGGCCCGGCTGGACGTGGCGGCGCTCCGCCAGGAGGTGAACGTCCTGCTGCTGCGCGCCGGCGAGCTGGTGCGGGCCAAGGTCCCCGGCCGCAAGAAGAACCACCGGGGCGCCGACCTCATCGGCGCCCGCCTCAAGGGGGCCGACCTGCGCGGCGCCAACCTGCGCGGCGCCCGTCTGATCGCGGCCGACCTGAGCGGCGCGGACCTGCGGGAGGCCGATCTGATCGGGGTGGACTTCCGCGACGCGGATCTGACCGGCGCCGACCTCACGGGAGCGATCTTCCTCACCCAGGCCCAGCTCGACGCGGCCAAGGGGGACGCCACCACCGAACTGCCCCGGGCCCTGAGCCACCCCGCGCACTGGGTGTCCGCCACCGCGTCCTGACGCACCCGCAGTCGGTTTCGGCCAACCTCACCGCTCAGGGCCGACGAGGGGCCTTCGCGACCGGTGAATGATGCACGGGAACGGCCCGCGGGAAGGTATAACCGTTTCAACAGCGGTGAGTTGACGTGTCAGAACACACCGGCCGGACGGGACACACACCGGCCGGAAGACAGACCAGCCGGAAGAGACGGACGAGACAGGGGCCGGGCTCGGTCCGGGGGCCTCGGAGGTAACGGGTGCGGTATCGGGTCCTGGGAGCGCTGGAAGTGCGCGGCGGCGACCGATGGATCTCCCTCGGCCCCGCCAAGTGGCGCATGCTGCTCGCGGTGTTGCTGTGCCACGCCAACCGGACCGTGCCCACCGAGCGGCTCCTGGACGAACTGTGGGGCGAGGAGGGACAGCCGCGCAGCGCCGGGAAGTTGCTCCAGACCTATGTCTCGCGGCTGCGGCAGACCCTGGGTGACGAGTCGGGCGAGGTCCTGATCACCGACAAGCAGGGCTACAAGGCCCACGGCTACCGACTCGCCGTGGACGCCGCCGACTTCGACGCGCACCGGTTCGAGCAGCTGGTCGAGGAGGGGCGGCGCGGGCTGGACCGGGACGGCCCGGAGGCCGCCGCCGAGCGGCTGCGCGAGGCGCTGCGGCTGTGGCGCGGCGCCCCGTTCCAGGACGTGCCCCCGGCCCCCTCCGTACAGGCGGAGACCGCCCGGCTCACGGAGTTGCGCCTGCAGGCCGTGGACGCCCGGGTCGAGGCCGATCTGCGGTGCGGCCGCCACGCCTCGGTGCTCGGCGAGCTGGAGACGCTGACGGCCGAGCACCCCTTCCGGGAGGACCTGCGCGGCCGGCAGATGCTGGCGCTGTACCGGTCCGGACGGCAGGCCGACGCCCTGGCCGCGTACCGCGCGCTGCGCCGCTCGCTGGCCGAGGAGCTCGGCGTGGAGCCGACCCCGGCGCTTCAGCGGCTCCACCAGCGGATCCTGGCCGGCGACGAGGCCCTGATGCCGTCGCCGGAGCGCCGCGAGGAGCGACCCGCGCCCGCTCGCCGGGCCGCCTCCCGGGGCCCCCGGCAGCTTCCGCCCGCCAGCCCCGCCTTCACCGGGCGGCACGGCGAGGTCGCGGTGATACGGACCCTGCTCGAGGAGCAGGACCGGCACGGGGCCGAGGGAGCCGACGGGGCCGACGGCGGCGCAGGGGGCGCGAGCGGGCGTCCGGTGGTGATCGCGGCCATCGACGGCACCGGCGGGGTCGGCAAGTCGAGCCTGGCCATCCACGCCGCCCACCAGCTCGCCGACCGGTTCCCCGACGGCCAGCTCTACGTCGATCTGCACGGCGCGACGGCCGGGCTCACGGCCCTCGACCCCGGCGAGGTGCTCGGCCGGTTCCTGCGCGCCCTCGGGGTGGACGGCTCCCAGGTCCCCGGCGACACCGACGAGGCGTCCGCCCAGTTCCGCTCCCTGGCGGCGGGCCGGCGGCTGCTGGTGATCCTGGACAACGCCGCCTCCGTGGAGCAGGTCCGCCCGCTGCTGCCGGCCGGACCCGGCTGCAGCGCGCTGGTCACCAGCCGCGAGATGCTCACCACGCTGGAGGGCGCCACCCATCTGCACCTGGACGTCCTCCCCCGCGACCAGGCCGTCGCACTGCTGGAGCGGATCGTCGGCGCGGAGCGGGTCCGGGCCGAGCCGGAGGAGGCCGAGGCCATCACCCGGCTGTGCGGCGGCCTGCCGCTGGCCCTGCGGATCGCCGGGGCCCGGCTGGCCGCCCGCCCCGGCCGCTCCCTGCGCTCCCTGGTGACCAAGCTGACCGACGCGCGCGGGCGGCTGGACGAGCTGAGCTTCGGCGACCTGGCCGTCCGTACCAGCTTCCAGGTCAGCTACGACGGCTTCCGCGAGGGCCGGCGCTCCGACGACCAGGACGCGGCGCGCGCGTTCCGACTGCTCAGCGCCCTGCCCGGGCCGGATGTGAGCCTGCCGGTGGCCACCGCCCTGCTGGGCCTCACCCCCGGCCGGACCGAGAGCGCCCTGGAGCGGCTGGTCGACGCACAGCTCCTGGAGAGCCCGGACTCGATCCGCTACCACATGCACGACCTGCTCAGACTGTTCGCGTCCGAGCGGGCGGAGCAGGAGGACTCCGAGGCCGAGCGGTCGGCGGCGGTGGCGCGCGGGCTGTCCTGCTACCTGGCCACCGCGCAGCAGGCGGTCACCCTGCTCGATCCGCTCCGCCCCTGGCCCCGGCACCCCGTCGAGGGTGCCGCGGTCCCGCTCTCCGACGGCGCGGAGGCGGAGGCCTGGCTGAAGGCGGAGCTGCGCAATCTGCTGGCCGCCGTCGCCTACGCCGTGGACGGGCCGGAGCCGGTCGCGCGCCTCGGCGTTCGGCTGGCCCAGTCCTTGCAGTGGTTCCTCTATCCGCGGGCCCACGCCCAGGACCTCCAGACGGTCAACGAGCTGGCCATCCAGGCCGCCCGCCGCCTCGGCGACCTGGAGAGCGAGGCGTGGGGCCTCGACCACCTCGCGGGCGCGCACTGGCTGCGGCGCGCGTACGGGGAGGTGCGGGCGTGCCTGGAGGACGCACTGGAGATCTGGCGCGAGCTGGGCCACCACGAGGGCGAGCTGCGGTCCCTGTGCAACCTCGCCGACGCGCTGTGCGAGCTGGGGCTCCACGAGGAGGCCATCGAGGTGCAGCAGGGCCAGCTCGCCCTGGCCCGGAAGACCGGCGACCTGGCGGCCGAGGTGATCGGCCTGGGCAACCTGGGCCGGGCCCACCGCGGTCTCGGCCGGCCGGAGGAGGCCCTGACCTGCTTCAAGGAGAGCCTGGAGGGCGCCCGGCGGGCCGGCAACATCCACCACGAGGGGTTCGCCCTGTACGAGATGGGGATCACGTACATGGAGCAGGGCAGGTTTCCCGAGGGCCGGACACACCTGGACCAGGCCCTGCCGGTGTGGAAGCAGCCGGGCACCTACGAGAGCTGGCGCGGGCACACCTGGAGCGGGCTCTTCCCCGCCTGTATGACCCTGGACATCGGGCCCGGGCCGCGCTGAGCCGCGCGGCCCGCCGAACCCTCCCGGGCGTGCCCCGGACCCTCAGGCGGAGCGCGGGCGCAGGCGGTGGCGGATCCACACGTTGGGTTCGACGTAGACCGCGTGGTCATGGGCGGTGTCGCAGCGCACCGGCACCAGGGCGCCGTCCACCTCGACCTCGCCGTCGCGGTCGAAGGGCAGGCCGGTCCAGAGCCGCCACTGCGCCAGGGACGCGCTGACCGTCATCGACGCCGGAGCGATCTTCTCGACGGTGCCGCCGGCCTTGACGTGCACCCGTACCCAGGGGTCGCTGGGCAGCCCGTCGTCGCGCCGCCGGGCGAGGTAGTCGGCCATGAGGACGTGCGGCTCCCGGTGCTTCGCCGTGGGGCGCACGGGGGCGAGGAGCGCGTCGTGGCCCTGGTGTGCGACCGCGTCGCACAGGGCCTCCAGCATGCGGTAGGACAGACCGCGGCCGAGGTAGTCGCTGTCCACGGTGATTTCCAGGGCGCTGGCCGCCGTGGTCGGATGCCCGCCGCGGCGGTCGCGGAACGCCCAGGCCAGCACGCGGTCCCAGCCCTGGTCCGGCATCTCCTCGCGGCCGTCGAGCTCGGCGTTGAAGGGGACGGCGAACCCCCGCGCGACGACCCGGTCGCCGTCGGTGGCCACCACGCAGTACTCGGGGAACTCCTCCACCACCCGGGACATCAGGGCGTTGGCGACCAGGTCGTGGGCGATGAAGGTGGGCCAGGCCTCGGAGATCTCGTAGACGCGGTCGGTCAGCGAGGGACGGTCGGCGAGCCGGGTGATCCGGATGCCGTCGGTGCCCGCGCCGCTGCCGGTGCCGGCGTCAGTGCCGGCGTCGGTGTGAGTGTTGGTGTCGGTGTGAGTGTTGGTGTCGGTCACGGCCGGGAACGCTGCCACAACCGGGGCTCGGTGCCAAATGTTTTCCCTGGTCGAGCGGTCCCCGGGCCGCACTATGCCTTGCGGGCGACTCCGCCGTACGCCCAGACGCGGGACGGGTCGTGCTCGGCCCCGATGCCCGGCCGCCACAGGGGCAGTTGCACCAGGCCCGGCTCCAGGAGGTCGAGCCCGGCGAAGAACTCCTGGATCCCCGCCCGGTCGCGGGCCGCGGACGAGACGGGGGTGGTGAAGCCGGACCAGTCCCGGTACGGGTTCTCGGTGAAGTCGCCGGTGACATGGGACAGGATCAGACAGCTGCCCGGCGCGGCCCAGTCCATCAGCCGCGCGACCAGGCCCCACGGGTCGTCCGCGTCGGCGATGTAGTCGAGGACGAAGGTCAGCACGATCGCCACCGGTTGCCGCGGGTCCAGCAGCCGGCGCAGCTCGTCGTGGTCCAGGATCCGCTCGGGGGTGCGCAGATCGGCCCTGATGGTGGTGGTGCCGGAGCCGGTCAGCAGGGCCCGGCCGTGGCTGGCCACGATGGGGTCGTTGTCCACGTAGACCACCCGGGCCCGTGGTTCGACCGCCCGCGCGACCTCGTGCACGTTCGGGTTCACCGGCAGGCCCGCGCCGATGTCCAGGAACTGGTCGATGCCCTCGCCGGCCACGTGGCGCACCGCGCGGGCCAGGAAACGCCGGTTGGACAGCGCGGTGTCCCGGACCTCCGGCGCGATCCGCAGGAACCGCTGGGCCTGCTCGTAGTCGGCGAGGTAGTTGTCCTTGCCGCCGACGAGATAGTTGTAGACCCGGGCCGGATTGGCCGCACGGCCCTGGAGGTGGCCGTCCGCGGCCTGCTGCCGGCTCCCCGGTGTCCTGAGACCGATCCCGGCCCCGCTGCTGTTCATCCCGAATTCCCCTGCCACGAGCACTGCCACCGCCTCACCGCATGCCGATACGTGTCACTGCCCGTGCGGCGCGGGTCCGGGCCGCCAGGTGACCGTTTCCCGCGGGCCCGGCTCGGCCCAGGCGAGCGGGGCGCGGGACCACAGGTGGAAGGGCAGATCGACATCCGCCCGCACCCGGCTGAGCTGCCCCCAGGAGTAAACGTCCGAGTGGACCGCCGCCGCCTGCAGCGCGGCTTCGAGGCAGGCACGGGCGGTCTTCTCCGCGCGGCAGGTGCCGCTCGGGCCGGATCCTTCCACTCCGCCGGAGACCTGGTAGGTACTCCAGGCGTAGAGGGCTTCGTGTTCGGTGTGCTGTTGCTGGTGTTCGTCGACGTTCACAGGCCCTCTCCAGACGCGTCCCTACCGGGCGGCTGTAGCGATGCCTCCAGCATCGAAGAGGGCGGGGTAGCGGCGGTATAGCGGCGGTAAACCGGGCGGCGGACCGGGTATACCGGCCCGCCGCCCGTGCCAAGCCCAGCGACCCGGCCGGGGGCACCTCCCAGCGGTAGCTGGGGGAGAACCGAGCCCCTAGGAAACGGCGCCCAGCCAGGTGAGGATCTCCCGGTTGATCGCCTCGGGCCGCTCCAGGTGGAGGAAGTGTCCCGCCCCCTCGACCAGTTCGACGCGCGAGCCGGGCGGGAGGTTGTCCTTGGCGCTGCCGACCACGTCGGCGCCTATGCACCCGTCGGCGGTGCCGTGCAGGTAGAGGGTGGGCCGCTCGCCGGTCCGGGTGATGGCCTCCTGCTCGGCGGCGTACTTCTCCAGGTGGCGCGAGGGGTCGAACAGGGCGCGGTAGTAGCCGATGGCGGCCTCGAGGTTGGCCGGCTCGCGCAGGCTCTCCTTGACGTGGGCGATGTCCTGCTCGGCGTGGTGGTAGCCCGGCGACCAGTCGCGCCACAGGCCGTCGATGAGCGCCATGTCGTGGGCCGCGACCCCCGCCTCGGCCAGCGGTGTCTGGAACAGGAAGATGTAGAACGACCGCTTGAACTGGTCGTAGTCGTAGTCGAAGAAGTCGGCCAGCACCCCGCCCAGCGGCGGGACGGCCATCGTCACGGCCCGCCGCCAGCGCTCGGGGGCGTGGGCGGTGGCGCCGTAGGCGGCGATCGCGCCCCAGTCGTGTCCGATGAGCACCGCGTCGCCGTCGCCGCCGAGCGCGTCGTGCAGCGCGTTGGCGTCGGAGGCGAGCGCACCGGCCTGGTAGGCGCCGTCGGCGGGGATGCCGGTGGGCGCGTAGCCCCTCAGGAAGGGGGCGACGGCGTGGTAGCCCGCGTCGCCGAGGGCGGGCAGCAGATGGCGCCAGGTGTGCGCGGTGTCGGGGAAGCCGTGCAGGCAGAGCGCCAACGGCGCGTCAGCGGGGCCCGCTTCGACATATGCGAACTCGAGTTCATTGGCGTTGACGTATTTCAGCTGTGTCACGCCGGGATGCTATGCCACCCCCAGGGGCTCGTCCATGCGCCGTCGCCACCCCTGTGGGGCGCCGCTCCACCCGGCCCGTTCGTCCCGCAACGCCGTTGCGTTCAGGCATTGTTCGATGTTGAGGGTCCCCGTGCGGCGCGCGGCCGGGGGTGGCAGACTGCACACCACACCGTCCTGACATTCAAGCGATGGACGCGCGTGCGATTTTCCGGCGCAGCCCGAGGGAGCCCCTATGACCGGCCAGAGCAGTGGAGTCGCGGAGCACCGCGCCTCCATGGTGCACCGCGGATTCCTCTACCACGACGAGGAGGAGGTGGTCTCGGTGTGCGTGCCCTTCCTGCGCGCGGGTCTCGAAGCCGACGACGCCGTGGTCGTGGTCGCCGCCAAGTCGAACGTCATCGCGCTGCGGGACGCCCTGGGCCAGGACGCCTCGTCGGTGCAGTTCGAGGACGCGCTCAACTGGTACCAGCACCCCGTGCGGACCATCGCCGCGTACGACGCCTACGTCAAGGCCGAGGCGCCCCGCCGGGCCCGGGTGATCGCCGAGCCGGTGTGGCAGGGGCGCACCCCGCTGGAGGTCGTGGAGTGGGCGCGCTACGAGTCCATCGTGAACGCCGCGTTCAGCAACTCCGGCGCCCACGCGATCTGTTGCTACGACCGGCGGGCGCTGCACCCGGAGATCCTCGGCTACGCGCGGCAGACCCACCCCGAGATCATCGACGGCCACGGGCCGCGCAGGAGCGAGGAGTACACCGACCCCGGCCCGTTCAGCGCCACCTGCGACCGGCGGCCGCTGCCCCGCGCCCCGCGGCTGGCCGAGACGTTGTCGATCAACCCGGCCGACCTGGACACGACGCGGGTGTTCGCGGCCGAGCGGGCCGCTCGCCACGGGCTGGCGGGCGACGCGCTGCGCGACATGGTGTCCGCCGTCGCCGAGGTGGCCACCACCGCCGTCCGGCACGGGAGCGCGCCGGCGGAGCTGCGGATGTGGACCGACAACGGCGACCTGGTCTGCGAGATGTCCGGCCCCGGCCACTGGTACCCGGACGCGCTGTGGGGCTTCACTCCGCCGAGCGGATCGGAGCCCGCCTTCGGGCTGTGGGGGGTGCGCATGCTGTGCGATGTGGTGCAGATGCAGACCGACGCGGACGGCACGACCATCAGGCTGCGCACCCGTATCTGAGCGGCCCGCGCGCCGCCCGGGTCGGCGAGGGTCAGTGGCCGGGCCCGGGCGGCGCCACGTCGAGCAGGATCTTCAGCAGGTCGTCCGGCACGTCCCGCATGAGGTTGTGCCGTCCCTCCAGCGGGTGCACCGTCCAGCTGGGGTCCTCGCGCAGCCGCTCGTAGGTGGGGGTGAACGGCGACGGGCCGTCCCAGAGCGTGGCGTACGCGTACTCCCGGCGCCGGAAGCGCCCGAGGTCGCCGGTGAGCCGGATCCGCTGGACGAGCGAGGCGAGCGGGTGGGCTGTGGCGCGGGGGTCGAAGAACGGCAGCGGCGGGACCGCGTAGCCGGTCTCCCCCGCGCTCAGGTACCACTCGTGCTCCGCCTCGGAGGTCAGCGTCCAGACGGAGTCGCCGTCCTCGGGCACGAACGCGTCCAGGTACACCAGGGAGTCCACCCGCTCCGGCACCCGGTCGGCCACCCCGGTGATCACCATCCCGCCGTAGCTGTGCCCCACCAGCACCACGTCCTCGAGCGATTCGGCCGTCAGCACGTCGACCACGTCCTGGATGTGGGTGTCGAGGTTCACCGTGCCGCTCATCGGCCGGGCGTGGTCGCCGAAGCCGGTCAGGGTGAGCGCGTGCGCGCGGTGGCCGTGCCGCCGCAGCTGGTCGCCGATCCGCTCGTAGCACCAGCCGCCGTGGCAGGCGCCGGGGACGAGGACGAAGGTGGCCATGTGATGCTCCTCAGTGCTGGTGGTCGGCGCGGGTGGCGCGCCGGTAGGTCGTGGTGACGCGGGCGAGTTCCTCCGGGGACCGCGCGTGCCACGAGCGCTGCATCTCGCGGTTGGCGGCGACGACGGCGGCGGTCGCCTCCCGTCGCTTGTTCTCGTAGGCCCTCAGGCCCCGGGGGATGTCGCGGGCGAGTTCGCCGGCCAGCACCCGGGCGTCGACGACGGTCTGCGAGGCACCGTTCGCCCCGACCGGGTACATGGGGTGCGCCGCGTCGCCGAGCAGGGTCACCCGCCCCCGGCCCCACGCCGGCAGCGGGTCGCGGTCGACCATCGGGTATTCGAGGATCGCCGGGCTGCCCGTGATGAGGTCGGACACGTCGAGCCGGCCCAGGGTCCAGCCGCCGAAGTGCTCCAGGACCTCCTCGGCGCGGCCGGGCTGGTTCCAGTTGGCGTCGCCGGGCAGCGGCCCGGGCTCGGCCACCGGCACCATGGCCACCCAGTTGATCAAGGACGGGCCGAGGGGATAGGCGATCAGCTCGGCGTTCCGGTCGCCGCGTGCGATGACCATCGAGCGGCCGTCGAGGAACGGCCCGGCCTCCGCCGCCCCGCGCCACATCCGCACCCCGGCCCACAGCAGCGGGCCCTGGTCGGGATGCAGCCGCGCGCGCACCGCGGAGTGCAGGCCGTCCGCGCCGATCAGCGCCTCGGCCTCGAGTTCGGCCCCGGGGACCCGGACCCGGACCGCGTCGGTGTCCTGCTCGAAGTCCAGCAGCCGGGCGCCGGTGCGCACGGCGTGCGGGCCGAGCCGGTCGCGCACCGCGGCCAGCAGCAGCGACTGCAGCCGGCCCCGGTGCACCGAGTACTGCGGCCACCGGTAGCCCCCGGCCAGCCCGCGCTCCTCGGTGAACAGCGTGTTCCCCGCCTGGTCGCAGTACACGTTCCGCGCGGTGGCGACCCCGATGCGGGCGAGGTCGTCGCCGAGGCCGAGCGCGGTCAACTCCCCCACCGCGTGCGGCAGCAGGTTGACGCCCAGGCCCAGCGGGCGCAGTTCGCGGACGGCCTCGACCACGGTGGCCTCGATGCCCGCGGCGTGCAGGGCCAGGGCGGCGGTCAGCCCGCCGATCCCGGCCCCGGCGATGAGCACTCCCACGGTCAGTCCCTGATCTCGGGGCGGTCGATGACGCGCAGCCAGGTCCCGTCGGGCTGCCGGCGCACGACCTGGACCCGTCCGCCGGTGTTGTCGGCGGGGCGCGTGGAGGTGACGGCGAGGTCGCCGTTGCGGACGGTCGGCAGGGCCGGCTCCACCTCGAAGCGGGGCACCTGCGCGAGCATCCGCTCGAACACGGCGCGGATCGCCTCGCGGCCGACCGTCCGGGACCCCGGCGGGTAGGCGAGCACGGCGTCGGGCTCGTACAGCTCGGCGAGGCCCTCGGCGTCCCCGGCGTTGGCCCGCTCCACGAACAGGCGGGCCAGGTCCTCGGGCTCGATGGCGCCGCGGCGGGTGGTGGCGGTGGTGGTGGTCCGGTCGGCCATGGCTGCTCCTCGGCTCGGGGGGATGGTGTTCTCGCTGGTGTTTTTGCTGGTGTTCTTGCTGGTGTCCGGGGGTGTCCCGCTCCCTGACACCTCCACCCTGGAGCAGCCCGGGTCAGAAGTCCAAGAGCTGGTTGTGCTGCTCACCAGAAGCAATCGTTATGAATGCCGATAGAGTTTCCGCCATGGAACTCCGGCAGCTCGAATACTTCGTGGCCGTGGTGGAAGAGGCCAACTTCACCCGGGCCGCGGAGCGGCTCCATGTGGCCCAGCCCGGCGTCAGCGCGCAGATCCGCCGCCTTGAACGCGAGCTGGGGCAGGAGCTGCTCGACCGCTCGGGGCGCTCGGTGCGGACCACCGAGGTGGGCGCGGCGGTCCTCCCCTACGCCCGGGCGGCGCTCGCCGCGGTCTCCGGGGTGCGGCTCACCGTCGAGGAGCTGACCGGGCTGGTCCGGGGGCATGTCGCCATCGGCACGGTGACCTCCCACAACGTCGATCTGCCCACGCTGCTGGCGGACTTCCACGAGGACCACCCGGCGGTGGAGATCACCCTCACCGAGGACAGCTCCGACCGGCTCGTCGAGGGGCTGCGCGGCGGCCGGCTGGACGCGGCCGTCATCGCCTTCGGCACCACGCCCCCACCCGGCCTCGCCCTCCACATCGTCACCGAGGAGCCGGTGGTCGCGGCCGTCGGCCCCGACCACGAACTGGCGAAGCGGTCGACGATCCCCCTCGACGCCCTGCGCGACCGGGTACTGATCAGCCTGCCGCAGGGCACCGGCATCCGCTCACTGCTCAACGAGGCCTGCGCCGCCGCCGGCTTCGCCCCGCACATCGCCTTCGAGGCCGGCACCCCCACGGTGCTCGCCCAGCTCGCGGCGCGCGGGCTGGGCATCGCGATCGTGCCCGAGGGCATCGCGAAGAGACGCGACGACCTGCGCGCGCTCACCATCACCCGCCCCGCGCTGCGCGGCGCCCTCGCGCTCGCCTGGCGTGCCGAAGGCCCCGTCAGCCCCGCCGCCCGCGCCCTCATCGGACGCGCGCGACGGCTGCTCGGGGCCTGAGGCCTCACAGAGGGGCGGACGGGCGGACGGCTACACCCCGAGCTCCAGGACGGCCTGCACCGGAAGGTGATCGCTGGGGAACTGGCCGTCGCGGGAGTAGGTGTTGATGGCGGCGTAGTGGGTGCGCACGCTCGGCGAGGTGAGGATCCAGTCGATCCGGTCGCCGTCCGGGACCAGCGGACGGTAGCCGTGGAAGGTCGCGTACTGCGCGCTGCGCCGCTCGGCGGCGTCCCAGGCGTCGACGAGGGAGCCACCGCCGAGCATCGCGTCGTAGACCGGGTTGCCGTGGGCGGCGACGTTGAAGTCGCCGGTGACGATGCGGGGCAGGGCCACGTCCAGGCCGCCGAGCCGCTCGGTGATCAGCGCGGCGGCGCGCTCACGGGCGGGCTGGCTGCGGTGGTCGAGGTGGGTGTTGAGGGCGTAGAACTGCCCGCCGGTGCGCCGGTCGTGGAAGCGGACCCAGGTGACCATACGGACCACGGCCCCGCCCCAGGTGTTGGAGCCGATCACATACGGGGTGTCGGACAGCCAGAAGTGGTCGTATTGCAGCGGTTCCAGCCGACCGCTGTCAAAGAAGACGGCCATGAACTCATCGCGGCTGCCGCCCGCCCGCCCCGTGCCCAGCCAGTCGTAGCGCGGCCCGAGATCGTGGGCGATGTCCCGCAGCTGGCCGTACAGCCCCTCCTGGGTGCCCAGCAGATGGGGTGCCTCGTGGCGCAGCAGCTCCCGCATCACCGGGCGGCGCGCCGCCCAGGAGTTGGGCTCGGTGTCGGAGGCGAAGCGGAGGTTGAAGGTCATGACGCGCAGCCGCGTGTCGTGCTGCGGGCCGGAGGCGGCCGCGGCGGCCTCCTGGGACGTGGCGGCGAGCGGCAGGACGAGGGCCGCGGCGGCCGCGGCGCGCATACCGTGGCGACGGCTGAACACAGGTGCGGGCATGGCTCCTCCGTGAGGTCCGGCGAGGCCCCCGAGTCTGGTGCCTCGCGGTGTGGGCGAAGTGACCTGCGGTGACCGTGCTTCGAAACGTAGGACTACCCGTCGATGGCCGCCGATCCACCGCCCCAGTGGCCGCTGTTGCCGCTTGGCACACTATTTCCAAACGGCACAACGGCACCGGGGCCGCATGAGAAGGGCCGCACCGGGCAGGCGCCACCGGGTCCGACGACGATCCGCTCGAGGGTGCCCGGGAGACGCAGTGCAGCAGGACAGTCCCGCGCGTGTGCCGACGCCGCCGACCGACGCTCCGCTCCGGGGCGGGGGGTCGGGCGGCCGGACGCGCGATCCGTACTTCGACAACGCGAAGTACCTCACCATTGTGCTGGTGGCCTGCGGTCACGCCTGGGAGCCGCTCACCTACGGCAGCCGGGCCGTCACCGCGGTCTATCTCACGGTCTACGCCTTCCACATGCCGGCCTTCGCGCTGATCTCGGGCTATTTCTCGCGCGGTTTCGACCTGGGGCCCAAACGGCTGCGGCGGCTGTTGACCGGGGTCGCCGCGCCGTACGTCGTCTTCGAGGTCGCCTACACCCTGTTCTACCGGTGGGCGCAGGACGACCCGGGTTATCCGATCAGCCTGCTCGACCCCTGGTATGTGATGTGGTTCCTGGTGGCGCTGTTCATCTGGCGGCTCACCACCCCGCTGTGGCCGGCCCTGCGCCATCCGGTGCCGGTCGCGCTGGCCTTTGCCGTCCTCGCCTCGGTCTCCCCGGAGATGGGCGGCGATCTCGCCCTGCAGCGGGTGCTGGCGTTTCTGCCCTTCTTCGTCCTGGGGCTGTCGCTGCGGCCGGAGCACTTCGCACGGCTGCGCACCCGGCGCGCCCGGCTGGCCGCGCTGCCGGTCGGCGCGGGGGCGCTGATCGCGGCGTACGCGGTGGCGCCCCGGCTCGACGCGGGGTGGTTCTACCACCGCGGGAGCGTGGCGGGGCTGGGGGTGCCGGCCTGGGCGGGGGTGTTCACCACGCCCGCGCTCTTCCTGCTGGCGCTGGTGCTGACGGCCGCGTTCCTGGCCTGGGTGCCCGGGCGGCGGCTGTGGATCACCGCGCTCGGCACCGGGACGATGTACGGTTATCTGCTGCACGGCTTCGTGATCAAGTCGTCCCGGTTCTGGGGGTGGTACGACCACCCCTGGCTGCACACCCCCCTCGGCGAGCTGACGGTCACCGCCGCCGCCATCGCCATGATCACCGTGTTGTGCACCGCCCCCGTACGGCGCCTCTTCCGTCCCCTGGTCGAGCCCCGGATGGCCTGGGCCTTCCGGCGCGAGGCCGGACGATCGGACCGGAGCGCCTCCGCGAGCAACGAGAACACCGCGAGCGCAGAGAGCACCGCGAGCACCCGGAAAGCCACGAATACGATGGAGCGCGCCAAAGCAGGGCAGAACACTCACTAAAGTAGGTGATACCGGCACGGAGCGGGCACTGAGGAGGTGCCGTCGATGTCCGAGGCGACGATCACCGACCTCTACGAGGTCACCATGGCGATGTCCTATCTGCGCGAGGGGATGACCGGACCGGCCACCTTCAGCCTCTTCGTCCGGGACCTGCCGCCCGACCGCGGCTTCCTGGTGGCCGCGGGCCTGGAGTCCGGCCTGGACTTCCTGGCGGACTACCGCGTCGGCCCCGAGGACGTGGCGGACTTCGCCGCGGTGCTGCACCGGCCGGCCGAGGATCTGCGGCCGCTGCTCGGGCTCGCCTTCGACGGCGAGGTGCGGGCGGTGCCGGAGGGCCGGGTGGTGCACGCCGGGGAACCCCTGCTGGAGGTCACCGCACCGCTGCCGGTCGCCCAGCTGGTCGAGACGTACCTGCTCAACCGGCTCAGCCACCAGACCGCGATCGCCTCCAAGGCCGTCCGGTGCGTCCTCGCGGCGGCGGGGCACCCCGTCGTGGACTTCTCGCTGCGCCGCACCCACGGGCCCGAGGCCGGTTTCCACGCCGCGCGGCTCGGCGGGGTGGTGGGGTTCGCCGGGACGAGCAATGTGGCGGCCGCCCGCGCCGAGGGGCTGCCGGCGGTGGGCACGATGGCCCACTCCTTCGTGGAGGCGTTCGACTCGGAGGAGGCGGCCTTCCGGGCCTTCGCGCGCGCCCACCCCGGACCGGTGACGCTGCTGGTCGACACGTACGACACCGAGTCGGGGGTGCGGGTGGCGGCGCGCGTGCTGCGCGACCTGGACGGGGGCGCCCGGGGCCCCGGCTCGGCGGTCCGGCTCGACAGCGGCGACCTCGCCCTCCTGGCCGGTCGGGCGCGCGACATCCTCGACGCCGCCGGGCTGGCGGATGTGGGGATCGTGGTCAGCGGCGGGCTCGACGAGTTCGCGGTGGACGACCTGGTCCGCTCCGGGGCGCCCATCGACGTCTACGCGGTCGGCACCCGCGTCGGGGTCTCCGCCGACGCCCCGTACCTGGACTCGGCCTACAAGATGGTCGCGTACGCCGGGCGGCCGGTGATGAAGCTCTCCCCCGCGAAGGTCACCGCCCCCGGCCCCAAGCAGGTCTTCCGCCGCGCCGGGCGGCCGGACGTGATCGGCGTGGCGGACGAGGACCCCGCCCCGTACGGCCGGCCGGTGCTGGAGACGGTGATGCGGGACGGTCGGCGCACCGGCGGGCGCGCCACTCTGGCGGAGTGCCGGCAGCGGCTCCGCGCCGACCTGGCGGACCTCCCGCACCCGGCCCGCCGGATCCGCGCCCCCGCCGCCCAGCGCCCCCTCGTCTCCGAGCGCCTGGCCGCGCTGGAGGAGGAGGTGCGCGGCCGCATCGTCCGCGAGCTGGACGCCGTCGCCGCGTGGGCGGGGCCACCCGGCCCCGCAACATACCCGACCACCATCAGGTGAGGAGTCGGCCATGCCGCACACAGTGGAATGGAAGGTCCACCTCTACCTCTACGAGGACGAGGGAACGACGAAGGCGCGCGTGGTGCTCGACACGAAGGACACCTCGTTCACCGGCCGCGGCGTCGCCCGCTGCGCCCCCGAGGACCGCGACGTACCGGAGATCGGCGACGAGCTGGCGGCCGGGCGGGCGATGCACGACCTGGGCGAGCAACTGCTGATCGCCGCGGAACGCGACATCGAGGGCGAGGTGGCCGCGCGCCGGCCGCGGATCCGGCCGGCGCCCGGATGGGCCCTGTGACCCGGCGCCGCAGCGCCCGCCGGGTCACCCCCACCGCGTCGAGTAGCCGCGGTACCGCCGTCGGCCCGGCCGGATGACCAGGGTGGCGAGGAACCCGAGGAGGCCCGCGCCGACGAGCGCCAGCCCCGGGCCGAGGCGCTGGGCGTAGCCGACGATCCCGGCGAGCGTCGAGGTGTCGCCCTGGGTGCCTGGAATGATCGGGGCCACCGGCTGGGAGGGAGCCCCCGGCCGGTCCGGAGCCCCCGGCTGGGCCTGGGCGCCGGCGCCGGAGCCGTCGGTGGGCGCGGTGGGCGCGGCGCCGGCGGCGTCGCCGTCGCTCGCGGGGACGTCGGGGATCCTCACGCCGAGGGCCGTGAGTGCTCTGGTCACGGGCTGGAAGAAGGTGACGCCCCCGCTCGTGCAGTCGCCGGTACCGCCGGAGGTCACCCCGAGCGCCGTGTTCCGGTCGAAGAGCGGGCCCCCGCTGTCTCCGGGCTCGGCGCACACATTGGTCTGGATGAGGCCGCTGACGGTGCCCTCCGGGTAGTTCACCGTCGCGTTCAGCGCGGTCACCTCGCCGGAGCGCAGCCCGGAGGTGCTGCCACTGCGGAAGACCTTCTGGCCGACGACCGGATCGCCGGCGGCGGTGATCCGCACGACCTGGCCGTCCCCGGCGTTCAGCACACTGCTCTGGTCCGAGGCGGGGTTCTGGTAGCGCACGAGGGAGAAGTCGCTTCCGGGGAAGTCGCTCCTGACCGTCGTGCCGACGCCGGCCGTGCCCTGGCTGTCCGCGAACCAGGCGGTGCCGTTCGGGCCGCAGTGCCCCGCCGTCAGGATGTAGCCGGACTGGCCGTCGGTGACGTTGAAACCGGCCGAGCAGCGCCCGCCCCGGGTGAAGATCGGCTCGGCGCCGGCGGTCCGGGTGGTGAACGAGCCGGTGGTGCGCTCCATGCGCACCTCCCCGCCGATGCCGGCGGCGACGCCCTTCATCCGCGACCACTGGTCGGCGGAGACGGTGCTGTCGCCGAGCACCACCACCTTGTTGGCCGTGGCGTCCACCGCCCACGCGGTCCCGGCCACCCGGGGGGCCCGCCGCAGCGTCTCGGCCGCCGAGCGCAGCCGCCGCATGCTGTACCGCACCTGCTTGGCCCGCGCCCCCGCCCGGTCGACCTCGGCGGCCGCGGCCGCGTCGGTCACCGCGACCACCGCCCTTCCGTCGGCGCCGATCCAGCTGCCCGCCGTGCGGGAGGCGCCCAGCCGGTCCACCAGGCTCCTGGCCAGCTGGGCCTCCGGGGAGCCCGGGGTGTCCTGGAGGACCCGGGCGGGTCGGCCACCGGGCCCCTGGGCGGGCGACCCGTCCGCCGCGGCCTGAGAGACCATCAGTCCGCCGCAGAACACTGCCCCGATGGCCACGAGGCGTGCGACACGGTGCGCGCTGCGCCGCGGATGTCCCACCACCTGCCTCCTCACGTCGTTCCGGCACGTCGTTTCCCGCACGTCGGTCCAGCACCGCGCCGCCGCTCGGCCGCCAGGGGCCACACCGGCACGGCCCCCTTCCATACGGACCGCCGCGCCGTTCCGCTCACCGCGGCGCCGGACGGCCCTGAAATGTGCCGTCGATCGTTTCGGGTGCCGCGTCCGTGGAAGTCGCAGGGCACGGGGGGACTGATCGGCACACAGGACACGCAGGTGCCCGGCCCCCGTCCGGGCACCACGGAGGGAGGAACGTGGCTCATCACACGCCCCGGCACCCGGTACCGGACCCGACACCGCCCGGCGAGGTGGCCGACGACACCGCCGAGGCCACCGGCCCCGCCGCGGACACCGCCGGACGGCTGTCCCGCCGGGGCGCGCCATCGCCCACCCGGCGTGGGCTGCTCGCGGCGACGGCGGCGGCCGGCCTGGGCGCGCTGGCCGGGTGCGCGGGGCAGGAGGCCGAGTCCGCGTCCGGCCCGTCCTCGTCCTCGTCCAGGAGCGGCGGTGCGGGCGCCCCCGGCCCGTCCCCGTCGCGGCGGCCGGCCAGGCGGCGTCCCGAACTCCCGCGCGGCGGGCGGCGGCTGTCCCGCTACCGGCTGGTCGGCTACTGCGGCCTGCCCGGCGCCGCCGCGCTCGGCCGCCTCGGCACCGGGGACCTCGGCGACCGCATCGCCCAGATCGAGAGGACCGCCCGCGCCTACGCCACCGACCGGGAGCCGCTGCCTGTCCTCGAGCTCCTGGCGACCGTCGCGCAGGGCACGGCGGGCCCGGACGGCGGCTACCGCTCGCGCACCCCCGCGGCGACGATCCGCCGTTTCCACCGGGCGGCCCGGCGCCACCGCGCCCTGTTGCTGCTGAACGTCCAGCCGGGCCGCGCGCCGGTGCTCGACGAGGTGAAGGCCCTGCGCGAGTGGCTGGTCCACCCCGATGTGGGGCTGGCGCTCGACCCGGAGTGGCAGATGGGCCCGGGCGAGGTGCCCGGCCACCGCTACGGCCACACCACGGGCGGCGAGTTGACCCGGGTGGCCCGCTATCTCTCCGGCCTCGTCGCCGACCACGACCTGCCGGAGAAGCCGCTGGTGTTCCACCAGGTCGCCGAGTCCGTGGTGCGGGACCAGTCCGCCCTGCGCCCCCAGCCCGGGGTGATGATGATCAAGAGCGCCGACGGCATCGGCTCGCCGGGCATGAAGCGGGAGACCTGGCGCCGCCTCGTCGCGGACCTGCCCGACGGACTGTGCACCGGCTTCAAGCTCTTCTACGACGAGGACACCCAGGGCGGCGGCTCGCTGATGACCCCGAAAGACGTGCTCGCCCTCCGGCCGCGGCCGGACTACGTCATGTACGAGTGAGTCACGTCGGATACGAGTGAGGCCGGGAGGGAGGCCGGGCACACCGCCGGGTTCGGGGCGCGCCTGTCGCTCCCGCGCCTCGCGGGCGGGCGGCCTACGATCGTGAGATGAACAGCGCTGACGTTCTGGCCGACGGTTTCGGCCGCGTACGGGAGACGGTCCACGAGGCCGTGAAGGGGCTGACGGCCGAACAGCTGGCCACGCGCCTCGACGACAAGGCGAACACCGTCGCCTGGCTGGTGTGGCATCTGACGCGGATTCAGGACGACCATGTCTCCGAGGTGGCGGATACCGAGCAGGTCTGGACCGAGCAGGGCTGGTACGACCGGTTCGGGCTGCCCTTCTCGGCGTCGGCGACGGGCTACGGGCACCGGGCCAAGGACGTGGACGCCGTCCGGGTGCCCGCGAAGCTGCTGCTCGGGTACCACGACGCGGTCCACGAGCGCACCGCCGACTTCGTCCGGGGCCTGCGGGACTCCGATCTGGACGCCGTCGTGGACGAGACGTGGACCCCGCCGGTGACGCTGGGGGTCCGGCTGGTCAGCGTCATCTCCGACGATCTGCAGCACGCCGGTCAGGCGGCCTTCATCCGCGGGGTGCTGCGGCGCCGCTAGCTCCCGTGTGACCGGCTCCTGTGGCGCCCGCGCCCGTGCCGCCGGATCCCCTGCCACTGGATCCCCTGCCACTGGATCCCGTGTCGCCGGCTCCCGCGTCGCCCGATCCCCTCCGCACGCGGCGGCGGTGGCTGGTGTCGCACCACGGGTAGCGGCCGCTGCGCCGGCAGGTGCACACGGCCACCACGACCCGGTCGGAGCGCACCGTGGTGCCGTCCTCCAGGACGACCTCCACCGGCCCCTCGACCAGCAGCGGGCCCTCGGGATCGACGATCACGCGCCGCGCCGGGGCCCGGTCGGCCGGCGGCTCGTGGGCCTCAGACGGCGTGGACGGCGCGGACGGCACGGATCACCACCAGCTCTTCCTTGTCCTCTCCCGGAGCGATCAGCCCCCGGGAGGCCAGCCATGCGCTGCGGCCGCGCAGCACCGGTCCGAACGGGATCATGCGGCGTGCGGTGACCTCCGCCCGCAGGCCCTGTGTCCGCAGCTGTTCCAGCGTAGTCCCGGCCCCGCTCAGCGCCGACTGCACGAGCAGCAGCACGCCTCCGGGCCGCAGCAGCGCCGGAACCCGGGCGCACAGGTCGTCCAGCACGGCCCGGCCGTCGGGCCCCGCGTCCCAGGAGCGGGCGCGGGCGTGCGGTGGCAGGCTGGAGGAGGACGGCGCGGGCACGTACGGCGGATTGGCCAGGACCACGTCGAAGCGGCCGGCGGTGGCCGGGTCCGGCAGGCCGCCCCGGCGCACCCGGACCGGCGCGCGCCGCAGCCGGGCGTTCAACCAGGCGGTCGCCACGGCGCGCGGCGTGACGTCGACGGCGTGCACCTCGGCGGCCCGGCGGCGGGCCGCGAGCAGCGCCAGGGCGCCGGTGCCGGTGCCGACGTCCAGGACGCGGCCGCCGGACACGCCGGGCTCCCGCCACACCGCCTCGGCCAGCAGCACGGTGTCGTCCTGTGGTGGATACACCCCGGGTGGCCTGATCAACCGCATGGTCCCCGGGTACCTCCGCCACGGCGGTCCAAACGGCGGCGCCGGCGGGCCGAAAGCGCGAAAAGGTGATCGAGGCGGGCGAAGGGGGGCACTCGCGGACGGGAGAGGAGTTGCCGATGACGAGTCTTCCCACCGGGTTTGCGCCCTCGTCCTACTGGATGGAGTCGGCGCCAGGACCCGAGTATCCCACCCTGGAGCCCGGCCCCGGGCTCGCCGGACCGGACGTCGATGTCGCCGTGGTCGGCGGCGGGATCGCGGGCATCTGCACGGCGTGGGAGCTGGCCCGCGCCGGACGCCAGGTCGCGCTGGTGGAGGCCGGGCGGGTGGCCGCCGCGGTGAGCGGCCACACCACCGCCAAGCTCTCCGCGCTGCAGGGCCTCGCCTACCAGGACATCCGCTCCTCGCGCGGCGAGGAGGCGGCCCGGCTGTACGCCAGGTCCCAGGCCGACGCCCTGGACCGGGTCGTCGAGGTGGTCGCCGAGCTGGGCATCGAGTGCGATCTCGAGGACGTCCCGGCGTACACCTACGCCGAGTCCGAGGAGGCCCTGCGGGCGGTGCGGAGCGAGGCGGAGGCGGCCGCGGAGGCCGGCCTGGACGCCTCGTTCGTCACCGAGACGGATCTGCCGTTCCCCGTGGCGGGCGCGGTGAAGGTGAGCGGGCAGGCGCAGTTCCACCCCCGGAAATATCTGCTGGCGCTCGTCCGGGACCTGGTCGCACGCGGCGGCCGGGTCTTCGAGAACTCCCGGGTGGTGGGCCTCAAGGAGGGCGATCCGTGCCGGCTGAGCACGGACCGGGGGGCGTCGATCCGCGCCCGGGACGTCGTGGTCGCCACCCACTACCCGATCTTCGACCGCTCGCTGCTGTTCGCCCGGCTGGAGCCGCGGCGGGAGCTGGTCGTCGCGGCGGTGCTCCCGGCGGACCGCGATCCGCTGGGCATGTACATCACCCCCGAGGACGACACCCGCTCGGTCCGCACCGCGCCGTACGGCGACGGGCGGCGGCTGCTGATCGTCACCGGGGAGAAGTTCACCCCCGGCGTGGGCCATGTCAGCGGCCGCTACGAGCGGCTGATCTCCTGGACCCGGCGGCGCTTCCCCGGGGCCGAGCCCGCCTTCCGCTGGGCGGCGCAGGACAACTGGACCACCGACCACGTGCCGTTCGTGGGGCGGCTGCACCCGGCCGCGCACCACGCGTATGTGGCGACCGGTTTCGCCGGGTGGGGCATGACCGGCGGAGTGCTCGCCGGACGCCTGCTGGCCGGGCGGATCACCGGGGAGCCGCCGGAGTGGGCCGACCTGTACGACCCGGTGCGGCTGAACCCGCTGCGCGAGACCCCGGCGCTGCTGGGGCTGCAGGCCCACGTCGCCCGCCACTTCATCGGCGACCGGCTCTCGGGCGCGGGCGCCGGCTCGGTGCGGGACATCCCGCCGGGCGGCGGGGCGGTGGTACGCGTCGGCGGCCGGCAGCGCGCCGTCCACCGCGACGAGGAGGGAGCCCTGCACACGGTGTCCGCGCGCTGCACCCATCTGGGGTGCCTGGTGCGGTTCAACGACGCCGAGCGGGCCTGGGAGTGCCCGTGCCACGGGTCCCGGTTCGCCCCGGACGGAAGCGTGCTGCAGGGCCCCGCGGTGCGCCCGCTGGAGCGGTGCGACGACGTGCCCGACCCGGCCGCTCCGGAACCCGACACCCCCGGACCCGACGCCCCGGAGCCGGGCGCCCCCGAGCCGCACGCCTCCGGTCCCGACGGCGCCCCGGGAGGTGATCAGCGGTGACCGTCGGTGCCGACCGCACCTCCACCGGCGCACGTGCCGACGCGCCTCCGGCGGGGCCGCCGCTGCCCGAGGCCCGCGGCCCGGTCTCCGCCGCCGTACGCGACGCGCTGGCCCAGGCCCCGCCCCCGGAGCACGCGGCGCTGCCGCTGGACCGGGCCCGCGCCGCCGACCCGCTGGGCGAGGACGCCCAGCTCGCGCTGTACGTCTGCTACGAGCTGCACTACCGGGGGTTCGCGGGGGTCGCGGAGAGCTGGGAGTGGCAGCCGGATCTGCTGCGGCTGCGCGGGGTGTTGGAGGATCGCTTCCTGGCCGCGCTGCGCGAGGCGGTGCCGGGCGGTACGGACGTGACCGGCGAGCTGGACGCGCTGCTGGTCGAGCCGCTGGGCGCGCGGGGCGTCAGCCACCGCCTGAAGAGCCACGGCACCTGGGAGCGGATGCGGGAGTACCTGGTCCACCGCTCGCTCTACCAGCTCAAAGAGGCCGATCCGCAGGCATGGTTGATCCCCCGGCTGACGGGACAGGCCAAGGCCTCACTGGTGGCGGTGGAGTTCGACGAGTTCGGGGCGGGACACGGCGACCGGGTGCACGCCCGGCTCTTCGCCGACCTCATGGCCGGCGCCGGGCTGGACCCGGCCTACGGCCGCTATGTGGACCACGCGCCCGCCCCGACGCTCGCCACCGTGAACCTGATGTCGCTGCTGGGCCTGCACCGCTCGCTGCGCGGCGCCATGGCCGGGCACTTCGCCGTCCTGGAGATCACCTCGTCGCCCGGTTCACAGCGGCTGGCCCGGGCTCTGGAGCGGCTGGGCGCCGAGCCCCGGTGCGTCCACTTCTTCACCGAGCACATCGAGGCCGACGCGGTGCACGAGCAGCTGATGCGCCGCTGCGTGATCGGCGACCTCCTCGACCGCGAACCGGAGCAGGCCGCGGCCGTCGCCTTCGGTATCCAGGCCACCAACTACCTCGAGGCGCGCTGGTCGGACCACCTGCTCGCGGCGTGGGACGCCGACCGCTCCTCGCTGCGGCTGCCGCTCGACGCCTGACGCGCATGGCGCCGGGCGCGGCGGTGCAGCGCCCGGCGCTCCTCCTCGTTCGTGCCGCCCCACACGCCGTGGGTCACCCCCACGCCCAGCGCGTACTCCAGGCACTCGCCGCTCACCGGGCAGCGGGCGCAGACCTCCTTGGCCCGCGCCTGCTGCTCCTGGGCCGCCGGGCCGGCCACGCCCACGGGGAAGAACAGCTCCGGGTCCTCGTCCACGCACGCGGCGTGCCGCCACCACTCCATGGCCGCCTCCTCAGCTATTGGTCGCCGTACTGGGTCCCGCTGCCGGCCCGGCCGCGGCACTTGTGCGCGCCGACCTCGCTCTCCTCGCCCCGGACGCGTGCTCACGCGTGCTTCGTGCGGTCGGGGCGGAAGGTCGGCGCCGCCGCGGGCGGGCTCTGCGGGCTTGACGTGTGGCGGGTTTCCCACCGCCGCGACCGCAAACGGCCTCAGGGGTGACGAACATCGGGCAGCGGGCCAAACGGCGCTGACACAGCGTCAGCGCGGGGCGCTCAGGCGGGCGGCGGCCCGTAGCCGCCACCTCCCGGCGTGTGGACGATGAGCACGTCCCCCGCCCCGACCTCCGTCGCGTCGCAGCCGCCGAGCCGGTCCACGGTGCCGTCGGCGCGCTCGACCAGGTTCACCCCGCAGGCGCCCGGCTTGCCGCCCGCCATGCCGTACGGCGGCACCCTCCGGTGGCCGGTGAGCAGCGCCACGGTCATCGGCTCCAGGAAGCGGATGCGCCGGGTGGCGCCGTGGCCGCCCCGCCAGCGGCCGCGGCCGCCGCTGCCGTTCCGCACCTCAAAGGCGTCCACGCGCACCGGGTAGCGCCACTCCAGCACCTCGGGGTCGGTCAGCCGGGAGTTGGTCATGTGGGTCTGGACGACGTCCGCGCCGTCGAAGCCCTCGCCGGCGCCCGAGCCGCCCGCGACGGTCTCGTAGTACTGCACGCGGTCGTTGCCGAAGGTCACGTTGTTCATCGTGCCGGAGCCCTCGGCCTGGACCCGCAGCGCCGCGTACAGCGCACCGGTGACGGCCTGTGAGGTCTCCACGTTGCCCGCGACCGTGGCGGCCGGGAAGACGGGCGCGAGCATCGAGCCCTCGGGGATGCGGACCCGCAGGGGCTTGAGGCAGCCGCTGTTGAGCGGGATGTCCTCCGCCACCAGCGTCCGGAAGACGTAGAGCACCGCCGCCATCACCACCGAGCTGGGCGCGTTGGCGTTGCCCGGCTGCTGCGGTGAGGTGCCGGCGAAGTCCAGCACGGCCGCGCGCGCCTCCCGGTCCACCCGCACGGCGACCTGGACGACCGCGCCGCTGTCCGTCTCGTAGCGGTACGAGCCGTCCCCCAGCCGCCCGACGACGCGGCGCACGGATTCCTCGGCGTTGTCCTGCACATGGCCCATGTAGGCGTGCACGACGTCCAGGCCGAACTGCCCGATCATCCGCCGGAGTTCGTGGATGCCCTTCTCGTTGGCGGCGATCTGGGCCCGCAGGTCGGCGAGGTTGGCGCCGGGGGCGCGCGAGGGGTACGGGCCCGAGGTCAGCAGCTCGCGGGTCTCCTCCTCGCGCAGCCGACCGTCCCGGACCAGCAGCCAGTTGTCGAAGAGCACCCCCTCCTCCTCGATCCGGCGGCTGAAGGCGGGCATCGAGCCGGGGGTGATGCCGCCGATCTCGGCGTGGTGGCCGCGCGAGGCCACGAGGAACAGCAGTTCGGCGCCCGGCTCGTCGAAGACCGGGGTGACGACGGTGACGTCCGGCAGGTGGGTGCCGCCGTGGTACGGGTCGTTGACGGCGTACACATCGCCGGGCCGCATCGCGTCCCCGTTGCGCCGCAGCACCTCCTTGATGGACTCCCCCATGGACCCCAGGTGCACCGGGATGTGCGGGGCGTTGGCGATCAGGTTCCCCTCGGCGTCGAAGAGGGCGCAGGAGAAGTCCAGCCGCTCCTTGATGTTCACGGAGTGGGCGGTGTTCTCCAGGCGCAGGCCCATCTGCTCGGCGATCGCCATGAAGAGGCTGTTGAACACCTCCAGCATCACCGGGTCGACCTCGGTGCCGACGGCCACCGTGGGCGGCCGTGGCCGCGCCCGGGTGATCAGCAGGTGGCCGCGCTCTTCGGCGGCGGCCCGCCAGCCGGGGTCGACGACGGTGGTGGCGTCCTCCTCGGCGATGATCGCCGGCCCGGTGACGGCGTCCCCCGGACGCAGGCCGGCACGCTCGTACAGGAGGACGTCCCGCCAGGCGCCCTCGGCGAACATCCGCACGGTGTCCGCCGGGCGCGGCTCCCCCGCGCGCGGCGGCCCGCCACCCGTGGGCCCGGCCACCGGGGCCGTGGGGCCCGCCGCGCCCACGGCCTCCACGGACACCGCCTCGGCGACGAGCGGCTTGTCCATGGTGAAGGCGTAGCGCGCGCGGTGCGCCCGGACGAACTCCTCGGCCATCGCCCCGGCGGTGTCCAGCGGGACGGGGATGGCGGAGTCGGTGCCCGCGTACCGCAGATGGACCCGGGCCGAGGTGGTGACGGTCTCGTCAAGGACACCGTCCGCGCGCAGCTCGGCGCGCGTCCGCGTCTCCAGCTCCGCGCACGTCTCCCGTACGCGCGGCAGCGTGGCGTCGCTCAGCTCGGTCTCGACGGCCTGCTCGCGCATGGCGGTGGCGTCGGCCACGCCGATGCCGTACGCGGAGAGCACCCCCGCCAGCGGTGGCACGATCACGGTGTTCACGCCGAGGGCGTCGGCGACCGCGCACGCGTGCTGGCCGCCCGCCCCGCCGAAGCTGGTGAGCGCGTAGCGGGTGATGTCGTGGCCGCGCTGCACGGAGATCTTCTTGACGGCGTTGGCCATGCCCAGGACCGCGATGTCCAGGAAACCCGCCGCGACCTCCTCCGGTCCGCGCCGGTCGCCCGTGGCCGCCGCGATCTCACCGGCGAGCGCGGCGAAGCGGGCGCGCACCGTCTCCGCGTCCAGGGGCCGGTCGCCGCCGGGGCCGAAGACCGCCG
Source organism: Streptomyces sparsogenes subsp. cuspidosporus (assembly GCF_039532705.1). NCBI lineage: Bacteria > Bacillati > Actinomycetota > Actinomycetes > Kitasatosporales > Streptomycetaceae > Streptomyces > Streptomyces sparsogenes. Next base: position 103,760 of record NZ_BAAASD010000015.1, on the reverse strand, counting down.
GGAAGTGTCCGGGCTGGATCCGGCCCAGCATCACGTTCGCGTCGGTCACGGTCAGCGGGCCGCCGCGCCGGTAGCAGGCCGGGCCCGGGACGGCCCCGGCGGAGTCGGGCCCCACGCGGTAGCGCCGCCCGTCGAAGTGGAGCACCGAGCCGCCGCCGGCCGCGACGGTGTGGATGTTCATCATCGGCGCGCGCATCCGCACCCCCGCCACCTCGGTGCCGAAGGCCCGCTCGAACTCGCCCGCGTAGTGCGACACATCGGTCGAGGTGCCGCCCATGTCGAAGCCGATGACCCGGTGGTGGCCGGCCTCCCCGGAGGCGCGCGCCATGCCGACCACCCCGCCCGCGGGCCCGGACAGCACCGCGTCCTTGCCCCGGAAGTGCGAGGCCTCCCGCAACCCGCCGTTGGACTGCATGAACATCAGCCGGACGCCGCGCAGCTCGGCGGCCACGTCCTCGACGTAGCGGCGCAGGATCGGGGAGAGATACGCGTCCACGACGGTGGTGTCCCCGCGCGGCACCAGCTTCATCAGCGGGCTCACCTCGTGTGAGCAGCTCACCTGTGTGTACCCCAGCTCGTGGGCCACCGCCTCGACCGCCTGCTCGTGCGCGGCGTGGCGGTAGCCGTGCAGCAGCACGACGGCCACGCTGCGGAAGCCGTCCCGGTGGGCCGCGCGCAGCACGTCCGCGGTGGCCTCCAGGTCCGGCTCGCGTACGACGCCGCCGTGCGCGTCGACCCGCTCGGGCACCTCCACGACCCGCTCGTACAGCGCCTCGGGCAGCACGATCCGCCGGTCGAACAGGCGCGGGCGGTTCTGGTAGGCGATGCGCAGCGCGTCCCGGAACCCCTCGGTGACGACCAGGACGGTCGGCTCGCCCGTGCGCTCCAGCAGGGCGTTGGTGGCCACGGTGGTGCCCATCTTGACGACCGCGATCCGGTCGGCCGGGATGGGCTCGTCGAGTCCCAGCCCGAGCGTCAGCCGGATGCCGGCGACGGCGGCGTCCCGGTACCGCTCGGGGTGGTGCGACAGCAGCTTGCGGGTCACGAGGCGCCCGTCCGGGCGCTTGCCCACGACGTCCGTGAAGGTCCCGCCGCGGTCGATCCAGAACTCCCAGCGTCCTGCCGTCACCCCGCCATTGTCGCCCCATCGGCGGGGGCGGCGTGGCCGGACACCGCGCCGCCGACCGGCGGCGCGTCGTGGGCGGCGAGGAACGCCGCCACCGCCGCGGGCCACCCGTAGCGTTCGGCGCGGGCGCGGGCCGTGGCGCGGCGGGCGGGCTCGGGGCGGGACAGGACGTGTTCGACGGCGTCCGCGAACGCGGCCCCGTGGTCGGCCGCCGTCGCGCCCGCGGGGCCGACGACGGCCGGGAGGGCGGACAGCTCGCTGACGACGACGGGCGTGCCGCAGGCCAGCGCCTCCAGCGCGGCCAGTCCGAAGGTCTCGGCGGGCCCCGGGGCCAGCACCGCGTCCGCGCTCGCCTGGAGCGCCGCGAGCGCGCCGCGGTCGGCCACATGGCCCAGGAACGCGGCCGGGAGCCGCTCCGCCCGGGCGCGGGCCGTGAGGCGGGGGCGCAGCGGGCCGTCGCCCGCGACCACGAGGGCCGCGCGGACGCCCCGCCGGCCCAGCTCGGCGAGCGCGTCGAGCGCGCGGCCCGGCCGCTTCTCCGGCGACAGCCGCGAGCACATCACGAGGAGCACCGCGGCCCCGCCCCGGTGCCGGTCACGCAGCGCCGGGTCGCGTTGGGCCGGGTGGAAGTGGTCCAGGTCCACGCCCAAGGGGGCGCGTACGACATTGCGCGCGCCGATCCGTACAAACTCGCGCGCCGCCCACTCGGTGGTGCAGACGACGCGCGAATACGCCCGCGCGCTGCGCCGGTTCAGCCGGTCGGCGGCCCGCCGGGCGGCGGCTTCGGGGACGCCCCAGGCGCGCAGCACGCCGTCGGCGCTCTCGTGGGAGACCATCACGGAGGGCACGCGGGCGCGGCGCGCCCACTCCCCCGTCCACCGCAGGGTGGTCCGGTCGGACACCTCGAGCCGGTCGGGCGCGAGCCCGTCCAGCAGCCGGGTCAGCCGTCGGCGGTCGGTCAGCACGCGGTAGCCGCCGGTGCCGGGCACCCGCGGCCCCGGGACGGTGATCACCCGCCCCTGCGGGGTGAGCTCGTCCGAGGCGTGTGCGCCCGGCACGACCAGGACGGGCTCGTGCCCGGCCGCCCGGTAGCCCGAGCCGAGCTCGCCCAGCGCGGTGCGCAGCCCGCCGGAGGAGGGGGTGACGAAGTTGGCGAGTCTGACGATCCGCAGGGGCGCGCGCGGGCCGTCCGGGCCCTGGGCCGGCACCGCCGCGCCCGCTCCCGTGCCGGGCGGCGGCGCGGCGCTCACGCGGCCACCGCCGTGCGGGCCGCGAGGACCTCGGTGTAATGGGTGATCAGCTGGTCCCCGACCGCCTCCCAGGTGCGGCCCCGGACCGCCTCCCGCCCCGCGCGGCCGAGTGCCGAACGCAGCCGCGGGTCGGCCGCGAGGAGGGACACGGCGTCGGCGACGGCGGCCGCGTCCCTGGGCGGCACCAGGAGCCCGGTGCGCCCGTGGTCCACCAGGTCGAGCGGGCCGCCGGCCGCGGGGGCGATCACGGGGACGCCGCTGGCCTGGGCCTCCTGCACCGTCTGGCAGAAGGTCTCCTGCGGGCCGGTGTGCGCGAAGAGGTCGAGGGACGCGAAGACGCGCGCCAGCTCGTCGCCGGTGCGCCGGCCCAGGAAGCGGGCCCCGGGCAGCGCGGCGCGCAGCGCCGGCTCGCTGGGGCCGTCCCCGACGACGACCACCCGGACGCCTGGGAGCGCGCAGACGGGGGCGAGGAGCTCGACGTTCTTCTCGGGCGCGAGCCGGCCGACGTAGCCGACGATCAGCTCGCCGCCGGGGGCCAGGGTCCGGCGCAGCCCGGTGTCGCGGCGCTCGGGGGTGAAGCGCTCGGTGTCCACACCGCGCGGCCACAGCCGCACCCGCGGCACCCCGTGGTCGTCGAGGTCGCGGGCGGCGGCGGTGGACGGCGCGAGGGTGCGGTCCGCGGCGGTGTGCACGGCGCGTATCCGCCGCCAGGCGGCGTTCTCGCCGGCGCCGAAGTACGTACGGGCGTAGCCGCCCAGGTCGGTCTGGTAGACGGCGACGGCGGGGATCCGCAGCCGCAGCGCGGTGGTCATGCCGCGGGCGCCGAGGACGAAGGGGCCGGCGAGGTGCACCACGTCGGCCCGGTGCGCGCTGAGCGCGGCGGCGAGCCGCCGGCTGGGGAGGGCGACGCGAACCTGGGGGTAGCCGGGCAGGGGCAGGGACGGGATGCGCAGGACGGGGTAGGGGCGGGAGGCGTCGGGATCCGCCGGCCCCTCGCCCGGCCCGGCGGGCGCGATGACGAGCGGATGGTGGCCGCGCCGGTGCAGGTGCCGGGCGGTCTGCAGGGCGCAGTGAGCCACCCCGTTGACGTCGGGCGGGAAGGATTCGGTGACGATGGCGACACGCATACGGGTGTTCTCGGCGCGCGAGGGGTGGCCCCGGCGTCGCCCAGCTTTCGCCCCGTGGAACGTCCCATGAGCGTTCGCCCCCGGGCCCGCCGGGCCGACCGGCACCGGGGGCTCCGGCCTCACGGCCGGGGAGCGACGGGGTGGCCCTCGAGTCGGCAGCTCGGCTCGGCCTGAGCCGGCGGCGTACCCCACGACGGGGTCGGCTGCTCCGGCCTCACAGCCGGCGACCCGAGCGGGGCGGCGGGTGGCCCCCGATACCGGGGGCTCGGGCGGGGTCTGCGGCTCGGGCCTCGGAATCGGCGGCTCGGGCGGGGTCTGCGGCTCGGGCCTCGGAACCGGGGGCTCGGGCGGGGTCTGCGGCTCGGGCCTCGGAACCGGCGGCTCGGGCGGGGCGGGCGGCGCGCCTCTCACGGCTGGAGGTCGGCGGCGTGCACCTCAGGGGTCGGCGCGGTGGTCCTCGGTGCCGGGGCCGGGCGGTCGGGGGCGGCCGACGCGTACGGACGTACACAAGCCGCTCGCTCCCTCGGGCCGGGCGGCCGAGGCGCAGGGCCTCCGGGGTCAGACCGCTGTCGCGTCGGGGCCGAAGCGGCTGCGGACGGCTGTTTGGACCTCCGCCTCCTCCACGGGGTCGGCGGCGAGTCTGCGGAGTTGCTCGACGACGCGGTCGTCGGCGGTGGCGGCGTGCCGGGCGGCCAGTTCGCGGGTGCTCTCCTCGCAGTCCCAGAGGCACTCGACGGCGAAGCCCGCGCCGAAGGACGGATCGGTGGCGGCCAGGGCGCGCGCGGCGCGGCCGCGGAGGTGGGAGGAGGCGGTCTCGCGGTAGATGTGGCGCAGCACGGGCGCGGCGCAGGCGATTCTCAGGCGTCCGGCGCCGTCGACGAGGGTCCACAGGGCCTGGGCGTCGGGGCCTTCGCCCCGCACCGTGGCGCGCAGGGCGGAGAGCACGAGGGGCGCGTCGTAGTGGCCGCCCCGGCAGGCGAGCATGGCGGCGGCCGCGGCGCCGAGGGCGTCGGGGCGGGTGGCCCAGAGCCGGGCCCGGTCGAGGGCGGCCACGCTGCGCATGCGCTCGAAGGCGGCGAGGGCGCCCTGGGAGACCAGTTCGGAGGCGGAGGGGTCGGTGACGGCCGCTTCGATCAGGTCGAGCACCTCCGGGTCGCCGGTCTCCGCGAGGTGCCGCAGCGCCGCGGCCCGGGCCGCGTCGGGGGCGGCGGCCGCGGCGGCGAGCAGTTCGGGCCGGTCCTCGGGGCCGGCGACGGCGGCCAGGCAGCGGGCGGCGGCCTCGGGGCGGCGGGCACCGGGCCGCAGGTCGTCCTCCTGCTGGGCCCACACCAGCACGTCGTGGACGCTCCAGCCGGGGCGCGGGCCCGAGGGCCGCAGCTGGCGCTGCCAGCGGTCGAAGGATCCGTGTTCCTGGGCGGCGCGCACGCGGGACCCGTGGCGCGGGTCGTCCGCCCACAGTCGCCAGGGCCGGGGTTCATAGGCGCCGCGCACGGCGGCGGCGAGTTCGGCGTCGCCTTCGGGGGTCCGGGGGAAGCGGCCGAGGACGGCGGGGGCGAGGGCGCGCAGCCCGGTATCGTCGTCGCGCAGGGCCAGCTCGTCGAGCGCCCACTGCCAGTTGCCGCCGGTGGCCGCGTAGCGGCGGAGCAGGCGGAGGGCGTCCTCGCGGCCGTACGAGGCGAGGTGGCCGAGGACGGCGAGGGCGAGGCCGGTGCGCTCCTCGGCGGTGTCGATGAGGTCGTCGGGGTGGAAGAGGTGCTGTTCGATCTCGTCGAGCCCGGCGTCGAGGTCGAGGCAGAGCCGGGCGTAGTACAGGGAGCGGTTTTCCACCTGCCAGTCGCGCCGGGGGTCGCGCAGCACACAGTGGTGCAGTGCCGCGAGCGCCTCGGCCCGCGGCGCGGCGAGGGCGTGCAGGGTCCCGTCGCCACGGCCTCGCTGCAGGAGGCCGAGCAGGGTGCCGCTGGGCGCTATGTCTGGATCGAACATGAGGTCAGCATCCGGTGCGGGGGGTTCGGTGGCAACGGGATTTCCGTCGATCGGCATTCTTGCCGGTGTCCGGGCGCGATATGCGCGATGAACGCGGATCGACGCCGAGGACCACGGGATCCCGAGCGCCGCAGCCTACCCGGAGGAGTCGATTCCGCCGAGTCGTGCCCGACATGCCCCGGAAAGCCACTGGCATATGCCAAAAGCACCACCGGATCGGGTATTGCCAAACCGCTTACGCGACGTCGCACGCTGTGCAAGAGTCGTTACCGGTCCCTTCCGCACGACCCGGCCGCGCCGTGCCCCTATCGGAGAACGTCATGCCGTCCCCCCGCTCCGCGGACCATTCCGCAGCCCAGCCTCCCCACCCCCCGAGGGACACGGTCGACGCGCTCATCTCCCAGACCAGGCGGCTGCGGGGCGGTGTGGCCGCGGTCCGCCGCGACACCACCGGTGGCATCGACCGTGCGGACGACCCCCAGCAGCGCTGGCAGCGCGCGCTGTGCGACCTGGCGGTCCACCAGCTGGACGACCTGGGCCGGCATCTGGACCAGCTCCGCGAGGGACTGCCCGCCGACCCACCCCCGCCGCCGGGCTCCGCCCACGCCCCCTCCGCCGCCGCCTCCGCGCCGGACGCCGGGCCCCGGGAGCGCGGCTCGCTGCTGAGCCGGGTGGGCAGCGCCGAATGGAATCTCCTCACCGACGCCGTCACCTGGTCGGACGAGCTGTTCCAGATCTTCGGCCGGGCCCCCGAGGACGGTGGGCTGACCCTGGACGAGCTTCCCTCCTGGGTCTTCTCCGAGGACCAGCCGATCCTGACCGCGCTGGTCACCGACTGTCTGGTCGACGGCAAGCCGATCGACGGCGAATTCCGCGTCGTGCGCCCCGACGGCGTCGTCCGCACGGTCCACATGTCGGGCGAGCCCGTGCTCGACGAGGACGGCGGCACCGCGTCCATGTGGGCCGTACTGCGCGATGTGAGCGAGCTGCGGCGCAGCGAGCGGGCGGTGCGCGAGGCCCGTGACTCGGTGCGGCGCCGACGGGACATCGCGCGGACCGAGCGCCGGGTCGCGGTCGAGCTGCAGGAGGCCGTGCTGCCGGTGTGGCGCGGTGCCCCGCCGCCCTCCCGGGGGGCCACGGCCACGCTGGACCTCGCCGCCCACTACTTCCCCTCCTCCAGCAGCGCGCAGATCGGCGGCGACTGGTACGACGCGCTGCATCTGCCCGACGGCCGGACCCTGCTCAGCGTCGGCGACCTCACCGGTCACGGCGTGGCCGCGACCTCGGGCGTGGCCACGCTGCTGGGCGCGGTGCGCGGCATGGCGGTGGCCGGGCTGGAGCCGGGCGCCCTGATGGGCTGCCTCAACCAACTGCTGGACACCTCGGCCCGGCCCGCCCTGGGAAGCGCCGTGTGCGGCCGGTACGACCCCGCCACCCGCGCCTTCCTGTGGGCCCAGGCGGCTCACCCCGCCCCGCTGCTCTTCCGCGGCGGGACGGGGCGCGCCCTCCAGCCCCCGGACGGCGTGCTGCTCGGCGCCACGCCGGGCGCGCGGTACGCCCAGGCCGGTGAGCGGCTGGAGCCGGGCGATCTGCTGGTGCTGCACACCGGAGGGCTCCGGCCGTTCAGCACGCACCCCGACACCAACACTGCTACCGAGACCGGCGGCGACACGGGAGCCGAGCGGCTGCTCGGGCTCGCCCCACGGTTCGCCACCGCTCGCAGCGCACAGGAGTGCGTACGGGCCGTGGTGGAGGCGTTCGACGACGAGCGGCGCGAGGACGACGCGTGTGTGCTGATCGCGAGGGTCGCCCCGTAGCGTCCGGCTGTACGCACCTGTAGTGCCTTGGCCGTACGCCTGTACGCAGCGCCTGTACGCAACGCCTATACGGCGGCGGCTTTCCCGTCCCCGCCCGGTGTTCTGCCGCCCGGGATCCTGGCACCCGGGCCACCCTTGGGCCCCAGCCCTTTCGGCGCCTTCTGCTCGATCTCCTCGCGAAGTCTCCGGATGTCGGGGCGCGAGGAGTAACGGCCGGTGAGCCGGTACATCTCGCGCAGCCGGTCCCAGGTGCGGTGGGAGGAGTTGTGCTCGATGGTCAGCAGGGCCAGGCGCGCGTACTTGTCCGCCTGCTCCGGGTCGTCGCCGATGAAGCACGCCGAGGCGATCGAGATGTGGTCGAAGATCTGCGACCGGTCGCGGCCCTCCTCCCGCATCCGCAGCCCCTCCTTGGCGTGGCGCTGCGCGATCGCGGCGGCGCCGGGCTCGTGTTCCGCGAGGGTGCGGTAGACCAGCCCCTCCATGCCGTGCAGATCGGCCTCGTTGAACAGCTGCATCCAACTCGGCGGCGGTACGTCGCCCTTGTCGGAGACGAACAGCTCCTCGGCCTGGCCCAGGGTGCGGCGCACCGCCTGCCCATGGCCCATGGACGCCTGCGCCCATGCCTCGATGGTGCAGAACATGGCGCGGGTGCGGGGCAGCGCCTCCTGGCCCGCGCCGGACTTGGCGAGTTTCATCAGATCGAGTGCGTCGTCCGGCCGGCCCAGGTGGACCATCTGCCGGGCGGCGCGGGAGAGCGCCTCCCCCGCCCGGGGGCGGTCGCCCCCCTCACGGGCCGCGTGCGCGGCGATGAGGAAGTACTTCTGGGCGGTGGGCTCCAGGCCCACGTCGTGTGACATCCAGCCGGCGAGCACGGCCAGGTTGGCCGCGACGCCCCACAACCGGCGCTGCAGAGCCGGGGGGTGGCGATAGGCGAGCATCCCGCCCACCTCGTTGAGCTGGCCCACCACGGCCTTGCGCTGCAGTCCCCCGCCGCGGGCGGCGTCCCAGGCGCGGAAGATGTCGACCGAGTGTTCCAGCGCGTCGATCTCCTGGGAGCCCACCGGGGCCGCCTCGTAGCGGTCGAAGCCGGCGAAGTCCGCGGACAGGGGCTCGTCGGTACGGGGGGCGTCGGAAGCCAGCGTCGGGTCGCTGAGCAGCCAGTCGTGCATGGCACCGGTGATGGCTGATCCTGCGGCGAGCGCGGCGCCCGCACCCACCAAGCCGCGTCGGTTGAACATAAGGTCCATTCCCGTGAATTCGGTGAGGACCGCGGCCGTGGACTCGGGCGCCCAGAGCAGCCCGTCCCCGGACTGCCCCTTCCCCGCGCGCCCCTGCCGTGCGAAACCGAGGTCCTCGATGGTCACGACTCGACCGAGGCGCTCGGTGAACAGGGCGGCCAAAACCTTGGGCACGGGATCGCGCGGCATCTCGCCGGTGTCGATCCAACGCCGCACCCGCGAGGTGTCGGTCGCCAGCTGCGGATGGCCCATGGCCGCCGCCTTCCGGTTCACGAGCCTCGCGAGCTCCCCCTTGGACCAGCCGGCGAGGCCGAACAGGTCCGCGAGACGGGTGTTGGGTTCCCTCGTCATGTCAAGCCCCCAGGTTCTCGGCTGACTTGACAGTAACGGGCCAGTCACGGCCCGTGCGACTATTCGCCAGGGTTCGCCAGGGTCCGCCAGATGGTGTGCCACCCGCGGGTGGGTGTGGTGTAGGACCGCGCCACCCGGCCCGGCGGCGATCAGCGAGAACGGGCCGCATTCCCCAGGGTGCGGCCTCGCCCCGGGGCCGGGAGGCGCGCGACTCGTCGGCACACGAAGGGATCTGTATTGTCCATGTACGCAGCATCGTCCTCCGTGTCCGCCCCGCCCCGGCCGTACCGTCGGCAGCCGCCAGGCGCCGGGCCGTTCCTGGATCCCGCCGCCGGCGGGCGGGCGAGGCGGGCCCCGAGCCCCGGCCCGCTGAGCGGGAGACTCGACATGTCCGGCCCGCAAGGAGCACAGCTGCGCACGGCGATCGCGTCGGTCCACCGCATCTGTCCGGAGTTCAACCCCGTCCAGGTGCTCCGGCGCAGCGGGCGGTCCGTACTCCTGGTCGGCACCACCGGCCGCACCACAGCGGTCGCCAAGTGCCTGCTGGACCACTCCCCGGCCTGGGCCGAGCGGTTCCGGCGGGAAATAGCGATGTACCGCACGTTCGTGCGCCACCGTCCGCCCGTCCGGGTGCCCCGGCTGATCGCGGCCGACCCCGACAACTGCGCCCTGGTCATCGAGCGGATGCCCGGGCGGGTGGCGGCGTCCCAGCGCCATCCCGCCGAGCCGCCGCCGCGGGCCGATGTGCGGGCCGCGCTGGGCGCCATCTGCCGGATCAATCTGTGGCGGCCGCCCACGGATCTGTTCGACGCGCCGATCGACTACGCGGCCAGGCTGGCCCGCTACCACGAGCTCGGGCTCCTCACCGACCGGGACATGGGCGATCTGCGGAAGCTGCTGCGCGGGCTGGCGCACAGCTCCGGACGGCAGAGCCAGGGGCAGTTCTGCCACGGCGACGCCTTACTGAACAACATCCTGCTCTCCCCGGCCGGGGCGGCGCTCATCGACTGGGACCACGCGGGCTGGTATCTGCCCGGGTACGACCTGGCCACCCTGTGGACGGCGCTCGGCGACGCCCCGGGGCCGCGGCGCCAGATCAGCCAGCTGGCGCAGGCGGCGGGGCCCGACGCGCGGGACGCCTTCCTGGTGAATCTGATGCTCGTGCTGACGCGGGAGATCCGCCAGTGCGAGACGGCCGTGCAGCGCACCATGCACGACCCCGCCCCGCCGGCGCCGGGCGCGATCGGGGCCGGTGAGGAGCAGCGCCTGCTGCTGCGCCGCCTGCACGACGACTGTTCCCTCGCGCGGCGTGCCGTGCGGGCCGCGGTCGGCACCCGCTGAACCGCGGCGCCCGTCGCACCACGGGGCGCGCCACCGGTCTGGACCAGTGACGCGCCGCAGGCCCGTCCGCCTGTGCCGGGAAACCCCGCGCACCCGTCCCGGGAATCCCCTGGCATGGGCGTTGACGTGCGAACACCCGGGCGGCCGCAGATCATTGACGGATCGCCTGGCACCGGATACCTCTAGGTGGGCTCGGCCCGCACGCATGACCAGCGCACACCCAGCGCACGTCGGCCCGCCTTGAGGAGGCTGCAATGCGAGGATCCGCACAGGACAGCGCGCACGACCCGAACAGACCGGCGCCCGGCCCCACGCGGCGGACGGCCCTGCGGACCGCCGGTGCGGCCGCCTCGGCGGCCTTTCTGCTCCCTCTGGCGTCGCAGGCCCCGGCCGCCCTGGCCGACGAGGCGCGGCCGGGCGGCGACGCCCTGCAGCGGGCCTTCGCCGCCGCGGCGCAGGAGTACGGCGTCCCGTTGAGCGTGCTGCTGGGCGTGTCGTATCTGCAGTCGCGCTGGGACGGTCACGGCGGCGCGCCGAGCGTCACCGGCGGCTATGGCCCCATGCACCTCACCGATGTGACCACCGCCCTGGCCCGCACCCCGCACCACAGCCACGGCACGGAGGACGCGCGCGGCGATGCGGCGCGCCCGCGCGAGGTGCCCGGCACCGAGGTGCCCCGGGCGCGGCAACTGCCCGCGCGGCTGCGGACGCTGGAGCGTGCCGCCGACCTGACCGGGCTGTCCGCCGAGGCGCTGCGCGGCGACGAGGCGGCGAATGTGCGCGGTGGCGCCGCGCTGCTGGCCGCCGAGCAGAAGAGGCTGGGGCTGCCGCTGAGCGAGGACCCGGCCGACTGGTACGCGGCGGTGGCGGCGTATGCCGGCTCGGACAACGCCACGGCGGCCGCCGTCTTCGCCGACGACGTGTTCGAGGTGATCCGCGACGGCGCGAGCCGCACCACGGCCTCGGGTGAGACGGTCTCGCTCCCGGCCGCGCCCGAGGTGTCCCCCGACACCCGGCAGCTGCGGGCGCTGGGGCTGCCCTCCGTCGAGCGGGATCCGAACATCGAGGCCCCCAAGGGCGTCTCGATCGAGTGGTTCCCGGCGCCCTACGAGCAGTTCGGCGACAACGACTACGGCAACCACGACCTGGGCAACCGCCCCGAGTCCCAGTCGATCGACTACATCGTCATCCATGACACCGAGGGCACCTGGGACGTCTGCCTCAAGCTGATCAAGGACCCGACGTATGTGTCCTGGCAGTACACCCTGCGCTCGGCCGACGGGCACATCGCCCAGCACCTCGCGCTGAAGGACGTGGGGTGGCACGCGGGCAACTGGTATGTCAACGCCAAGTCGATCGGCGTGGAGCACGAGGCGTTCCTCACCTCCCCCGACGCCTGGTACACGGAGGCGATGTACCGCAGCTCGGCCCGGCTGGTGCGCTATCTCGCCCGGAAGTACGACATCCCGCTGGACCGCCAGCACATCCTGGGCCATGACAACGTGCCCGGCACCACCACCCCGAACATCAAGGGCATGCACACCGACCCGGGCCCCTACTGGGACTGGGCGCACTACTTCACCCTCCTGGGCGCGCCCTTCCACGCCACCGCGGGCCCGGGCGGCGGGCTGGTCACCGTCCGCCCCGACTACGAGACCCACCAGCCGGTGTACACCGGCTGTGAGACCGCCGGTGTGGCATGTACTCCGCACGGCTCGGGCGCGGTGCGGCTGCACACCGCGCCGAGTGCGGACGCCCCGCTGGTCAAGGACATCGGGCTGCGCCCCGACGGGTCGGACTCCACGACCGGGGTCAACGACACCGGTGCCCGCGCCTCGACCGGGCAGCGGTTCGCGGTGGCGGAGCGCCGGGGCGACTGGACGGCCATCTGGTACCTCGGGCAGAAGGCGTGGTTCGAGAACCCCAGGAGCCGGCCGACCGCGGTCAACACCAAGGGCCTGGTCGTCACTCCGAAGGAGGGCGCGGCGGAGGTGCCGGTGTACGGGCGCGCCTACCCGGAGAAGGAGGCGTACCCGGCGGGGGTGCCGGTGCAGGCCGTCTCGCCGCTCCCGTACAAGCTGCTCGCGGGGCAGCGGTACGCGCTGGGGCTGAAGACCCAGGGCGAGTATCTGTGGGCGACCACCTTCGACCCGGCGGGTCACAAGGTGGTGCGCGGCCAGGACACGTACTACCAGATCCAGTTCGGGCACCGGGTGGCGTTCGTGCGGGCCGCCGATGTGCGGATCGAGCGGTCCGACAAGTAGCCCGCGGGCAGGTTCGCCGACGGTCGAGGGCCGCGGGCGTGGCCGGCCGGCTTCATGCCGGCCGGCCGCCTCGCGGCCCTTCCGCGTGCCGGTCTCAGCCCCCTGCCGGTCTCGGCCCCGCCGGTCTCAGCCCTGCCGGAACATCTCCGCGGGCAGCGGCTTGAGCAGCCGGTAGAGGTCGTCGGTGATGGGGCGGTCCCAGCTCGCGATGGTGACCAGGATGCCGTCGCTCCGGTCGAACTGGGCGCAGGAGATCCGGCCCTCGGAGAGCTTGATGCGGCGCACGATGAGGAGGTTGTCCTCGTGCATGACCGGGCTGTCCTCGATGTCCACCACATGGACCGGCTCGTCGTTGCCGAGGGCCGCGAGCAGCTGCGTCACCTCGAACGGCGGCTGTCCCTCGGCCAGCTCGCGGGCTGGGGACCCCTCGGGCAGATTCCCGATGATCATCGCGGGGCCGCGCCCGCCGAACAGGTCGTAGCGCAGGAAGACGCCCTGGCAGCTGCCGTCGGGCGCGGGCAGCAGCCCGGCCCCGAGATCGCCGGGCCAGTCCCCCGGGTCCATGGCCAGGACGTCGAAGTCCGGACCGGCGGGCGTGGCGGGGGTGCGGCGGCGGAGGAACGACATGCGGACATGGTACGTGTACCGGCGCCGGAATCCGCCCGGGGGAGCGGCGGGGCGGCGCCCGGCGCGTGGGGGGGCGCGCACCGGGCGCGGCCGGGGTCAGCGTCCGGTCACCGAGCGCGGTACGCGGGTGCCGACGGCGGGGCCGGCCGGGCCGCCCATCGCCTTGGCCAGCCCGGCGCGGTCGGTGCCCACCTTGCGGTAGACCCCGGACAGCACCCGGGTCACCTCGCGCTCCGCCAGGCCCAGCTCCTCGCCGATCCGGTCGTCGGGCCGGCCGAGCGCGGCCAGCTCGGCGACGGCCTGTTCCCGCGAGGTCAGCGGGGAGCCGTGGTCGGTCCGCAGTTGCAGCGGGCGCAGCCCGGTGGCGGACAGCTCGTCGCGGGCCCGTGTCGCGAGCGCGTCGGCCCCGCACTGCACCGCGCCTTCCAGCCCGCGGTAGAGCCGCTCCCCCGCCTCCAGCGGGAGCCCGATCCGGCGCAGGGCGGCGCCGTGGTCGACCAGGGCGAGGGCCAGGTCGTAGCCGGACGGCGAGCGTTCGAGGTGGTCGACGGCCTCGGCGAGCAGTCTGATCCGCTCCGACCCCTGGGCCACCAGTCCGGCGGTGTGCAGCGCCCGGCCGATCGTGGAGTGGGCGCCGAACTGGCGGGCGCGGCGCACCGCGTCCTGGGCCACCTCCGCGGCCTGCCGGGGCTCGGTGAGCGCGAGGGCCTGGGCCAGGTGGAGCTGCCAGGGGCACCAGGTGGGGTTGCGCATGCCGCGGCGGTCCATCCGGTGGCCGGTCTCGGCGAGCCGCTGCCGGGCCTCGCGGTGCATGTTGCGGGCCAGCAGCAGCTCGCCGCGCACGGTCTGCGCGTCCGGGCACAGCAGGGCCTGGGGGAGGTTCCCGCCGCAGGAGTGCTCGGCGGCGAACCGCTGGGCCTCCTCGAGGCGGCCGCGGCGCAGCAGGGTCTCGACGAGGGTGCCGACGGCGGTCCAGTGGGCGGGGGTCTGCGGCCCGACCAGGTCGGCGATCCGCAGCCCCTCGCGGGCGAGTTCCTCGGCTTCGGCGAGCGCCCCGCGGCGGTAGCGGACGTAGCCGAGGAGGGTGAGGCCGAAGGCGAGGTGCGCGCCGCGCCAGCCCTTCCGCTCGCACTCCGCGACGCCGTCCGCGAACAGCTCCTCGGCGCGGCCCGGCTGGTCGCAGTGGAGGAAGGTCAGGGCGACCAGGATGGGCACCTAGAAGCCCCACTCGTCGTCGGTCCAGGTCAGGCCGTCGCCCAGGGCCTCCTCGGCATGGCGCAGGGCGGTGGCGGCCGGTTCGCCGCGGGTCATCGCGTCGAAGGCGCGCAGGCCCAGCAGGTAGCGCTCGGCCATGCCGCGGCCGGAGAGGCGGCCCGCCAGCCGGGCCAGCCGCCGGGAGCGGGCGGGCGCGTCCTGGCCGTCGGCGCGGAACATGTTCCACATGATCTGTTCGGTCTGCATCCGCAGCCGGGTGCGGGCGCTGCGGGCCCGCCCGGCCTCGGCGGCCACGACCTGCGCGGCCTCCTCCATGCGGCCGCTGTGACCGTAGGCCTGTGCGAGCCGGTAGGTGACCGCCTCGCGCAGCTCGGGGTCGAGCGCGGGCTCCTCCAGGGCGGCCCGCAGGTGGTTGACGGTGACCACGGGCTCGCTGAGCTGGGCCGCGCAGCCGAGTTCGTAGAGCACCGCGGGCCGCTCCTGGAGGGAGGGCGGTTCGCGCAGGGCCCGGGCGAGGCAGCGGCGCGCGGCGTCGGGTGCGCCGGCCCGCAGGTATTCGCGGGCGGCGGCGCGCAGATGGCGCACCACCCAGGGGTCGGCCTCCGGGTGCAGCTCGAGCAGGTGCCGGCCGGCGGCCCCGGAGCCGCGGCCCGCCGCGAGGACCGCGGAGGCGGCGCTGCCGTGCATGGCCACGCGCAGGGCGGCGGGGATCGCGCGGTAGACGGCGGTGGCGATGGTCGGGTGGAGGAATTCGAGGCTTCCGGACCCGGTGCCCGGCCGGCCACCGCCGTCAGGCGCCTCCGGAAGCGCTTCGGCCCCTGTCGCGGGTCGGCCGCGCGGCGGTAGCCGCATGGCGGTGACGGTCCCGGCTCCTGGTTCCCGGGGCGGGCCGGCCGGCGGGGGCCGCTCCTGGGACGCGGGGCGCGGCGGGGCGAAGAAGCGGGCGTCGGCCAGCCGGAGGGCCAGGTCGGCGGTGTCGGTGGTGGACAGGCCCGCGACATCGGCCGCCAGGGCCGGGGTGGCCTCGCTGCCGAGGATCGCGACGGCCCAGGCGAGCCGGACGGCGGCGGTGCCGAGGCGGGTCAGCCGGTCGCCCAGTCCGCTGTCCAGGGCGCTGGAGACCAGCTCGCGCAGGTGGACGAGGTTCACCGACCGCGGCTTCAGATCGCGCTCGCGGACCTTGGCGGTCAGCTCGACGACCTCGAAGGGGTTGCCGCCGGTGACCGCCCAGCACTCGCGGCAGAACGCGTCGTCCGCCTCCTCGCCGAGCGCCTCGCGCACGATCCGGCCGACCGCGCCCGGGGTGAGCGGGGCCAGCAGCCGGGCCCGGGAGCCCTGGCGCTCGGTGAGCCCGCGCAGCGCGGCGGCGTCGGCCGGCAGCTCCTCGGGCCGGTAGGCGACGACCAGCAGCAGGGGCAGGTCGGTGGCGCGCGGGGCGAACCGGGTGAGCCAGTCGAGGGATTCGGTGTCGGCCCAGTGGGCGTCGTCCAGGACCATGACGACGGGGGCGTGCTGGACGGCGAAGCGGGTCACCAGCCAGTCCAGGCCGTCGCGGACGCCGTGCGGGTCGGGCGAGCCGCCGCCGTCCGGGACCACCAGGCCCACGGCGGGCGCGACGATGTCGTACCAGCCGGCGAGGATCTCGCGGTGGGTCTCCTCGCCGGTCGCCGCGAGCACGGGCTGGAAGAGCTGGCGCACCACATGGAAGGCGACGCCCTGCTCCCGCTCGCCGCCGCGGGCCGAGAGCACCGTGCAGCCCCGGGCCGCGGCCCGCCGCCGGGCCTCGGCGAGCAGCGCGGTCTTGCCGGCGCCGCCCGGCCCCGCGAAGGCCATGACCCCGCCGGTGCGCGGCCCGGCCGGGCCGTCGGACGGGTCGCCGCACAGCTCGGTCAACGCGGCGTCCACCGCGCCGAGTTCGGACTCCCGTTCCAGCAGCGTCCGGCGTCCCGGGCTCTGTCGTCTCATCTTCTCCGCCACGCTCGTACCCCTTCGGCAGGTACAGCCGAGCGTAGCCCGATCGAGACGCTGCGTAGCGCCGTATGCGCGGAATTTTCTGGCGGCATTGCCATTGGCACACGCCAATTCGGCGGGCGCCCTATCGAAGGGGGTGCGGACCGGGCCACCATGTCCGGGTGCGGCGAGGACCGTGGCGTGGAGGGGCCGGTCCCCGGCGCCGACGCGGTCCCGTATGTCCTGAGGGGGCGGATACGGACCATGGATCAGGCGGTTGCGTTACCATCGGCGGCCCGGTCGGCGGCGCTCTTCGGCTTCCCGCCCGCCGATCTGATCAGCCCCGACGCCGAGGCGGCGCGGCGGCACACCATCGAGTGGCTGTCGCGGTACGGCGTCTTTCCGGGCGACGCGTCGGTGGCGGAGTACGACGCGCTGCGGTTCGATCTGCTGGCGGCCTACTTCTACCCGGGTGAGACGGGCGCCGACCTGGCCCTGGGCAATGACCTGTGCGGATGGTACTTCGTCTTCGACGATCAGTTCGACGGCGAGCTCGGGTGCCGGCCCGGTGAGGTGTCACGGCTGCTGGACCCCATCGTCCAGGTGACGCGGGAGGTCGGGGAGCCTGCCGGGAGGGCCGCCGGGCACGCCCCCGAGGGCCCTCTCGTCGAGAGCTTCCGCGACCTGTGGCGGCGCATCCACGAGGGCAGGCCCCGGGTGTGGCGGGACCGCTTCCGCCACCACTGGATGGAATATCTGACCTCCTACCACCGCGAGGCGCTGGACCGCACCCGGAGCCGTCCGCGCTCGGTGGAGGCGGTGGTCGCCCTGCGCCGCCACTCGATCGGGGTGCAGCCGTGTCTGGACCTCAACGAGCGCTTCGGCGGGTACACCCTGCCGGACGCGCTGCACGGCGGTTTCCCGCTGGCGCAGATGCGGGAGGCCACCGACGACGTCGTGGTCTTCACCAATGACATCGTCTCCCTGGGCAAGGAGCTGGCCGCGGGAGACGTCCACAACAGCGTGATCGTTCAACGGGAGCTGGCGGGCGGCACCCTGGAGGAGGCCGTGCGCCACATCGCCGGCCTCGCCGACTCCCGCTACCGGTGGTTCGAGGAGACCGCCGCGCGGCTGCCCGCCCTCCTGGCCGGGACGGGGGCGGAGACCCGGCTGCACGTCGGGCACTACGTCGACGGCATGCGGAATGTGATGCGGGGCAATCTCGCCTGGTCGTTTCTGACGGCCCGGTACGACGAGCGCGGCATCGCGGCGGTGAGCAGCGGGCGGCAGCGGCCGTGGGCGGGCCTGGGCGCGTGCGCGGTGCCGGTGTCCGGCCGGCCCCTGCCCTGACCGGTGTGGCCCGCCGTCGGCCCGGCCGCGCTTCCGGCGCGGTCGGGCCGACGGCCGCTCCCTACGGAGCCGGGTGCTGTGACAGCCGTGGATCGCTCGTCCCCGGGCGGCCCGTCTCCACGTGTCCGGCCAGCCGCCTCAGGAAGTCCGGGTCCTGGTCCGAGGTCACCGACAGGTCGTACCAGCCGTGGCCGGTCCCGGTGTCCGCCGTGTGCACGGCACGGGCGCCGGGACGCAGACGGTACTCTGCGGTTTTCCCCTTGGCGAAGGCGTCCGTGACGGTGAGGCGGACGACCGAGGTGCCCCCGTTGGCGAGGAGCAGGCGCACCTTCTGTCCGCGCCGCTGGTGGCGGGCGGTGACCTCGGGGCCGGGCGCGGCGGAGCCGGCCTTGAGGCGGCGGAAGAACCCGGCCGGGCCGTGCACCGAGAAGTCGTAGCCGCCGGCGGTGGTGTCCCAGTGGCCGTCGAGTCGCCCGCCGGACTCCACGGTGAAGGTCCAGGGCCCGTCGGGGTCGGTCGCCGAGGTGACGTGGAAGACGGCGCCGCCGCGGCCGTGGCTCGCGAAGGCCACCGAGAGCCGGCCCGCCACGGGCACGGCCGCGTCGGCCGACAGGTCGTACGGAAGCGGGCGCGCCGGGCGCGGTCCGGGTTCCTGCCGGGGGAGGGCGGGCTTCGCCGGGGGCGTCGGCACATAGTCCTTGTGCCGGTCGTGGTCCGGCGGCTGCCAGGCGGCGGTGTCCGGCAGCGCGGGGATGGCGGTGTCGGACCGGGAGAAGTCGAAGGCCGAGGTCAGATCGCCGCAGACGGCCCGCCGCCAGGGCGAGACATGGGGCTCGTGGACGCCGAAGCGGCGCTCGATGAAGCGGATGATCGACGTGTGGTCGAAGACCTCGGAGTTGACCCAGCCGCCGGTGCTCCAGGGGGACACCACGAACATCGGGACGCGCTGCCCGAGCCCGTACGGGCCGGGGACACGGGTGTCGGAGCCGGAGGGGGTGAACAGCTCGCCGGTGGTGTCGACCGTCGAGCGGCCGGGCTGCGGGAAGGGTGGCACGACGTGGTCGAAGAAGCCGTCGTTCTCGTCGTAGGTGATCAGCAGGACCGTCCTGCTCCACACCTCCGGGTCGGCCGTCAGCGCGTCCAGGACCCGGGCGATGTACCAGGCCCCGTAGTTGGCCGGCCAGTTGGGGTGTTCGGTGAACGCCTCGGGGGCCGCGATCCAGGAGACCTGCGGCAGCCTGCCGGCCTTCACATCGGCCGTCAGCGCGTCGAAGAGCCCGTCGCCGGACTTGGCGTCGGTGCCGGTGCGCGCCTTGTCGTAGAGGGGGTCGCCCGGCTTGGCGTCGCGGTACTGGTTGAAGTAGAGGAGGGAGTTGTCGCCGTAGTTGCCCCGGTAGGCGTCCTGGATCCAGCCCCAGGACCCGGCGGCGTCGAGCCCGTCGCCGATGTCCTGGTAGATCTTCCAGGAGACCCCGGCCTTCTCCAGCCGCTCGGGGTAGGTGGTCCAGGAGTAGCCGGCCTCCTCGTTGCCGAGGACGGGACCGCCGCCCTTTCCGTCGTTTCCGGTGTACCCGGTCCACATGTAGTAGCGGTTGGGGTCCGTGGAGCCGATGAACGAGCAGTGGTACGCGTCGCAGACGGTGAACGCGTCGGCGAGCGCGTAGTGGAAGGGGATGTCCTCGCGCGTCAGGTAGGCCATGGTCGTGGTGGATTTGGCCGGGATCCAGCGGTCGTATCTGCCGTGGTTGAAGGCGGCGTGGCCGTCGTTCCAGCCGTGCGGGAGATCCTGGATGAACTGGAGCCCGAGGTCGTCCGCGTCCGGCCGGAAGGGCAGGACCTCCTTGGCGCCGTCGGACTGGTGCCAGACCGGCTTGCCGCTGGGCAGCGTCACCGGATGCGGGTCGGCGAAGCCGCGTACGCCACGCAGCGAGCCCAAGTAGTGGTCGAAGGAGCGGTTCTCCTGCATCAGGACGACCACGTGCGCCACGTCCCGCAGGCTGCCGGTGCGGCGGTCGGCCGGGATCTCCGCGGCGCGGGCGATGCTGGTGGAGAGCGCGGAGAGAGCGGCGGTGCCACCGGCGAGCCGCATGAATCTGCGACGGTCCATTGCTGATGTCATACCGCACAGTGTCACCGGACGGAGACCAACGACTCCCGGCGGACAGGCGAAATTTGTAAGGCGATCCGCGGCCTTCCTTCTCCGCCGGCCGGGCCGGAGGGCGGTAGGGCTAGGAAAGCGCCCGGTGGCGGCGGTGGTGGCGGGCGACGCGGGCGCGGTTGCCGCAGGACGGCTTGCACCACTCCTGGCGGGGATGGTCCTTGACGAAGTAGCGCACACAGCGCGGGGCGGGGCAGGCCCGCAGCCGCTCGCGGTCCGGCCCGGCGAGGAACGCGATGGCGTCGCGCGCGAGCGCCGCCACCAGCCGGTCGGTGTCCGTGGAGCCCGGCGGCCGCGCGGCGCGGACCACCGGGGCGCCATCCTCGGGCCATTCCAGGCGCGGGGCGCCGGGGGCGCGGGCCGCCGCGGCGTTCAGCCGCTCCACGGCCAGGTCCTCGGGCAGCAGCCGGTGGGCGTCGGCCGAGCTCGGCGGACCGGGCCGGACCGCGCGGGCGAACAGCGCGCGGACGGCGGCGCGCAGAGCCCGTATGGCGTCGAGCGCCGCCTCGTCCGCGGTGAAGTCCTGGGCGTCCAGCGCGTCCCGGAGCGGTTCGGCCAGCTCCCGCACCCAGGCGGTCAGCCCGTCCGGCGTGGCCAGGTCGTCGGCCACCCCGCCGTTCCCGTCGTGGCGGAGGGTGACGGCGAGCGCGAGGGCGAGTCGGTCATCGGACATGACTTAATGGTAGCCTCCCGACTCAACCATTAGCCCCAGGGGGACGGACGCATGGACGAGACGAACACGCACCCGGACGCGGACGGAGCCCAGCGGGTGCTCTCCGCGGTACTCGCCGGCCACCGGCGGCTGCGCACCCTGCTGGACGGCCTGACCGACACCGCGGCGCGCGAGCCGAGCGCGCTGCCCGGCTGGAGCCGCGCGCATGTGCTGGCGCACATCGGGGGCGTCGGGTCGGCCCTCGCCCGGCAGGCCAGGTTCGCGCTGCGGGGCGAGCTGATCGAGGTGTACGACGGCGGCCGGCCGGCCAGGGACGCCGGGATCGAGGCGGGCTCCAAGCGCACGGCGGACGAGCTGCGGCAGGCCGTGGCCGAAACCCTCGCGGAGGCGGAGGGTGCCCTGACCGCGGTGGGCCCCCAGGACTGGGAGCGGCCCGTCCGCTACCGCGACGGCGACGTCCGGGCGGTCCTGCTGTGCTGGTGGCGGGAGTTGGAGATCCACACGGCGGACGCGCTGCTCGGCTACGGCCCGGACGACTGGTCGCGCGACTTCTGCGGGCACCTGTGGGACTTCCTGGCCCCTCGCGCACCCCTGGCCACCCTGCTGACCCTCGAGGCCACCGACGGCCCCGAGCGGCGCGCCTACGGTTCGGGCGAGCCGCTGACCGTACGGGGGCGGCTGACCGATCTCACCGCGTGGCTGGCGGGACGCGCCCCCACCGGCCCGCTGGACAGCGGCCCGGCCCCGCTCCCCGAACTCCGCCCCTGGCCTTAGGGGGCGCCCGGGCGACTCGTAGAGTCCGCCCTCATGACGGATGTACTCAACCTCTGGAAGGCGGGCCTCGGCGAGGTGCCCGAGGACGTGTGGGAGCGCACCGGGCTGCGGGTGCTGATCCTCGCGGACAACGGGCTCATCCGCCTCTCCCCCGACATCGGCCGCCTCCACCGGCTGCACACGCTCGACCTGGGGCACAACCGGCTCGCCGAAGCACCGGGTGAGCTGGGCGAGCTGCGGGGCCTGACCCGGTATCTGTATCTGCACGACAACCACCTGACCCGGCTGCCCCCCGAGCTGGGCCGGCTGGACGGGCTGGAGTACCTCAACGTCGGTGAGAACCGGATCGGTGAACTGCCGCCGGAGATCGGCGACATGGCGGGCCTCGTGGAGCTGCGCGCGCAACACAACGAGCTGACCGGGCTGCCCGAGTCGATCGGGCGGCTCGGCCGGCTGCGGGAGCTGTGGCTGCGCGGCAATCGCATCACCTCCCTGCCCACCGCCTTCTCCGCGCTCGGCCGACTGCGCCACCTCGAACTGCGGGACAACGCCCTGGAGTCGGTGCCCGAGCCGCTGCGCGCGCTGCCGCTGCTGCGCCACCTCGATCTGCGGAGCAACCGGTTGCGCGGGATTCCGGACTGGGTCGCGGAGCTGCCGTCCCTGGAAAAGCTCGATCTGCGCTGGAACGGATTCGAGGTGCGCGGGGACGACCTGCCATCGCTGCGGGCCCTGCGGGAGAGGGGCTGCGCCGTGCTCACCTGACCGCCGCCCCGGACGAGGACGGGCCGCCCGGTGGTATCCCCCCGGACGGCTCGGCCCCGCAACGCCGTGGCTCAGGTCAGGTCGAACTCTCCGGCCCGCGCGCCGATCACGAAGGCGCGCCACTCGGCGGGGGAGAAGATCAGGGCCGGGTCCTGCGGCCGGCGGCCGTGGCGCATGGCGATGTAGCCCTCGACGAAGGCGATCTCCACATCGCCCACGCCCTGGCTGCTCGACCTCCACTGCGCGGTGCTCAGGTCGAGGTCGGGCTTCTCGGCGCTGCCTGCCAGGGGTTGTTCGGTGGTGGTTTCGGCCACGTGATTCGGCTCCTCCCGGGTCGTCGTCCCGGCCCCACCCTAGCGATCGCCGCCGGTGCCGGACAGGCCGCGAAAGAAGGACGGCACCGCACAGGCGGACGTACGGCGGGACGTACGGCGCGAGTGCGTCGGGACGACGACGGGCATCCGGCCGAGGGGGCGGCGGTCAGCCGGCCGGGGGGTCGGCCGCCACCAGCCACATCGAGAAGAACTGCGACCCCCCGCCGTAGGCGTGGCCGAGCGCCCTGCGCGCGCCCTCCACCTGGTGCTCCCCCGCCTGCCCGCGCACCTGGAGCGCCGCCTCGGCGAAGCGGATCATCCCCGAGGCGCCGATGGGGTTGGTGGACAGCACCCCGCCCGACGGGTTGACCGGCAGATCGCCGTCGATCCCGGTCACGCCCGACTCGGTGAGCTTCCAGCCCTCGCCCTCCGCGGCGAAGCCGAGGTTCTCCAGCCACATCGGCTCGTACCAGCTGAACGGCACATACATCTCCACCGCGTCGATCTCGCGGCGCGGGTCGGTGATCCCGGCCTGCCGGTAGACGTCGGCCGCGCAGTCCTGGCCGGCCCGTGGCGAGACGAAGTCCTTGCCCGCGAAGAGCGTCGGCTCGCTGCGCATGGCGCCGCCGTGCACCCAGGCCGGCGGCCGGGGCGCCCGGGCCGCGCCGGCCCGGTCGGTGAGCACCATGGCGCAGGCGCCGTCGGAGGAGGGGCAGGTCTCCGAGTAGCGGATGGGGTCCCACAGCATCGGGGACGCCTGCACCTTCTCCAGCGTCAGGTCCTTCTCGTGGAGGTGGGCGTAGGGGTTACGCAGGGCGTTGCGGCGGTCCTTGTAGGCGACCAGCGAGCCGATGGCGGCCGGGGCGCCGGTGCGCCGCATGTACGCGCGGACATGCGGGGCGAAGAAGCCTCCCGCGCCGGCCAGCAGCGGCTGCTGGAACGGGATGGGCAGGGAGAGCCCCCACATGGCGTTGGACTCGGACTGCTTCTCGAAGGCGAGGGTGAGGACGGTCCGGTGGACGCGGGCGGCCACCAGGTTGGCGGCGACCAGCGCGGTGGAACCGCCGACCGAGCCCGCGGTGTGCACCCGCAGCATGGGTTTGCCGACCGCGCCGAGCGCGTCGGCGAGGTACAGCTCGGGCATCATGACGCCCTCGAAGAAGTCGGGCGCCTTGCCGATGACGACGGCGTCGATGTCCGCCCAGGTCAGCTCGGCGTCCTCGAGGGCGCGCAGAGCGGCCTCGCGGACCAGCCCGGCGATGGACACGTCCCGGCGGGCGGCGGTGTGCTTGGTCTGGCCGACGCCGACGACGGCGATGGGTTCCTTGCTCATGGCCCCTCCTCCCGCTCGGTCTTGGCGCACTTCATCCCTGGTCCCCTTCCGGTCGCCCGTCCCGTTCCCCTTCCAGGACCGCCACCAGGTTGTGCTGCAGGCAGGGCCCCGAGGTGGCGTGTGCGACGGCCCGGTCGGACTCGCCGCGGTGGATGCGGGCGGCGGCCTCGCCGAGGCGGATCAGCCCGGCGGCCATCATCGGGTTGGCGGCGAGCGCGCCGCCGGACGGATTGACGCGTACGCCGTCGTCGAGCCGCAGTTCGCGGCGCAGGATCACCTCCTGTGAGGTGAAGGGCGCGTGCAGCTCCGCGGTGTCGACGGGCGGGGCGTCGTCGTCGAACAGGCCGGCGTGGCGCGCGGCGAGCCGGGTGGACGGGGAGCGGGTGAGGTCCCGTACGCCCAGTCCGTGCGGCTCGATGCGGTGGTCGATGCCGCGGATCCAGGCGGGGCGGGGGCAGAGCCGTCGGGCGGTGTCCTCGGCGGCGAGGACGACGGCGGCCGCGCCGTCGCCGATGGGCGGGCAGTCGTGCCGGCGCAGCGGCCGCACCAGGTACGGGTCGTCGAGCAGCGCGTCCGGGGCCGCCGATCCGGCCAGTTGGGCGTGCGGGTTGTGCTGGGCGGCGGCGCGGCTGCGCGCGGCGACCCCGGCGAGGGCGCGCTCGTCGGTGGTCCCCTCGTCGATGAGCGCCTGGGCCTGGAGTGCGGCCAGGGACACCGAGTCGGGCCACAGGGGGGCGAGGTAGTAGGGGTCGAGCTGGCGGGTGAGGACGTCGCGCGGCTGTCCCGGCGAGGACTTGCCGTAGGAGTAGACGAGCGCCGTGTCGGCCTCCCCGGCCAGCAGCTTGACCCATGCCTCGTACAGGGCCCAGGCGCCGTCCATCTCCACGTGCGACTCGGAGATCGGCGGCCAGGCGCCGACGCCGTCCAGTGCCATGGTGAAGGAGAAGGCCCGGCCGGCGAGATAGTCGGCGGAGCCGGAGCAGGTGAAGTCGATCTCGCCGGTGCGCAGGCCGACCGCGGCGAGCACCTCGTGCAGCACCGGCATCAGCATCTCGACCTCGGAGAGCTCCGCGGACCGCCGCCGGTGGCGGGTCTGTGCGAAGGCCACGATGGCGACGCGCCTCGGATTCAAAGCAGCTCCTTGTAGGTGTCGTAGTCCGCGTCGGGTTCGCCGGTGGGGCGGTAGTGGTCGGGGTAGCGCCCGCCCTCGGTCCACACCGGCTCGACGCGCAGCCCCATGCGCACCTGGTCGTAGGGGATGCCTCCGATGCGGCCGTGGAGCGCGAGGTCCGCGCCGTCCAGGGCGATGTGGGCGTACACGTACGGCACCTCGATATCGAGGTTCTTGGCCTTGATGTTGACGATGCAGAAGGTGGTGACGGTGCCGCGCGGACCGACCTCGACCTGTTCGTCGGTGGCGACGCCGCAGGTGGGGCAGGCGCCGCGGGGCGGGACGTACACCTTGCGGCAGGACGGGCAGCGCTCCCCCACGGTCCGCCGGCCGGCGAGGGCGGCGATGTAGCGGGACTGGGCGCGGCCGGGCGAGTACACGTAGTCCAGGCGGGCGGGCGCCACGATGCCCCGGACGGGGTCGGCGAACTCGCCGTCGTGCGGGGCTCCGCGCGGGTCAGGCTCGCTCTCGTACGGTTCGAAGCAGGCGATGTCGGTGATGGCACCCGTCCGCTCCGCGGCCCATCGGACGCGCACCCGCATGCCGGTGCGCACGGCGTCGGGGCCGGGCGCGTCGAGGGCGTGGAGCAGGGCGGTGTCGGCGCCGTCGAGCCGCACCAGCGCCCAGGCGAAGGGGGTGGTGAGGGGTTGTCCGCGGCGCGGGGCGGGGTTCCAGGCCCAGGTGGTGACGGTGCCGGCGGTGCCGACCTCGACGAGGTCGCGGATCTCCTCGGCGGTGACCGGGTCGTATTCGACGGGGGGCACGAGCACCCGGCCGTCGGCGGTCCGTACGCCGAGGACGGTGCGCTCGCGCAGCCCGGTCAGGAACGCGCTCTGGACGGGGCCGAGGGAGCGAGTGAAGGGGAACTCGACGGCCAGAGGGGCGGAAAGCACCTCGGGCGCGGGGGCCGGTGTCATGGTGTGCGTCTCCTTCGTCGCGGCCGGGTAGGTGTTCAGGCCCGGCGGTAGACCGGGGGGCGCTTCTCCGCGAAGGCCTTCGAGCCCTCCTTGGCGTCGGCGGTGTCGAAGATGGGCCAGCCGCGTTCGAGTTCGGACTTCAGGCCGTCGGTTTCGGTCATCTCGGCCGTCTCGTACACGGACGCCTTGACGGCCTCGACGGCCAGCGGGCCATTGGCGTTGATCAGCCCGGCGATCTCCAGGGCCGTCTCCAGGGCCGTGCCGTCGGGCACGACCCGGCCGATCAGGCCGATCCGCTCGGCCTCCTCGGCGGTGTAGGGGCGTCCGGTCAGCAGCATCTCCAGCGCGTGGGTGCGCGGGACCTGGCGGGCGAGGCGGACCGTGGAGCCGCCGATGGGGAACAGCCCGCGTCTGACCTCGAAGAGTCCGAAGGTGGCGCCGCGGCCCGCGAGGCGGATGTCGGTGCCCTGGAGGATTTCCGTGCCGCCCGCCACGCAGTGGCCTTCGACGGCGGCGATCACCGGCTTGCGCGGCCGGTGGTGCCGGAGCATCGCCTTCCAGTGCAGGTCGGGATCGGCCCGCAGCCGGTCCCGGTAGTGCTGTCCGGCCATTCCGTCCCCGCCGGCGAGGGCCTTGAGATCCATGCCCGCGCAGAAGGAGCCGCCGGCCCCGGTGAGCACCACCGAGCGGATGTCGTCGTCCTCGTCGGCCGTGGCCCAGCCGTCGTGGAGGCCGACCAGCATCGGCAGCGAGAGCGCGTTCCTGGCCTCTGGACGGTTCAGGGTGAGTACCAGCGTCGCGCCGACGCGCTCCACCGTCAGGTGTTCGGTCCCGCTTGTCACGGCAGTCCTCCCGTCTCGACCCAGAACAGGTTGCAGGAGGTGCCGGACGACTTCAAGAGAAATCTGATGACCAGTCAGATTTATTGGCCGTGTGCCTTCACATCTCTTCCGTACGGCGCTCCAATGACCGCCGAGCCCGCCGCTGCCAGGTCAGGAGGAGCCGTGGAGTACAACCTTGCCGACCTGTTCGAGTCGATCGTCGACACGGTGCCCGGCAGAGAGGCGCTGGTGTATCTCGACCACCCCGGCACCGGGGCCGAGCGGCGGCTGACCTACGCCGAGCTGGACGCGGCCGCCAACCGGCTCGCCCACCATCTGCGTGAATCCGGCGTGCGTCCGGGAGAACACGTCGGCCTGCACCTGTACAACGGCGTGGAGTACCTCCAGACCTCCCTGGCCTGCCTGAAGATCCGGGCCGTGCCGGTGAACGTCAACTACCGCTATGTCGAGGACGAGCTGGTCTACCTCTACCGGGACGCGGACCTGGCGGCGCTGGTGTACGACGCCGAGTTCGGCGACCGGGTGGCCGCCGCGCTCCCCCGCGCCGGCACCGTGCGCCACCTCGTCCGGGTCGGCGCCCCGGCCGGGGACGGCCCGGTGCCTGACCCCGCGCCCGTGCCCTTCGAGGAGGCCGAGGCCCAGGGCTCGCCCGTGCGCGACTTCCCCGCGCGCTCGGGCGACGACCGGTTCATCATCTACACCGGGGGCACCACGGGCATGCCCAAGGGGGTGCTGTGGCGGCAGGAGGACCTGTTCTTCTCCGGGCTCGGCGGCGGGGCGCCCACCGGCGAGCCGGTCGGCCGCCCCGAGGAGCTGGCCGAGCGGGTCGCGGCGGGCGGCGAGGGCCTGGTGTTCTTCCCCACTCCGCCGCTGATGCACGGCACCTCCACGCTCACGGCCTTCATCGCCTTCAACTTCGGCCAGAAGGTGGTCCTCCACCGGAAGTTCGTGCCCGAGGACGTGCTGCGCACGGTCGAGAAGGAGAAGGTCACCTGCGTCTCCCTGGTCGGCGACGCGATGCTGCGCCCGCTGGTGGACGCCCTGGCCGGCCCGCTCAAGGGCGTCGACTGCTCCTCGCTGTTCAGCGTCAGCAGCTCCGGGGCGGTGCTGTCGGACACCGTGCGGGCCCAGTTCGCCGCGCTGGCGCCGCACACCGTGCTGCTGAACAACTTCGGCTCCTCCGAGTCCGGGTTCAACGGCACCGCCACCGAGGACGCCGGCCCCCAGACGGGCTTCCGGCTGCGGGTCAACGCCCGCACCCGGGTGATCGACCCGGCGACGCACCGGCCCGTGGCCCCCGGCGAGCCCGGCCGTATCGCCCAGCGCGGCCATGTGCCGCTCGGCTACTACAACGACCCGAAGAAAACCGCCGAGACGTTCTTCGAGGCGGACGGCGAGCGCTGGGTGCTGCTCGGCGACATGGGCACGGTCGACGAGGACGGCGTGATCACGGTCCTCGGACGGGGCTCGCAGTGCATCAACACCGGCGGCGAGAAGGTCTATCCGGAAGAGGTCGAGCAGGCACTCAAGGCCCACCCGGATGTGTACGACGCGCTGGTGGCGGGCGTGCCGGACGAGCGCTGGGGCAGCCGCGTGGCGGCCGTCGTCCAGCCCCGCCAGGGGGCGGACCGGCTCACGGCCGAGGCCGTACGGGCGCACTGCCGCACCCGGCTCGCCGGCTACAAGATCCCGCGTACGGTCGTCTTCAGCGACCACATCCAGCGGTCGCCCAGCGGCAAGGCGGACTACCGCTGGGCCAGGGACGTCGCGGCCGGCGCCGCCTCGGACTCCTGACCGCGCCGCCGGTAGCCGCCGGGCGCGACCCCGTACTCCCGCTTGAAGGCCTTGGCGAAGGCGAACTCCGAGGTGTAGCCGCTACGCTCGGCCACCGCGCGCAGCGGCAGCTCCGACTCGCGCAGCAGCCGGGCCGCCAGCGTCATCCGCCACCAGGTCAGATACGCGAGCGGCGAGCGGCCCGCGAGCGCCGTGAAGCGCCGGGCGAAGGCCGCCCGGGAGAGCCCCGCGGCCTGCCCCCAGCGTCTCCACCGTCCAGGGGTGGGCGGGGTCGCGGTGGACGGCTCGGCGCCGACGGCCGTGGTGCGGTTCCCGCTGCCCGCGGTGGTGACGGTCCCCCGCCATGTGCCCACCCGCCATGTGGAGGGGCTCGCCTCCCAGGGGGTGTACGAGCTGTTCGCGCGGCTGTCGCCCGAGCTGGCGGAGCAGGTGCCGGAAGGCCCCACGGCCGCGCAGCGCCAGGCGATGCGATGGGCCTTCGCGGTGGAGGTGCTGGGCGCCGGCGGCCGGAGCGCCCGGGGCGAGGTGCGCGGCTCGGACGCGTACGGCACCACCGCCGTGATCGCGGTGGAGGCGGCCCGCCGCCTCGCCGCCGACGGCGCCCCGGCGGGGGTCCTCGCCCCGGCCCAGGCCTTCGACGCCGCCGGCTTCCTCGACTTCCTCGGGGACCACGGGGTCAGCTGGTCCGTCAG
Organism: Streptomyces sparsogenes subsp. cuspidosporus; assembly: GCF_039532705.1. Taxonomy (NCBI): domain Bacteria; kingdom Bacillati; phylum Actinomycetota; class Actinomycetes; order Kitasatosporales; family Streptomycetaceae; genus Streptomyces; species Streptomyces sparsogenes. Next base: position 74,691 of record NZ_BAAASD010000015.1, on the reverse strand, counting down.
CGGCGCCCGTCAGGTGTAGCCGCGCACACCGAGCGCAGCGACCGCTCCAGCGCCGCGGTGTGCAACGCGTCCAGCCGCCTGTCGTGACGCGTGTGGGCCGCGGCCGCGGTGAGCCATCCCGCGCACGACCGCTCCGCCCGGGCCCCGGCCGAGTCCGCGATGGCCCGCACCAGTTCGCCGTTGATCCGGTTGATCTCCAGCCGGACCTTCGCCAGGTCCGGGCGTTCGGTGGGCGCCTGGGCGGGGTCGGCGTCCCAGCGCCGGAAGAGATCGCGCTGGACGAGCTTGTTGGCCTCGATCTGGTCGCGGAAGACGCGTACGGTCGCCTCCGGGTCCGCGCCCAGCTCGCGGGCGCGCGCGGCCACGGCCTCCAGGACCTGCCGCTCGCGGACGGGGTCGTCGATGGGGCTGTCGGTGCCCCCGCCCGGCGGAGCCGGATATCGGTACTTCGAGGCGGCCACCTGATCGGCGGTCAGCAGCCGCTGGGCGGACAGGTCGGCCACCGGCAGCAGCCGGTCGTACGGACGGGCCGGCGCCCCCGTGGAGGCGGAAGCCGTAGCGGAAACCGAAGCGGGACCCGTGGCGGCGGCCGGGCCGGGGCCGGTCGCGGCGGCGGCCGGGGCCGCGGCGGCCATCAGGCCCAGGGCCGCGGCGGCGGTCAGCGCGCGGCGCAGCGGTCGGGTGGTGTGCGCGGTCACTCCCCCGCCTCCAGGAAGGGCCGGACGGCGGCCAGGAACTCCTCGGGGCGCTTCTCGTGGACGAGGTGGCCCGCGTCGATGGTGACCAGCCGGCAGTCGGGTATTCGCTCGGCCATGTCGGCCAGCAGCTCCTGGGGCATGGGGCTGTCCGGGCCGCCGCCGATGACCAGGGTCGGGGCGGTGATGGCCGCCATGTCCTCGACCCACCGCGGGTCGGGCGCGTTGCGCTGCTCGATGAACTGGGTCTTGACCGCCCAGTCGAAGGCCAGCCGCCCCTCCGGGCGCGGGGGCACCTCCAGTGGCGGGTCCTGGGGCACCAGCGGCGGGGCGTCCTCGATCACCAGCCGCTCGACGAGGCCCGGGTACCGCTGGGCCAGGAGGTAGCCGACCACCCCGCCGTAGGAGTGCCCGACGACCGAGACGCGGGGCAGGCCGAGGGCCGCGAGAAAGCCGGCGACATCGTCGCGCAGCCGCTCCAGGGCGTAGTCCCCGGGCCAGTCGCTGGCCCCGTGACCGCGCAGGTCGAGCGCGTACACCCGCAGGGCGCGGGCGAGTTCGGGGGCGATTCCCAGCCAGTCGGTGCCGTCCGCGCCGAGTCCGGCCAGCAGCAGGACGGGCGGCGCCTCGCGCCGGCCCCACACCCGGTAGGTCAGCTCGACCCCGTCCACCTCGACCGCGTCAAGTGTGTGCATAGGGGCGAGAGTACCCGCGTCACACCGCTCGCTCACGTCCCTTCCAGTACGGCTCGCGCAGCCGCCGCTTGTAGAGTTTGCCGTTGGGGTCCCGCGGCATCTCGGTCACGAAGTCCACCGACTTGGGGCGCTTGTATCCCGCCAGCCTGCCCTCGCAGTGGGCGAGCAGTGCCCGCTCCAGCTCGGGGCCCGGTTCGTGGCCGGGGGCGGGCTCCACGACCGCCTTGACCTCCTCGCCCCAGTCGTCGTGCGGGATGCCGAAGGCGGCGGCGTCGGCGACGGCGGGGTGGGTGAGCAGTTCGGCCTCGATCTCGGCCGGGTAGATGTTGACGCCGCCCGAGATGATCAGGTCGATCTTGCGGTCGCGGAGGTAGAGATAGCCGTCCTCGTCGAGCAGGCCGAGGTCGCCGACGGTGAAGAAGTCGCCGATGCGGTTCTTGCGGGTCTTGGCCTCGTCCTTGTGGTAGGCGAACCCTCCGGTGCTCATCCGCATGTAGACGGTGCCGAGTTCGCCGGCCGGGAGCCGGTTGCCCTCGTCGTCGAAGATGGCCAGTTCACTGATCGGCCAGGGCTTGCCGACCGTCCCCGGCTTCTTGAGCCAGTCCTCGGCGGTGGCGAAGGCTCCGCCCCCCTCGCTGGCAGCGTAGTACTCCTCGACACAGCCGCCCCACCAGTCGATCATCGCGCGCTTGACGTGGTCGGGGCAGGGCGCGGCCCCGTGGATGGCGTGGCGCATGGAGGACACGTCGTAGCGCCGCCTGACCTCTTCGGGGAGCGCGAGCAGCCGGTGGAACTGGGTGGGGACCATGTGGGTGTGGGTGCAGCGGTGGGTGTCGATGAGGCGCAGCATCTCCTCGGGCGTCCACTTGTCCATGAGGACCAGGGGGTGGCCGATGTGCAGGGCGGAGGAGGCGAACTGGAGCACCGCGGTGTGGTAGAGCGGTGAGCAGACCAGGTGGACGTTGTCGGGCTCCTCGTCGCGGGGTTTGATGCCGAAGAAGCGCAGGAAGCCGCCGAGGTGGGCGTCCTCTGGGAGGGCTCCGGTCAGTGGGCGCCGGATGCCGCGCGGGCGGCCGGTGGTGCCGGAGGTGTAGTTCATCACCCAGCCCACCTCGCGGTCGGCGGGGGGCCGCTCGGAGCGCCCCTCCAGCAGCTCGGCGTAGGGGCGGAAGCCGTCCACGGCGCCGACCGCGTAGCGGTGGGTGGCGGGCAGGCCGGCCTCGTCGGCGGCCCAGGTGGCCTGCCGGCCGAAGCGCTCGTGGGCGATCAGCACCTTGGCGCCGGAGTCGGAGACGATCCAGGCGATCTCCGGGCCGACGAGGTGGTGGTTGACGGGCACCAGGTAGAAGCCGGCCTGGGTGGCGGCGAGCGCGGCCGTGAAGAACTCGGCGCCGTTGGGCAGCACCACCGCGAAGGCGTCGCCCCGCCGCAGCCCCGCGGCGCGCAGCCCGTCGACGAGCCGGTTGCAGTCGGCGTGCAGCCGGGCGGCGGTCCATTCCTCGCCGTCGGGGGCGATGAGGGCGGTGCGGTCGGGTTCGAGCGCGGCCTGGGCCCAGAAGCCGTTGGGTGTACGGGACATGAGGGTCCGGTCCTCCTTCTGGCGGCGTGACGGGCGGGGTTCGGTGGCGGTGGGGCGGTGGGGCGGCGGGGCGGGGAGGCGGGCGGTGTCAGGCGCGTCCGGCGATGCGGTTGATCCGGTCGATGGCGCGCTCGAAGCCGCGGGTCAGGTCGTCGAAGACGGCCTGCACCGGGCGTTTGGTGTCCATCCGGCCGACGATCTGCCCGACGGGCGTGCCGAGCAGCGGCTCCACCTCGTACTTCTGGATGCGGGAGACGGCCTCGGCCACGAGCAGCCCCTGCAGTGGCATGGGCAGCGGGTCCGGGCCCTCGGGGTCCTCCCAGGCGTCGGTCCATTCGGTGCGCAGCTGCCGGGCGGGCTTGCCGGTGAGGGCGCGGGAGCGGACGGTGTCGCCGGATCCGGCGGCGAGCAGTTTGCGGGTGAGGGCGGGTGAGGTGAGCGCGGCCTCGTCGGTGGTGAGCCAGATGGAGCCGAGCCAGACGCCCTGCGCGCCGAGCGCGAGCCCGGCGGCGATCTGCTCACCGCTGCCGATGCCGCCGGCCGCGAGCACGGGCAGCGGGTCCACGGCCCGGACCACCTCGGGGGTGAGCACCATGGACGCGATCTCGCCGGTGTGGCCGCCCGCCTCGTAGCCCTGGGCGACCACGATGTCGAGACCCGCGTCCTTGTGGTGGAGCGCGTGGCGCGCGCTGCCCGCGAGCGCGGCGACGAGGATGCCGTGGTCGTGGGCGCGTTCGACGACGTCGGCGGGCGGCGAGCCCAGGGCGTTGGCCAGGAGCTTCACGGGATAGTCGAAGGCGACGTCCAGCTGGCCGCGCGCGACGTGCTCCAGCCAGCCGGTGATCCGCCAGCCCGAGGCCTCGCCCTCGGGGAGTTCGGGCACGCCGTGCTTGGCGAGGGTCTCCTGGACGAACCGGCGGTGTCCTTCGGGGATCATCGCCTCGATGTCCGCCTCGGTCACCCCCTCGACCTTCTTCGCGGGCATGACGACGTCGAGGCCGTACGGCTTGCCGTCGGTGTGTGCCTGCACCCAGTCCAGGTCGCGCGCCAGCTCGTCCGGCGCGCCGTAGCGGACCGCGCCGAGCACGCCGAACCCGCCGGCCCGGGTGATCGCCGCGGCGACGGCGGGGAACGGCGTGAAGCCGAAGATGGCGTGCTCGACACCCAGTTTCTTGCTCAGGCCCGTCTCCATGGGCGGCAGGATGCCGCAGCGGGCCGGACGAAGGAAGAGTTTTTCTGACGCTCCGTCAGAATTTTCTTGCATCCTGGGGCCGCGCGGCCAGGCAATTCGGAGAGACCCCTACCGGCCCAGGACCGCCATGGCCGCGTTGTGCCCCGGGATCCCGCTCACCCCGCCGCCGCGCACCGCGCCCGCGCCGCACAGCAGCACATTGGCGTGGCGCGTCTCCACGCCCCAGCGGCCCGTCCCTTCCTGGGCGTAGGGGAAGGCCAGCTCGCGGTGGAAGATGTTGCCGCCGGGCAGCCGCAGCTCGCGTTCCAGGTCCAGCGGGCTCTTGGCCTCGATGCAGGGCATGCCCTCGGCGTCGTACGCGAGGCAGTCGGCGATCGGCTCGGCGAGCTGGGCGTCGAGCAGTTCGAGGGTGGCCTCCAGGAGCGCGGCGAGCGCGGTGTCGTGGTCCCCGGCGAAGAGGCGCGCGGGGGTCTGCAGCCCGAACAGGGTCAGCGTCTGACAGCCCTCGCGGGCCAGTTCGGGGGCCAGGATCGACGGGTCGGTCAGCGAGTGGCAGTAGATCTCGGAGGGCGGCCGCGACGGCAGCTTGCCCGCCGCGGCCTGGCCGTAGGCGGCCTCCAGGTCGCCGTACCCCTCGGCGATGTGGAAGGTACCGGCGAACGCCTCGCGCGGGTCGACGTCGGGGTCGCGCAGCGCGGGCAGCCGGCGCAGCAGCATGTTCACCTTGAGCTGCGCGCCCTCGGCGGGCGGGGCCGGCGGCTCGTCGCCCAGCAGCCCGGCCAGCTCCCGCGGGGCGGCGCCGACCAGCACATGCCTGGCCGCCACCAGGCCCTCCCCGTCCGCGTCGCGGAACATCACCTCCGCGGTCTTCCCGTCGGTGGCGATGGCGGTGACCTCACAGCCGGTGGCGATCCGGGCGCCCGCCGCGCGGGCCGCGTCCGCGAGCGCGTCGGTCAGCGCGCCCATGCCGCCGATCGGCACGTCCCAGTCGCCGGTGCCGCCGCCGATCACGTGGTAGAGGAAGCAGCGGTTCTGACGCAGCGACGGGTCGTGGGCGTGGCTGAAGGTGCCGATCAGCGCGTCGGTGAGGACCACGCCCCGGACCAAATCGTCCTCGAACGCCGCCTCGACGGCCTCGCCGAGGGGCCGCTCGAACAGCGCCCGCCAGGCCGTCTCGTCGCCGATCCGCGCGCGCAGCGCCTCGCGGGTGGGCAGCGGTTCGGTGAGCGTGGGGAAGACCCGCTCGGCCACCCGCCGGGTCATCCCGTAGAACCGCCGCCAGGACTCGTACTCGCGCTCCGAGCCGGTGATCCGGGCGAACGACTCGCGGGTGCGGGCGGTGTCGCCGTCCACCAGCAGCCCGGTGGGACGCCCGCCCCGGACGGCGGGGGTGTACGAGGACACGGTCCGCTTGGCGAGGGAGAAGCGCAGGCCCAGGTCGTCCACGATCCGCCGCGGCAGCAGGCTCACCAGGTAGGAGTAGCGGGAGAGGCGTGCGTCGAGCCCGGCGAAGGGGCGCGTGGAGACGGCCGCGCCGCCGGTGTGGCCGAGCCGCTCCATGAGGAGCACCCTGCGGCCGGCGCGGGCCAGGTAGGCGGCGGCGACCAGGCCGTTGTGGCCGCCGCCGACGATGACGGCGTCGTACGCGTCGCTGTGAGGCATACCTCCTGACTAGCACGCGGTGATCCCCGGGGCCAGACGCGGCGGGGCGGGGTCTCACGCCTGCCGGCGCGGCGCCGACGCCGTCCGCCGGTACAGCTCGCCGGCCTCCGTGTGCCGCCCCAGTTGCTCCAGGCAGCGCGCCTCGTCGTCGCGGCCGGCGAGGGTGTCGGGGTGGTCGGCGCCCAGGACCCGCTCGCGGGCCCGGGCGACCTGGCGGTACAGCTCCAGGGCGTCGGTCCACTCGCCGAGCCAGCCGAGGGCCACCGCCACCTCCCGCCGGCTGACCAGGGTGTCGGGGTGGTCGGGGCCCAGGGCGCGCTCGCGGAGGGCGACGACGTCGCGGGCCTCGGCCAGGGCCTCCTCCCAGCGGCCGAGGCGGCCCAGGTTGACGCCGAGGGCGTGGCGGGCGCGCAGGGTCTCCGGGTGGGTGGGGCCCTGGGCGCGGGTGCGGTCGTCGACGAGGGCGCGATAGAGGACCTCGGCCTCCGCGCCGCGGCCGAGCCGGCCCAGGCTGATGCCGGCCTCGTAGCGGGCCGCGAGGGTGTCCGGGTGGTCGGGGCCGAGGACCCGGGCGCGGGCGGCGGCCACCTCGCGGTAGGTGCGGAGCGCCTCGCTCCAGCGGCCCAGCCGGCCGAGCGCGTACGCCACCTCATAGCGGGTGACCAGGGTGTCGGGATGGTCGGGGCCGAGGACCCGGGCGCGGGCGGCGGCCACCTCGCAGGCCATGCGGTGGCAGTCCTCGAGCCGCCCCAGGCGGCCCAGGTTGAAGGCGAGGTTGTGGCGGCAGCGCAGCGTGTCGGGGTGGTCGGCGCCCATGGTCCGCTCGCGGGCCGCGAGCACGGCGGCGTAGACCCGGTGGGCCTCGGCGTGGCGGCCGAGGCGGCTCAGCGCCAGGGCGGTCTCCTGCCGGGCGGCCAGCGTGTCCGGGTGGTCGGGCCCGAGCACCCGCTCGCGGCCCGCCGCCACCCGCCCGTGCTCGTCCAGCGCGTCACCGTGGCGGCCCAGCCGCCCCAGGGCGCATGCCGCCTCGTAGCGGCTGGCGAGGGTGTCGGGGTGGTCGGGGCCCAGCAGGCGCTCCCGCTCGGCGGCGACCTCCCGGTGGGTCCGGCCCGCCTCCTCCCAGCGGCCCTGGAGGGCCAGGCTCGCCCCGATGGTGTGCCGGACGGCGAGCGTGGCGAGCAGGCCCGACGGCGGGGGCGGTGGACCGGGCGTGGGCGGCCGGAGCGTGGCGAGCAGGCCCGACGGCGGGGGCGGTGGACCGGGCGTGGGCGGCCGGGCGGGCGGGGCCGGGCCGCCGGTCCACGCCCCGGTGAGCCCGCCCTCCCCCGCTGACGGGCCCCCGTCGCCCTTCGCGCCCCCGCCAGTCCACGCGCCCCCGCCGGTGCCGCCCGGCGGGACCGGCCGCTCTGCGGCCCGGGCGGCCGGGGCCGCCGGGGTGCCGGTGCTCATGTGCCGGGCCCACGCGGGCAGGCGCGGCCGTGGGCGGGCGGGGAGGTCCGCGCCGGACCCCGGCAGGGTCCACGCGGGGACCAGCGGCTGCCCGGCTCCCCAGGTCGCCCGGGCGAGGGCGATCCGCTTGGCCACGTCGGACGCGTCGCGCGGCCGGTCCTCGGGGTCCTTGGCGAGCAGGTCGAGGATCACCCGCTCGAAGGGCTCGGGGATCTCCGGCCGCTGCCCGCGGAGCGGCTCGGGCGTGGTGTCGCGGTGGCCGACGAGCACCGCCCAGGCGTCGTCGAGGTCGAACGGCGGGGCGCCGGCGGACAGTTCGTACAGCACGCAGCCGAGGGAGTACAGATCGCTGCGGTGGTCGACGGAGCCGCCCGCGATCTGCTCGGGCGACATGTAGTGCGGGGTGCCCATGGCGATGCCCGTCCCGGTCAGCCGGGCCGTGAAGCCGATGTCACGGCCGAGCCGGGCGATGCCGAAGTCGCAGATCTTCACCGATCCGTCGGCCAGCCGCATGATGTTGGCGGGCTTGAGGTCCCGGTGGACGACGCCCTGGTCGTGGGTGTACGCGAGGGCGACGGCGAGCTGGCCGGCGATGTCCAGGACATCGGGGACCGGCAGCGGACGCCGCTCGTTGTCCTCCAGGAGCTGGCTGAGGTTGCGGCCCTCCAGCAGCTCCATCACCAGATACGGGACGCCTCCGTGCTCCCCGAAGTCGTGCACCACCGTCACCCCGCGGTGCTGCAGCGAGGCCGCGACCCGCCCCTCGCGGCGGAACCGCTCACGCAGCGCCTCCGCGAAGGACGGGTCGCGCTGCGGCCTCATCGGCTTGAGGCACTTGACGGCGACGCGCCGCCCGAGCGACTCGTCGAGCGCCCGCCACACCTCACCCATCCCCCCGCGCCCGATCAGCTCGAGCAGCCGGTACCGGCCCTGGATCAGCCTGGTCTCCGCCATGGTCCCCCTGCCTCCGGCGGGAGTGCCCCCGCCGCCCCCGTGGAAGCCGACGGCTCGTCATGGAGCCCTCGACGCGTCCCCGTTGTCCAGTATGGCCGCGTTGTGGCGCAAGGTGTAGACCGAAGGGCGCGTGCCGGGCCCGAGCCGTTCGACGGCCCGCAGGATGTGTTTGGGCGGCAGCTGCCAGCGAAGCGTGGGTGGGATACGGCGCAGCACCCGGCCGGCCGCGCGGAGCCGGCGGGTCACCACGTCGGGGTCGGGGGCCGGGCGGCCGTACAGCTCATGGGCGTACGGGGGCAGGGCGGCGTAGGCGAGTGCCGCGACGCGCCCCCACAACGCCGCGCGCGCCGGCACCAGCAGGGGATGGACGGGCGGTCGGCGCAGAAAGGCGTCGACTTCCCCGGCCTCGGGGGTGTGGGCCAGGGCCGGGCGCACCTCCTTGAAGTACGCGGCGAGCCGCGCCGTGTCGGCGGGCACGCGGGCGGGGTCGAGGCCGACCAGGCGGGCGGATTCGCGGTTCTCGGCCACGTAGGCGTCGGCCTGGGCGTCGGTGAGCGGGAAGCCGGAGCGGCGCACGACGTGCAGATAGGAGTCGATCTCGGCGCAGTGCACCCACAGCAGCAGATCCGGGTCGTCGACGCGGCGCCGGGCGCCGGTGCCCGGGTCGGTGACGGTGAGCCGGCGGTGGATGCCGCGCACCCTGGCGCCCGCCCGCTCGGCCTCCTCGGTGGTGCCGTAGGTGATGGTGGCGACGAAGCGGGCGGTGCGCAGCAGCCGGCCCCAGGCGTCCTGGCGGAAGTCGGAGTTCTGCGTGACGCCGCGCACCGCGAGCGGGTGCAGCGCCTGGAGGTACAGCGCGCGCACGCCCGCGATCCACATCATGGGATCGCCGTGGGTCTGCCAGGTGACCGAACCGGGTCCGTACAGCCCCGGGTCGCCCGTCGTCCGGCCGCGCGCCATGGCCATCACCTCCCGCGACCAGACTATGCGCGCGGCGACCGTCAGGCGGGAGGGGGTCGGGTCCGTGACCCGGCGGCGAGCGTTCGAAGCGGCCGCCGGCCGCCACGGGACGGGGACGCTCAGATCACGCCGCGGATCGCCGCCTCGAACCCCGCCACGTCCTCCGGCTACCGCAGCGACGCCCTGGGGCGGACGTTCGCGCCGGCTCTGGTGCGCTCCGGGACCGAGCGCATCGGCGACACCCTCTACGTCCCGCTGGACGGCCGGACCGTGCCGGTGGCCGTGTCACCGACGTCTCGGCACAGCGCACCATTGGCCCGTCGACGCCTGCACGGAATATCTCGGGCTCAGCGGCGCACCCGGGGCATCCCGAGACCGATCCAGGAGATGATCTCCCGCTGCACCTCGTTGTTGCCGCCGCCGAAGGTGAACACGACGCTGCTGCGGTAGCCGCGCTCGAGTTCGCCGTGCAGCACCGCGCCCGCCGAGCCCTCCTTGAGGGGGCCGGCCGCGCCGACGACCTCCATGAGCCAGGCGTAGGCGTCGCGGCGCGCCTCGGAGCCGTACACCTTGACGGCGGAGGCGTCCTGGGGGGTGAGGGTGTCGCGCTGGAGGGCGTCCACCATCTGCCAGTTGAGCAGCTTCATGGCGTCGAGCCTGGCGTGGGTGCGGGCCAGCCGGCCGCGTACCCAGCCCAGGTCGATGACGCGGCGGCCGTCCGCGAGCTTGGTGTCGGCGGCCCACTGCCGGACGCCGCGCAGGGCACGGATGGCCGTCGTGCCGTGGGCGGCGAGGGTGACGCGCTCGTAGTTGAGCTGCGTGGTGATCAGCCGCCAGCCCTCGTTCTCGGCGCCGACCCGGCGGGTGGTGGGCACCCGGATGTTCTCGTAGTAGCTGGCGGTGGTGTCGTGGGAGGCGAGGGTGGTGATGACGGTGCAGGAGTAGCCGGGGTCGCTGGTGGGCACCAGCAGGATGCTGATGCCCTTGTGGGGCTTGGCTTCGGGGTCGGTGCGGACGGCGAGCCAGACCCAGTCGGCGGTGTCGCCGTTGGTGGTCCAGGTCTTCTGTCCGTTGACGGTGTAGTAGCCGGTCGGCTTGCCTTCACCGTCCACCTCGCGCACGGCACGGGTCTTGAGGGAGGCCAGGTCGGTGCCCGCGTCGGGCTCGCTGTAGCCGATGGCGAAGTCGATCTCCCCGGAGAGGATCCTCGGCAGGAAGTACTCCTTCTGTTCGTCGGTGCCGTACCGCATGAGGGTGGGCCCGACGGTGTTGAGTGCCATGAGGGGCAGCGGTACGCCGGCCTGGGCGGCCTCGTCGAAGAAGATGAACTGCTCCATCGGGCCCAGCCCCCGCCCGCCGTACTCCCGGGGCCAGCCCACGCCCAGCCAGCCGTCCGCGCCGAGCCGACGGATGGTCTCGCGGTAGAACCGCTTCTGGCCGGCCGGGTCGGCGAAGCGGGCGTAGGCGTTGTCGGGGACCAGTTCGGCGAAGTAGGCGCGCAGTTCGGTGCGCAGTCGCCGCTGGTCGGGGGTGTAGTCGAGGTGCACGGCCCCTCCTGGAGTCTCACGTCGGCCCGGCCACGTGTCATCGAGGGGCACGGTAGAACGTGTTCCAACAATTCGGAAGGGTCGCGGGCCCGGACGTCGCATCCGCCGAGGCGGCGTCCGGGCCCGGCACATCCCGGCCGAACCGGCGGTGGCCCGGGGGCGGTCAGGCCGCTCCCAGCCACCCGTCGATCAGCGCGGGATGGTCGGTGGTGACCGCGTCGGCGCCCAGGGCCACACAGCGCGCCAGCAGTCGGGGGTCGGCGGCCGGCCAGGCGTCCACCCGCACCCCCTGGGCGTGGCACCGCTCCACCAGCCGGGTCGTCAGCTCCGGTATCAGCTCCGGGCAGACCCAGGTGGCGTTCAGCTCGGCGGCGCGGGCGGGCAGGTCCTCGCCGGGTGTGGCGGTGATCAGCCCCCGTTCCACCCGGGGCAGCAGCCGCGCGGCGCGGTCGAGGATGTCGGCGTGGAAGGAGGTGAGGACCGCGCGCGGGGGCAGCGGGGTGCGCCGGTCCAGCTCGGCCAGGGCCTCGACCGCCTCGGGGGCCTTGATCTCCACCTGCACCAGGCCCGGGAAGGCGTCCAGGACCTCGCTCAGGGTGGGGATCCGCTCTCCCCGGCCCGCGTCGAGTTCCCGCAGTTCGGCCAGGGAGAGCGAGGCGACCTCGCCCGTGCCGTCGGTGGTGCGGTCCACGGTGGCGTCGTGGATCACCACGAGCCGGCCGTCGCGGGAGACCCGTACGTCCAGTTCGACGCCCTCGGCGCCGACCCGGTGGGCGTGGCGGAAGGAGCGCAGGGTGTTCTCCGGCTCGTCCGCCCTGGCGCCCCGGTGGCCGTAGACCAGGGGGCGGGCGGCCGGGGGCGGGGCGGCGGTGGCGGGTGGGGTCACAGGTGCTCCTCGATGGACTGGCGGTGCCGGTCGACGCCCTTGCGCAGCCGTGTGGCCACCTCGGAGAACGCCTGCCGGGCCGGGGTGTTGCCGGTCCAGATCTTCTGGAGTCCGGTGTAGATCTGGACGTTGGCGTTGGGCACCATCATCCGCACCTGGTCGCCCTTGCGGGTGTGCGGCAGTTGTCTGACCGCGGTGGAGAAGTTGGGGTCCTTCTTCAGCAGCCCGGCCAGCGCCGGGGACTTGGTGGCGGCCGGGACGACGGGCAGGTAGCCGGTCTGGACGGTCCACTGGGCCGCGTTCTCCGGCCTGGCCAGGAAGCGTACGAACTCGGCCGCGGCCTGTTTGCGCTCCTTGGGCACCCGCTTGAACATGCCGAGCCCGCCGCCGCCCGTGGTCACGCCGAACTCCTTGTGGCGGGGCAGGAATCCGGTGCCCAGCTCCCAGCCGCCCGCCTTGGCCATCTCGGAGATCTTGCGCAGCCCGCCGGTGGAGGTGATCAGGGTGGCGATCAGCTGGTTGCCCATGTCCCCGGCCGGGTCGGTGGACATGTAGGCGATGCGGTCCTTGTGGACCAGCTTGCGCTGCCACTCCCCGGCCGCGACGGTGGCGTCGTGGTCGATGGTGACGTCCAGGCCGTGGGAGTAGGCGCCGCCCCACTGCCAGGCGGTGCACTGAAACTGCCAGTCCCCGTCGATCTTCTGGTACGCCTCCATCGCGACCCGCTTGCCCTGGGTCCTCAGCCGGGTGATCTCCTTGGCCCAGCCGTACATCTCCTCCCAGGTCTCGGGCGCCCGGTCGGGTACTCCGGCCTTCTTGAAGAGGGTGCGGTTGTAGTAGAAGAGCGGCGTGGAGCGGGCCAGGGGCAGCCACCAGTGGCGTCCCCTGACGCGCCCCTCCCCCAGCAGCCTGGCGTTGTAGGTGGCGCGCAGCTCGCCGGGGTCGATGTACTCGTCCCAGGGCTCGAGCGCGTCGCCGAAGTAGAAGCGGTACCACTTCACGTCGGACAGCACGCACAGGTCGGGCGCCTGGCCGGCCAGCAGCCCGACGACCGCCTTCTGGGCGCACTCGTCGTAGGTGCCCTGGAACTGGACGTCCACGTAGATGTCGCGCTGCTGCCGGTTGAACGTGTCCGCGAGGTCCTGGAGGGCGCGGCCGGGTACGTCGGCGAAGGTGGACCACAGGACGGTGCGGGTGCGCCCCGCGTACCGGTCGGGGACCGAGCCGCCCGGCTGGTTCACCGGCCCGGTGGTGGCGCCGCAGGCGCTCAGCAGCGCGGCGGCCGCGGGCGCCCCGGCGGCGAGGGCGAGGAAGCGCCGGCGGCTGGGGAGGCTGTGGCTCACTTCCCGGCTCCCTGGGTCAGCCCGGCGATGATGTAGCGCTGGGCGATGAAGAAGACGACGAGCACCGGCAGGATCACCATCACGGTGCCGGCCAGGATGGCGCCCCAGTTGGCGTAGGTCTCCTGGTCCCGCAGGAAGAGGAGGCCGACCGGCAGGGTGCGCATGTCGGCGCTGCTGGTCACGATCAGCGGCCAGATGAAGTCGTTCCACTTGGTCACCATGACGACGATCGCGACGGTGATCACCATGGGCCGGGACATGGGCAGCACGACCCGGAAGAGGGTGCGCAGATGGCCGGCCCCGTCGATCCGGGCCGCGTCCATGACTTCCTTGGGGAGAGTCAGCATGTGCTGGCGCAGCAGGAAGGTGCCGAAGACCGACCCCAGGCCCGGGGCGATCAGCCCGGCCCAGGTGTTGACCCAGCCCAGCTGGGCGATGGTCAGGAAGTTGGGCAGCAGGGTGACATGGCCGGGGACCATCATGGCGCCGAGGAGGAAGAGGAACAGCCACTTCTTGCCGGGGAAGGGCAGGAAGACGAAGGCGTACGCGCACAGCAGCGCAGCGCACAGTTCGATGGCGGTGCCGACCACGGAGACCACGAGGGAGTTGAGGAAGAACCGGTCGAAGGGGGCGGCGTTCCAGGCGTCGGAGAAGTTGCTCCAGCGCAGGTCGGTGGGGACCCAGTGGGGCGGGTAGGCGTAGATCTGGGGGTTGGTCTTCAGGGCCGAGGAGGCCAGCCAGTACAGCGGGCCGGCCGCGATGAGCGCGACGAGGACGAGGAGCGCGTACAGGCCCAGGCGCCGGGCCCGGCCGCCGGGGCGGCGGGTGGGCGCCGCCGGGTCGAGGGCGGTCACTGGTAGTGCACCTTTCGCTCGAGGTAGCGGGCCTGTCCCGCGGTGATCAGCAGCAGCACCACGAACATGATCATCGCGCCGGCGGCGGAGCGTCCCGCGTCGAAGGCGCGGAATCCCTGGTCGTAGATGAACCAGCTGAGGGTGGAGGTGGAGGTGCCCGGGCCGCCGCCGGTCATCACGGCCAGCACGTCGAACGCCTGGAAGGTGCTGATGGTGCAGGTCACCAGGAGGAAGAAGGTGACCGGTGAGAGCAGCGGGAGGGTGATCCGGCGCAGTCGTGTCCAGGGGCCGGCGCCGTCCAGGGCGGCGGCCTCGTACACCTCCCGGGGCAGGCCCTGGAGGCCGGCGAGGTAGACCACGGCGACGAATCCGATGTTCTTCCAGAGGTAGACCAGGATCAGGCCGGTCAGCGCCCACTTGGAGTCGGTCGTCATCGCCGGGGCGGTGAGCCCGAGCGGGGCCATCAGCGGGCGTATCAACCCGTAGTTGGGGTCGAACACGAACAGCCAGAGGGTGCCGACGGCGGCCCCGGAGAGCACGTACGGGGCGAAGGTCAGCGTCCGCACCACGTCGCGGCCGCGCAGCCGCTGGTTCAGCAGCAGGGCGGTGGCCAGCCCGAGGACGATGCCGCCGGCCACGATGCCGACGACGAAGACGACGGTGGTCCACAAGGTGGTGCGGAAGTCGGGGTCGGTCAGCAGGTCGGCGTAGTTGCCGAGCCCGACGAAGTCCTTGGCCGGGGAGATCATGTCCCAGTCGGTGAGGCTGAGATAGCCGTTGTAGACCACCGGCCAGTAGGCGAAGAGCAGGAGGAACAGGAAGTTCGGGGCGGCGAAAGCGGCGAAGAGCAAATAGTCGCGCCGTCTGCGCCTGGCACGCAGACGGCGGCCGGCGTCGTCGATGGCAGACAAGGAGAGTGGATCCTTCCGAACTGCGCCCCGAGGGTCCCCTGGGACGTGCTGGTGACAGCCCCAAGGGATACCAACAGAGTTGATGAGAAGGAAACACCTTGTCGTGTTACAACTTGGCCTACTTCACATGTGCGGCTGGCGTTTTCTCACTCCTTCCGTGAACTGATCTCGGGCGGCGAGGGCTCAACTCCCGCTCTCCGCACGCCACGCGGTGTCGTCCGAGCCCCGCCGGGTGGTCCGCACGACATCGCCCGGGCGCCAGGTCTGCAGCACCAGTTCCTCGCCCTCCACCGCGGTGCGCACCACCTCGGTCAGCTCGACGCGGAAGAGGTGGAAGGGCTCCGGCGGGTGGACCGCCTCGGCGTAGCGGGCGAGCGTCTCCCGGTCGGTCACCTCCACCGCGCGCCCGCTGACCCGCACGTCGCCGCCGTCCATCCCGGAGTCGGGGCCGGGGTTGGCGTGCATCGCGAAGCGCGGGTCGCGCCGCAGGTCCAGGGCCTTGCGGGAGTCCGGCATCATGCCGAGCCACAGCTCCCCGAACCGGAAGTCCGCTTCCAGGCCGGTCACGCGCGGGCTGCCGTCCCGGCGCACGGTGGCCAGGACATGGTGCGGATAGCGCTGGAACCGCTCCCGCACCACGGCGGAGAACTCGGGCTCCGCCGCCTCGAAACCGGCCCAACTGGTCGTCGTCGCAGTCGTCATGGGGCCCATGCTCCCTGGATTACCGGACACCTTCTGTCTGGATTGCAGCTCGCGGGCCTGATCCGGGGGCAGATGGGCGGTCCAGCCGGTGCCGGGCAGCCGGAAGGCGACCCAGGTCTGGGCGTAGGCCGGCGGGCGCGGCCGGGAGCGGTGGGTGAGCAGGGCGGTGGGCTCCCGGGCGGAGCGCAGCACGAGCGCCGCCGGTGTGATGGACCGGTTGTTCCCGCTGGTCTGGGCGGAGGCGCAGCCCGCGTGGTACGCGATGGGCAGCGCGCGGTCGCCGACGACCAGGCACGGCGGCCGCAGCCCCAGTCGGCGCAAGCCCTCCGCGGCCGTCCGGTAGTCCCCGTTGACCTTCTCCGACTGGGCCGCCAAGTGGCCGAGCACGACGTGCTGGGAGGCCAGCTGGAGGGTGATGACCACGCCCAGCGCGACCGCCACGGGCTGCGGGGAGCGCGCGGCCTTGACGGTGCGCAGCACCAGCTCGGCGACGGGCAGCGCGAGGAGGGCGTAGGAGGGCATCAGGAAGCGCGGGGCGAAGTAGCCGATCAGCAGCAGATACGGGACGGCGAGCGAGGCGGCGCAGACGGTGGGCAGGACGGTCAGCGCCAGCGGGTGACCGTGGTGCGGGGCGCCGGGGCGGGCCACGCGGTCCCGGCGGTCGCGGCGGTCCCGTACGGCGACGACGATCGCGGCGGCGGTCAGCAGCGGCAGGGCCAGCCACCACACGGTCAGCTCCGGGTGGCGCAGCGGCACCTCGCACGGTCGGCACAGCTGCGGCCCGTTCAGGCTGCGCAGCGCGGCCCCGACGTTGAAGTGCAGCCCCATGCCGCCCTCGACGTCGCTGGAGACCCGCAGCCGGTCCAGGACGCCGCCGAAGCGGGCGTACGCCTCGCCCACCCATTGCGCGGCGCCCAGCACGAGCCCGCCGAGCAGCGCGGGCAGGGCGGGCCGCCAGGCCCGGACGGCGACGGCCGCGCCCAGCAGCGGCAGGGCCAGCCAGCCGCCGTCGGGGGTGCGCACGAGGGTGACGCCCGCGATGACGGCGGCCAGCCACCAGCGGGCGTTGCGCTCGGCGGACGCGCGCAGGAACCAGCCGAGAGCGGCCACCGCGCCGATCGCCACCCACAGGTTCGGCATCACCGACGGTCCGCTGATCTGGGTGATCCACAGTCCGGCGAACAGGAGTGCGGCCAGGGCGACCGTGCCGGGGCCGAGCATCCGGCGCCACACCCGGAAGGCGGCGTACAGGGCGGCGGCGGACAGCACCGCGAGGAGTACCCGCAGCACCGTGACGGAGGAGGTCACCGCGACCACCGGGGCGACCAGCATGCTGATGCCGCGGGAGCGGGGGGCGCTGAAGTACGCGGCCGGGTTGCGCGGGTCGACCTGGGAGACGTACACCGACTCGTCCCAGCCCAGCGCGTGCGCGGTGTGCGGGATGACCACGAGGAGCTGGACGAGGGCGTAGCCGGCGGCCACCAGTCCGAGCCAGGGCGCGTGGCGGCGGGGGCGCGCCGGCTCGAAGGGTTGCGGGCGCGGGCGCGAGGTCGCGGCCGCCGGTGCGGCAGTATTCTCCATGCGCGAACCATATGACGCTTTTATACCTTTTTCTCCGCATTGATCCATCCGGCTCAATACGCAAGGGGTGCCAGGAGCGCAGCGGATCCGTAGGATTTTCATCCCGCATACAGCTCCACCCGGCGGAGAACGGACACGCATATGAAGATGCTGATCAACGTCGCCGAGACCGTGGTCGCCGATGCCCTGCGCGGACTGGCCGCCGCGCATCCCGACTTGACGGTGGACGTCGAGAACCGGGTGATCGTCCGCCGGGATGCCCCGGTCGCCGGAAAGGTGGGGCTGGTCTCGGGCGGCGGATCCGGTCACGAGCCGCTGCACGGGGGGTTTGTCGGCCCCGGGATGCTGGACGCGGCCTGCCCCGGGGAGGTCTTCACCTCCCCCGTGCCCGATCAGATGGCGCGGGCCGCGGCCGCCGTGGACAGCGGCGAGGGGGTCCTGTTCATCGTCAAGAACTACACCGGAGACGTCCTCAACTTCGACATGGCGGCCGAACTCGCCGAGGACGAGGGCGTCCAGGTCGCCAAGGTCCTGGTCAACGATGACGTGGCGGTGACCGACAGCCTCTACACGGCCGGGCGGCGCGGTACCGGGGCCACCCTGTTCGTGGAGAAGATCGCGGGCGCGGCGGCCGAGGAGGGCGCCCCGCTCGACCGGGTGGCGGCGCTCGCCCGGCGGGTCAACGAGTCGTCGCGGAGCTTCGGCGTCGCGCTGAGCGCGTGCACCACCCCCGCCAAGGGCGGCCCGACCTTCGACCTCCCGGCCGGGGAGCTGGAGTTGGGCGTGGGCATCCACGGCGAGCCCGGGCGCGAGCGGCGGTCCATGATGACCTCCCGCGAGATCGCCGACTTCGCGGTGGAAGCGGTGCTGGAGGACCTGCGGACCGACGACCCGGTCCTGGTGCTCGTCAACGGCATGGGCGCGACACCACTGCTGGAGCTGTACGGCTTCGCCGCCGAGGTCCACCGGGTGCTCGGCGAGCGCCGGGTCGCGGTGGCACGTACGCTCGTCGGCAACTACGTCACCTCGCTCGACATGGCGGGCGCTTCGGTGACCCTGTGCCGGGTCGACGAGGAACTGCTGCGGCTGTGGGACGCGCCGGTCCGGACCGCCGGACTGCGCTGGGGCTGTTGACCGGGGCCCGCCCCACCACCGCCGCGCACGCTGTCCCCGTGGTGGCCGTTCGATTTGAGGAGGCGTCTGTGTCCACGTCCGCGTCCAGCAGGGAATCCGCCGGCGAGCCGGTGTTCGACACCGCCTTCTTCCACCGCTGGCTCACCGCGGCGGCCGCGGCGGTGAGCCGCGAGGCCACCAGACTGACCGAGTTGGACTCGGCCATCGGCGACGCCGACCACGGCAGCAACATGCAGCGCGGTTTCGCGGCCGTGACCGCGGCCCTGGAGAAGGAGCCGCCGGGCACGCCCGGGGCCGCGCTCGTCCTGGCCGGGCGTCAGCTGATCTCCAAGGTCGGCGGCGCCTCCGGCCCGCTGTACGGCACGCTGCTGCGGCGGGCCGGCAAGGCGCTCGGCGACGACGAGCGGATCACCGTCCGGCAGCTGGCCGAGGCGCTGCGGACCGGGGTGGACGCGGTGGCCCAGCTCGGCGGGGCGGCGCCCGGTGACAAGACCATGCTGGACGCGCTCGTCCCCGCGGTGGACGCGCTGGCCGCGGACGGCGGGTCCTTCGCCGCGGCGAGCGAGGCCGCGGACAAGGGCGCGCTGGCGACCGTGCCGATGCTCGCCCGCAAGGGCCGGGCCAGCTATCTGGGCGAACGCAGCATCGGCCATCAGGACCCCGGCGCCACCTCGTCGGCCCTGCTGTTCGCGGCCCTGGCGGAGGTGGCGGCGTGAGTCCCGTGAGCGACGACGCGCCGCGTGACGCGGGCGAGGAGAAGCTGGTCGGCGTGGTTCTGGTGTCGCACAGCGCCGCGGTCGCCGAGTCCGTGGCGCGACTGGCCACCGGACTGGCCGGCGGCGGCGCCACCGCTCCGGTCCTCCCCGCCGGCGGCACCCCGGACGGCGGGCTCGGCACCAGCCCCGAGCTGGTCGCCGAGGCCGCCCACGCGGTCGACCGGGGCGCGGGGGTCGCGGTCCTCGTCGACCTGGGCAGCGCCGTGCTGACCGTGAAGGCGCTGCTCGCCGAGGGCGACGAGCTGCCCGAGGGCTCCCGGCTGGTGGACGCGCCCCTGGTGGAGGGCGCGGTGGCGGCGGTCGTCGCCGCCTCGGCCGGGGCGGACGTGGACGCGGTCGCGCGGGCCGCCGAGGAGGCGTACGACTACCGCAAGGTCTGACCCCTGCGGCGGAGCGCCCCCGGGATGGGGAAGACGCCGGTGCCGGCCACGCGCGTCCGGGCTAGTGACAGCGCACCTCCGGGTTGGTTGAATGCGCCGAGCGCTTTCCGGCCGACCCCCTGGAGCGTCCCGTGCAGATGTCGCGTCGTGCCCTGTTGTCGATCGTCCCGGCGGCGTCCCTGTCGGCGGTGGCCGGGCCGTGGCGGGCCCGGGCCGCGGGCCGGCGGGACGCGGTGGCCCCCGGGACCGCGGCGGACCACGCGACGGTGATCGACAACGCCGTGGCGGTCCTGGCCGGCACCGCCGAGTCCAACGCCCGGCCCGAGGTCGCCGCCAAGCTCACGGCCATCGGCCGGACCGCCCGCACCCGGCTGGCCGCCCTGGACAGCGCCGGGCCGGGTGAGTTGTTCAGCGGCGTCCCCCTCGGCACCAGCGACGCGAACCTGACGACGTCCTTCCAGTACCTCTACGAGATCGCCCTCGCCACCCGCGCCCCCGGTGGCGCGGCCCCGGGCCCGGGCGACGACACGGCCGTGCGGCGACGGGTCATCGACGGCCTGGTGCGGCTCCACGACGACTACTACGGCGACCAGGAGAAGGGCTACTACGGCAACTGGTTCAACTGGGAGATCGGCATCTCCACCCACCTGACCCGCACCCTGGTGCTGCTGAAGGACGAACTCGCCGCGTACCGCCCCGACCTGACCGCCACCTGCGTCGCCTCGATGGACGCCTACCTCCGCAACGGCAAGGACGGCGACGTCGACCTCGACTCCCGCTTCCACACCGGCGCCAACCTCGCCGACATCACGACCAACCGCGTCCTCCAGGGCGCCGTACTGGGTGACGAGGCCCGCATCGGCAAGGCCGTCGCCGACCAGCTGACCGTCCTCGCCACCATCGACCCGTACCAGCCACGGCACCACGTCACCGACGGCTTCTACGCCGACGGCTCGTTCATCCAGCACGCCTCCGTGGCGTACACCGGCTCCTACGGCAAGGGCCTGCTCACCCGCGTCGTCCAGACCGTCAAGCTCCTTCAGGGCACGGCCTACCCGCAAGGCGGGGACCTCGTCGGCACCGCGCGGGACTGGGTGGTGCGCGGCTTCGCCCCGCTCGTCTTCGAGGGGTGGATGATGGAGATCGTCAAGGGCCGCGGGGTGTCCCGGACCACCACGGGCTACGCCGATGTCGCGGAGCTGGTCGAGGCCGTCGTCGACCTCTCCGCACACATGGCCGAGGCCGACGCCACCGCTCTCCAGGGCTACGTCAAGTTCGTACGAGAGACCTCCAGGGCCGCCCCCGACCCGGCGCGCTTCGTCTCCCCCCTGAGCGTGGCCCGCTACGCCGACATCCTCGCCGACACCCGGATCCCGGCCGAGGACCTCAATCCGCCGGAGCGGCACGTCGCGTTCAACGCGATGGACAAGACCGTCCACCGGCGCCCCGGCTTCGCCTTCGCCCTGGCCCGCAGCTCGCCGAGGATCAGCAAGTACGAGTACATGAACGGCGAGAACCTGATGCCGTGGTTCCAGGGCGACGGCGCGCACTACCTCTATCTCTCCGGCCAGGACCAGACCCAGGCCTACGGCGTCGACTACTTCGCCACCGTCCCGCCCTACCGCCTCGCCGGAGTCACCGCCCCCGTGGAGACCCGCCGCACGGTCCCCGAGCTGTACGGCGGCCTGTGGTACGACAACCCGGAGCGCGGCTTCACCTCCTCCTCCGAGTCGCAGAACACCTACGTCTACTTCCCCCGCGGTGCGGGCGGACTCTCCGGCGGCGCCCGCCTCGGCGCGTACGGCACGGCCGGGCTGGTGCAGGCCGACGACGCCGCGTACGCCGCCAAGCGGGCCGGCGCCCTGCCGGACGACTTCGTCGCCTACCGCAACGCCCGCGCCACCAAGTCCTGGTTCATGCTCGACGACGAGATCGTCGTGCTCGCGGCGGGGGTGGGCGACCCGGCGGGACGCGCGGTGACGACGACCGTCGACAGCCGCGTCGCCCCGCCCTCGAACGCCATCGCCCTCACCGGGCGGCTGCGCGACGGCACCCCGTGGTCCGGCACCGGGACCGCCCCGCTGGCCTGGCTGCGCTACGACGACGCGACCCAGGGCACCGCGGTCGGCTATGTGTTCCTGGCCGGACGGCGGCCCACCGTCGCGCTCGACACGGTCACCCGCAGCCGCCGCGCCGTCCGCCTGTCCAACCCCGACACCCCGGTGACCAGACAGGTCTTCTCCGTGTCCGTCGAGCAACCGGCCGGCGCGCCGCCCGATTCGATGGCCTACGCCCTCGTCCCCCACGCCTCCGAGCGGCAGCTGACGACGTACGCCCACGGGCCGGTGTCCGTCCTGGCCAACACCGCGCGGGTCCAGGCGGTGCGGCACCGGGGGCTCGGCCTCACCGCCGTGAACACCTTCGCCCCCGGCACCCATCGCGCCGGCCCCCTGTGGATCGACGGCCCCGCCTCGGTGATCCTCCGCGAGACGCCGGGCGGCGCCGTGTCCCTCGCGGTGTCCGACCCGACGACCGAGCGCGACACGGTCTCGGTCGTGATCCGGGGCCGCGCCCTGCGCGCCGAGACGGCGGACGAGGCCGTGCGCGTCGACCGCGTCCCCGGCGGCACCCGGCTGCGCGTCACCACCCGCCACGCCTACGGCCGCAGCTTCACGGCGACGCTGCGCGGGCGCTGACCCGGAGCGGGCGCCCCGCCGTCCGGACACCTCGCGAGCCGTCACTGCTGGGGGTTGCCCCGGGCCCTGATCGCCGGCGAGAGGTCGAAGACGCTGATCACATGGCTGATCCTGCCGTCCTCGACGGTGATGTAGTCCATGCCCCGGAAGTCCTTCGCGAAGGGCGTCTCGGTGGTGTAGACGGTCGCCGCGTGGCTGTCGTCACCCAGCACGTCGATGACGCTGCCGCTGATGAGGCTGGACGCGAACGGCTCCAGGAACCGGCGGTAGCGGTCCAGCCCCTCGAAGCGGCCGCTCGGGGCCTCGCACACGATGTCGTCGGCCAGGAAGCCCAGAGCCTTCTCGACGTCGCGGCCGAGCCAGGCGCGGAGGAACTCGTCGGCGATCTTCTGGGCGGAGCCGCTGGTGGCAGTCATGGGGAGTCTTCCTTTCGGGAATCCGGGCCGCCGGAATCACGGCCCGGCTGGTTCGTGCCCCATCATGAACAGCGATACATGACACCTGGCGTCATGTATTAATTCTCATCGGGCGGCGTCATCGGGCGGGGCGTAGAGGGAGATGGTCTCCCGGGCCCGGCGCACCAGGGCCTCCCGCAGTTCCGCGGGCTCCACCACCTCCACCGCCGGTCCGAAGGCCAGCAGTTGTTCGGCCGCACGCAGCGCGGGGAAGCCCAACTCCAGCTCCACCGGCGCCCCTTCGTCCCCCGCCCCCGCTTCGGCCTCCTCCGGCGCCACGGCCTCCTCGAGCGCGGGCGCGGGGACGGCGAGATTCGCCTCGTGGTAGCGCAGGAACCGGGCCAGCGCCGACCGCCGCACCCGCACGACCACCCGCACCGAAGCCGGAATCCGGTCGATGCCCTCCCGCAGCACCTCCCACACGTCCGCCAGCTCCACCGCGCCCCGGCGGCGCACCGGCTCCTCGACCACCGACGCCGACAGCATCCGGTCCGAGCGGAACATCATCGGCCGCCCCCGGTGGTCCGCCACCAGGTACCAGGCCCCGGCCTTGCTCACCAGCCCGTACGGATCGAGCGTGTACGAGCGCACCTGGCGGTCCCGGCCGTGCCGATAGCGCAGCCGCAGCCGCCGGTCGTTGAACACCGCCGCCTGGAGCACCCCGAGGTCCACGGCCGAAGGACGCGGGGTGCCGCGCCAGCGCACCGGATCGATCAGGATCCGCCGGCTGGCCAGGTCGGCGTCCCCGCGGAACGGCGCGGGCACCGCGGCCATCACCTTGCGCAGCGCCGAACCGATCGCCCGCCCCAGCCCCAGATCCGCATGCGCCTGCTCGGTGACCAGGACGAACAGCGCCCGAGCCTCGTCGGCGGTCAGGCCGGACACATCCGTGCGGTATCCCGGCAACAGCCTGATCCCGCCGTTGCGCCCCCGCTCCGCGTACACCGGCACCCCGGCCGCCGACAGCGCCTCCACATCCCGGAAGATCGTCCGTACCGACACCTCCAGGCGCTGCGCCAGCTCGCTCGCGGGCACCTGCCCATGGGTCTGGAGCAACAACAGGATGGAGAGCAACCGGTCCGACTTCATACGATCAAGGATCGCGCACCGCCGCCCGGCCAACGCCCGGCCGCCGGACGCCCCCGGTCCGCCGGCCCCGCCCCGGCCGGCCGCTGGCCGGGGCACGTGCATGGGGGCCGCGCGCACACCCGGGCCCCGAACTGTGGTGTCCCGCCACATGGGCTCCTGACCTGCGTGTTTCTACGGTGTGCCGACACCTACCCGTCCCCACCGGTCCACGAGGAAGTGGCGCACATGGCATCCGGAACCACCGCTCCAGCACCCCCGGCCAATCTCCCGCGCATCGTCGCCGCGAGCCTCATCGGGACCACCATCGAGTGGTACGACTTCTTCCTGTACGGATCGGCCGCCGCGCTGGTCTTCAACAAGCTCTTCTTCCCGGACTCCGATCCGCTGGTCGGCACGCTGCTGTCCTTCCTGACGTACGCGGTCGGCTTCGCCGCGCGACCCATCGGCGCCCTGGTGTTCGGGCACTACGGCGACCGGCTGGGCCGCAAGAAGCTGCTGGTGCTCAGCCTGCTGCTGATGGGCGGCGCGACCTGCGCGATCGGGCTGCTGCCGACCCATGCCACGGTCGGCTCGGCGGCGCCCGTACTGCTGACCCTGCTGCGCCTGGTGCAGGGCTTCGCGCTCGGCGGCGAGTGGGGCGGGGCGGTGTTGCTGGTGTCGGAGCACGGGGACGCGCGGCGGCGCGGCTTCTGGGCCTCGTGGCCGCAGACCGGCGCCCCGGCCGGCCAGCTGCTGGCCACCGGCGTGCTGTCGGCGCTGACCGCCTGGCTGTCCGACGACGCCTTCCAGTCCTGGGGCTGGCGGGTGCCGTTCCTGCTCTCGGGTCTGCTGGTGCTGATCGGCCTGTGGATCCGGCTGTCCGTCGACGAGTCACCGGTCTTCAAGGACGCCCTGGCGCGGGCCGAGGCCCGCAAGGCGGAGGCCGCGTCGTCGGCCGACCTGGCGGAGAAGCTGCCGTTGGTGGCCGTGCTGCGCCACCATTGGCGGGATGTGCTGGTCGCGATGGGCGCCCGGATGGCGGAGAACATCAGCTACTACGTGATCACGGCCTTCGTCCTGGTGTACGCGACCTCCGACCATGTGGGCCTGGGCAAGCAGACCGCGCTCAACGCGGTGCTGATCGCCTCCGCCGTGCACTTCGCCGTCATCCCCGCCTGGGGCGCGCTGTCGGACCGTATCGGACGGCGCCCGGTGTATCTGCTGGGCGCCGCCGGCGTGGGCGCGTGGGCCTTCCCCTTCTTCGCCCTCATCGACACCCGGGACTTCGGCGCGCTGGTGCTGGCGGTCACGGTCGGACTGGTCTTCCACGGCGCGATGTACGCCCCGCAGGCGGCCTTCTTCTCGGAGATGTTCGCGACCCGCATGCGCTACTCGGGCGCCTCGATCGGCGCCCAGTTCGCGTCGGTCGCGGCCGGCGCCCCCGCCCCGCTGATCGCCACCGCGCTGCTGGCCGACTACGACAGCTCGGCGCCGATCGCGCTGTACGTCATCGCGGCGGCGCTGCTCACCCTGGTGGCGGTCGGCGCCGCCAAGGAGACCCGGGACCGGGACCTGGCCGGGATCGACCCGTCATCGGCTCCGCTGCCCGAGGCGACCCCGCAGAACGCGAGCGAGCCGGGCACGGCCCCCCGGTCGGTCTAGGCCCAGCGGCGCGAGGGAGGGGCCGGGTGGGAGATCCACCCGGCCCCTGTCATCTCATCCTTCTGCCGACCCCTCTCCTCGTGCCCTTCCAGCGCCTTCTAGCGGGCGATCGCCGACGCCAGCCGGTGCAGCCGCAGCGCCAGCTGCACCTCCAGGGCGCGGGACGGCGACTGCCAGTCGGGGCCGAGCAGCCGCCCCACCCGCTCCAGCCGCTGCGCCACCGTGTTGACGTGGACGTGCAGTTCGTCCTTGGTGCGGGCCGGGCTCATGCCGCTCGCGAAGTACGCGTCGAGGGTGCGCACCAGATCCGTACCGCGCCGTGCGTCGTAGTCGACCACCGCGCCGATGGTGCGCGCTATGAACCCCTCCACCCGGGCGGCGTCCCCCGCGCCGTCGCGGGCGCCGCCCAGCAGCAGGCCGAGGAAGCCGAAGTCCTCGGCCGCGGCGCCCTGGCCGCCGCGGCCCAGCACCCGCAGCGCCTCCAGACAGCGCCGCGCCTCCGCGTACGCCGAGGCCACCTCGCCGGGGCGGGCGGCGGGCGCGGACACCGGCGCGGAGGCGCCGACGGTGACCGCCGCCCGCACGGCGGTGCCGAGCTGGCAGGCGGTCCGGCGGGCGAGGGAGTCGGCCCCCTCGCCGTCGGCCAGGGGCAGCAGCAGGACGGTGCCGCCGTCGCGGGCGGCGGCCAGGCCGTGGCGGGTGGCCGCCAGATGGGAGGCGGCGGCCCACAGGCGCTGCCGGCCGGCCGCCTCGTCCGCCCCCTCCGCCCGGTGCGCGCGGCCCGTCCGGTCGGGCTCGTCCGTCTCCTCCGGCGGCGGCCCGGCGGCCGGGCCGGGCGCCCCGCCGGAAGCCGCGCCGCGCGGGTCGATCCCGGCGTCGAGCACCACGTGGGGGGCGTCCAGGTCCGCCCGCAGCCGGGCGGCCCGCTCGCGCAGCAGGCGCGGCTCGCGGTCGGGGGCGTCCAGCAGGTCGTCCAGCAGCTCGCCCCGTACGCGCTGTTCGGCCTCGTCCGCCGAGCGCCGGGCCAGCAGCAGCAGCGAGGTCACCATGGCGGCCCGCTCCAGGGTGCGCTGGTCCACCGGGTCGAGGCGGGGGTGGCCGCGCAGCACGAGGGCGCCGAGCAGCTCGCCGCCCGCGGAGACGGCGGCGATCCAGTCCTCGCCGTGGCGTACCGCGTGGCCGCCGGCCCGGGAGCGGTCCACGGCCGCCGCGGGCGCCGTGTGAGCCTCGGTGAACTCCACCGTCCCGCTGAGCACCTCGGCCACGGCGGCCGCCACGTCGTGCACCCCGCCGCCGCGCAGCACCAGTTCGGTCAGCCGGTCGTGCACCTCCGAGGCGCGTTCGATGACCTCGCTGCGGTCGCGGATGATCTCGTTGGCGGCTTCCAGCTCGGCGAGCGCCGAGCGGGTCTCGGCCAGCAGGTTGGCCGTGTCGATGGCGACGGCGGCGTGGGCGGCGAAGGAGCCGAGCAGGGCGACCTGTTCGCGCTCGAAGACCCGGGGGCGGCGGTCGGCGGCGAACAGCACGCCGATGACGCCGCTGCCCAGCATCAGGGGAACGCCGAGGATGGCCGCGAGGCCCTCGTCCTTGACGCCGGAGTCGATGGTCCGGGTGTGCTGGAACCGCTCGTCGTCGAAGTAGCTCTCGGTCACGTACGGGCGCGCGGTCTGGGCGACCAGCCCGCCGAGGCCCTCCCCCATGCCGAGCCGCAGCTGCTGGAAGCGGGCCGACACCGATCCGTCGGTGACCCGCATGTAGGTGTCCCCGGCCTGGGGGTCGTTGAGGGTCAGATACGCCACCTCGGTGCCGAGCAGCGAGCGGGCGCGCTGCACGATGGCCTGCAGCACCGCGTCCAGGTCGCGCAGCCCCGCCAGGTCGTGGGCGGTCTCGAAGAGCGCGGACAGCTCGGCCTCGCGGCGCCGGCGCCCCTCCAGCTCGCCGCGTACGCGCAGGGCCAGCAGCTTGGCGCGCTCCAGGGCGGCGAGCCGGGCGGCCGACGCCCCCTCGGCGCGGGCGCGCAGCACCGGACGCTCGTACGCCTCGGCGGGCGCGCCGCGGGCGAGCAGTTCCAGGTACGGGGTCTCCGGCTGATCATCGGGCATGGTCACAGGGATACCCTCGCCGGGCTCGACCTCGCCAGTCGCCGGGCGCGGCCCCGGTGCCCGCTGGGCCGGGTGCGCGAGCGGGCGCCCGGGGAGCCGTCCGCTCAGTGAGCGGTCCATCCGCCGTCCATGGCGAGCGAGGCGCCGGTGATGAAGGAGGCGTCCGGGCCACAGAGGTAGGCGACGGCCTCGGCGACCTCCTCGGGCTCGATGAGCCGCTTGACCGCGGAGTCGGCCAGCATGATCTCGGAGACGACCCGCTCCGGGGAGATGCCGTGGGCGGCGGCCTGGTCGGCGATCTGCCGCTCCACCAGTGGGGTGCGCACATAGGCGGGGTTGACGCAGTTGGAGGTGACCCCGTGGGCGGCGCCCTCCAGGGCCACGACCTTGGAGAGCCCTTCCAGCCCGTGCTTGGCGGTGACGTACGCCGCCTTGTAGGCCGAGGCGCGCAGTCCGTGCACGGAGGAGATGTTGACGATCCGGCCCCAGCCCTGGGCGTACATGTGCGGCAGCGCGCCGCGCACCAGCCGGAAGGGTGCCTCCAGCATCACCGTCAGGACCCGCGAGAACACCTCGGGCGGGAACTCCTCGATGGGACGGACGAGTTGCAGCCCGGCGTTGTTGACCAGGATGTCGATGCCCGCGGCGGCCCGCTCGGCGGCGTCGAGGTCGGTCAGGTCGAGCACCCGCGGCTCCACCCGCCCGGGCAGCCCCGGCTCCTTCTCGGCCCGGGCCGCCAGCGCGGCGAGCCCCTCCGCGTCCTGGTCGGACGCCAGGACCGTGGCCCCGGCGGCGGCCAGCCGCAGCGTGCAGGCCCGGCCGATGCCGCCGGCGGCCCCGGTGACGAGTGCGGTACGGCCGCTGAGGGCGGGGGCGGCCCCGGCGGCGGGGCCCGGTGTGGTGGACGCGCTCATGAGGGGCAGGCTAGGCGCCGGCGGGGGCCCGACCGATGTGTGGGCGGCACACACTTCACTCCGGAAGGGTGGGGTCGAACCATGTCGGGCCCTCGGCGAGCGCCAGTTTGATCCGCGTCAGCGCGAACTCGTCCAACTCCGGGAGCGCGTCGAGCGAGAACCAGCCCACGTCCAGCGACTCGTCGTCGTTGACCCGCGCCTCGCCGCCCACCACGCGGCAGCGGAAGCAGATGTCCACGAACTGGCACACGTCCTGGTTTGGGTAGGTGACCGGCTCCATGCTCTGGACGAGCAGGATGCGCTCGGGCACACAGCGCACCGCCGTCTCCTCGTACACCTCGCGCACCACCGCCGCCGCGGGCTGCTCGCCGGGCTCGGGGATGCCGCAGACGAGCGCCCAGCGGCCGGTGTCGGCCCGGCGCCCGAGCAGCACCCTGCCCTCGTCGTCGAGGACGACGGCGCTGGTGCCGGGGAGAAAGAGCAGTTGATGACCCGCGGTGGCCCGCAGCTCTCGGATGAAGTCGGGAATGGCCATGCGCCGAGGCTATCGGGCCGGGCAAGCGGCCCAGAACACCCTTTCCTTCACAGCCGCATGCCCCCCGCACAGCCGCCACACATCTGCCGCATCGTTTCTGCGCAACATATACACATATCCGGTCCCGGTCGCTACCGTATCCGTCCTGGCCCGCATGCGGCCTCCGGCCGCTCCGCGGGCCTCCCGGGCCCCGTCGACGGCCGGCCCGGCACGCGGTGCCCGTCACGACTCGGGGGGTCGAACGGGATGGCGTCTTCAGCGGCACAGCCTGTCGTACGGGAACACCACAGCGCGCCCGACATCGCGGGCGCCGCGATCCTCGGCTGCTGCGCCGTCTGGGCCCTGGTCTGCGCCGCGGGCCGCACCGCCCGGCCCGAGGGCGTGCTGCTCGCCGTGCTGGCCGTGGCCGCCGGCTACGCGTGCGGCAGGATCGCCGGATCGCTGCTGCCGGTCGCGTCCGCCACGGCCGCCGCGCTCGCCGGCCTCGGCCTGGCCTGCACGGTCCCGGGCGGTCCCGGCGGCGCGGGCGGCCCGGGCGGGGCCCACGCGGCGCAGTTCACGCTCGCCGTCGGGGCGGCCTGCGGCGCCGCCTGGGCCGCCCGGTCGCCCGTCGTCCGACTGGCCCTGCGCCTGCTGGCCGTGACGATCACGGCGATGGCGATGGCGGCCGGATCCACCGCGGGGTGCGTGGCCGGTGCCCTGGTGTTGCTGTGCTCGCTCGCCGCGGCCCGGGCCCGCCACCGGCTGCCGGGACTCGCCGCGATGGCACTGGTCGCGGCGGTGGCCGTCGCCGGCTGCTGGGCCGTGGCCGTGGACGCCCTCCCCGGCGGGCTCTCGGCCCCCGTGCGCGACCGGCTGGGCGACCACCGGGTGGGGCTGTGGCACGACGCCGCCCGGATCGCCGAACAGGACCCGCTGCGCGGAGCCGGGCCCGACCGGTTCGGCGAGCTGAGCCCGACCGTCCAGGAGTCGGCCGCCGTGGGCGACACACCGCGGTCGGCCCCGCTGCAACAGGCCGCCGGTCAGGGCCTGCCGGGGCCGGCCCTGCTGGGCGCGGCCTTCGGCTGGCTGCTGTACGCGTTGTGGCGCTCCCCACGCCCTGCCCCGGCTGTGCTGACGGCGGCCGCCGCCCTGACGGCGCTCGCCGTGGAGTCGGTCCTCGGCGACGCGCTCAGCTTCCCCGAGGTGACCGCCGGGGCCGGCCTGATCGCGGGGCTGGCCACGGCGCGGCTGCCGGAGGCGGTCCCGGGCCCTCTCGCGGGCGAACCCCCGGCCCTGGGCCCGATCCCGGCGGCCCACTGACACTCACCTCGTCGCGGAACACTCCCGTATCAGGGCCGCCAGCCGGTCGAGACCGGCCTCGATGGTCTCCGGGGTGAGCTGGCTCAGGGACAGCCGGATCTGCTCGTACCCGCCGTCGCCCCCGTAGAAGTGGGACATGGGGGTCCACAGCACCCCGTGCTCCTTGGCGGAGTACTCCAGCAGCGCGTCGTCCGCCCGGAAAGGCACCGTCAGGGTGAGGAAGAACCCGCCGGTGGGGGTGTTCCAGGAGATCCGGGGCCCCCGCTCCGCATCCCTGGGGAAGCGGCGGGCCAGCCCCGCGAGGACGAGGCGCAGATTGCGCTGGTAGACCTCGATCTCCCGGCGGTTCGCGGCCGGCAGGCTGTAGTCGTGGGCCACCAGCGCCCCGCCGACCACGGCCTGGGACCAGGGCGAGGTGTTCACCGTGAGCATGCTCTTGATGGTGGAGAGGTGGTCGGCCAGGAGCGAGGTGCCGCCGTCCTCGTCCACCACGCGCTGATCGGCGACCGCGTAGCCCACGCGGGCCCCCGGCAGCACCGTCTTGGCGAACGAGCCGAGCCGGACCACCCGCCGCCCGGTGTCCAGCGCCTTCAGCGACGGCAGCCTGCCCTCCCCGGCGAACACCCCGTACGCGTTGTCCTCCAGCAGGAGCAGATCCTCCGCCTCGGCCACCCGCAGCAGCTCCCGCCGCGCCTCGAGATCCAGGCTGATGCCGGTCGGGTTGGCCACATCCGG
The DNA here is from genome assembly GCF_039532705.1 of Streptomyces sparsogenes subsp. cuspidosporus. NCBI lineage: Bacteria > Bacillati > Actinomycetota > Actinomycetes > Kitasatosporales > Streptomycetaceae > Streptomyces > Streptomyces sparsogenes. The sequence continues at coordinate 43,922 of NZ_BAAASD010000015.1, read as the reverse complement.
CACGATGTACAGGGCGCGTGGCCGCAGGCCCGCGGCGCGGGCCTCGGCGATCCGCACGCCGAGGTCCTCGAAGTCGATCCCCCGGTCGCCCCCGCGCACCGGGCGCACGGGCAGGTCGACCAGGCGCGCCGCGCCCGTCAGCCCGACGTACGTGGGCGAGACCGCGAGGACGACGTCCCGCGGGCCGGTCCGCAGGGCGCGCAGCACCAGGAACATCGCCTCCTGGCAGCCGACCGTGATGACGAGCGAATCGCTGGAGACCGAGATCCCCTCGTCGACCTCCAGATGCCTGCCGACCAGCTCGTGGATGATGCCCTTGGTCCGGCCGTACTGAAGGACCGTCCGCTTCGCCTCCGCCTCGGTCATGCCCCGGTCGCGGCGGAGGTGGTCGATGAAGACGTCCACGTAGCGGTGCACTTCGGCGAAGTCCAGGAACTCCTCGCTCGGCCGCCCGGCCGCGAACGAGATGGCGTTCGGAAACCGGATGGCGACCTCGTTGAGGAAGTTCATCGAGGCCATCGCGGGATCGGCGAGCGAGCCGTGCAGCCGCGACAGCCGCATGTCGTGGACATCGGCCCCGCGGACGCCGGGCTCGTGGACATCTGGCTTGTGGACATCAGGCTCGGGGACATCAAGCTCGGGGACGCCGGAATCGGTCATTGGTGCTCACCCCCACAGTGGCATGGCATGGTCGTCGTCCGCAGTCGGGCAGCGGCGGCCAGGTCGGGGCAGCCCGACAGCGCCATGGCGTGCCGGAACTCCTCCCCCAGCAGCGACAGCACCCGCGCGCACCCCGCCTGGCCGCCGGCCGCCAGTCCCCACAGGACCGGCCGGCCCAGCAGCACTCCGGAGGCGCCCAGCGCCAGCGCGCGCAACACGTCCGCCCCGCCGCGTATCCCGCTGTCGACCAGCACCTGGCAGCTCTCCCCGAAGGCGCCCTCGACCGCCTCCACGACAGCGGGCAGCGCCACGGCCGAGGGCGCGGCCCCGTCCAGCTGCCGCCCTCCGTGGTTGGACACCACCACCGCCGCCGCCCCGAGCTCGGCCGCGCGCAGGGCGTCGGCCGGGTGCGACAGCCCCTTGAGCACCAGGGGCAGCCGGGTCCGCTCCCGCAGCCACTCGACGTCATGCCAGGTGAGCGAGGGCGCGAACGCGGAAGCGGTGTGGGCCGCCACGGCCGAGCCGCCGTCGACTCGCTCGTGGGCACGGCTCATGCCACCGCCGTCCAGGTTGGCCGCCCGGATCGTCGGGGGAAGCGCGAAGCCGTGCCTCATGTCGCGCAGCCTCCGGCCCATGACCGGCACGTCCACGGTCAGCACCAGCGCCTCGCTCCCGATCGCCTCGGCCCGCTGGACCAGGTCGAGGACGGCGCCCTTGTCCCGCAGCCAGTAGAGCTGGAACCAGGTGGTGGCGCCGGTGGCCGCGATCTCCTCCATGGGGACGCTGCTCAGCGTGGACACCGTGTAGGGCAGCCCGCTGTCCGCCGCCGCCCGCGCGACCGCGAGCTCCCCCTCGGCGTGGAACAGGCGCTGATACGCGATCGGCGCCACGGCCACCGGCAGCGCGGCCGGGCTGCGCACCAGGGAGCAGGCCGGGTCGCAGGAGGACACATCGGTGAGCACCCGGGGCAACACCGCGACGCTCGCGAAGGCGTCGCGGTTGCCGGCCAGCGTCCGCTCCCGCTCGGCACCGCCCTCCAGCCAGTCCCAGAGCTCCTCGCCGAGCGCCGTCCGCGCGAGATCCGCGAAGTCGGCCACGGAGAGGGCGGCGGCGAGCGGATCGGAGGACTCCGCGCCCATGTGGGGGGACTCCGTGCCCACATGGTCGTCCGATCCCTGGCCGACGGTGCCCACGTGGTCGTCCGATCCCTGGCCGCCGGTGCCCACGTGGTCGTCCGATCCCTGGCCGCCGGGGAGCGTCGTCACTCCGCCTGCCCCTTCGCGGCGCGCTGCAGCTCGATCGCCTCGTAGAGCGCCCGGATGTTGTTGCTGCCGAACGTACGGGCCCGGATGCGCTCGATGACCTCGAAGAAGAACGTCCCGCGAGGGTGTACGGAGCGGGTGAATATCTGGAAGAGCTGACCGTCGTGGTCCTCGTCCACCAGCACACTCAACTCCCTGAGTCGGTCCACCGAGTGGCGCAGCGGCGTCAGCCGAGCGGTGAGCAGATCGTAGTACGTCGACGGGGTGCTCAAGAAGGGCACGCCGAGGCCGCCCATCGCGCCGACGCTGTGCGCGATGTCCTCCGTCGCGAAGGCGACGTGCTGCACCCCCGCCCCGCCGTGGTCGGCGAGGAAGCTCTCGATCTGCCCCGCGCGCGCCCCCGGCATCGGCTCGATCAGCGTGAAGGTCAGCTCGCCGCCGCGGCTCTGCACCACGGCCGAGTCCATCCCCATCGGGCCGACTTCGATGCGTTCCTTGAAGACCACCGGCATGGCGAAGACATCGGTGTAGAAGCTCGCGGTCGAGGTCAGCTCGCCCAGCGGGAGACACACCGCGAAGTGGTCGACGTTCAACAGCCCGACCGGATCCCCGGCCGTCAGCGGGCGTGGCGCGGGCAGGCCGGGAAGTCGGTCCGCCGCCCCGCCGGGGCGCCGCTCCACCAACGTGTGGACCACATCCCCGAAGCCGGCGACCGCCGCGGTCACACAGCCGTCCTCGTCCCGCGGCGGCGACACCTCCACGGCCCCGCGGGACAGCAGTTCGGCGTGCGCGGCGCGCGCGTCGGCCACGCGCAGAGCGATGTCGGCGACCCCGTCGCCGTGGCGCTCGACATAGCTCCGCGCGGGGTGGTCACCGGAGAGCGCCTGCGTCAGCAGCAGTCGGATCCGGCCGCGCCCCAGCAGCGCGGAGCGGTGGTCGCCCCGGCGGCTGCCGCGGGTCGGCGGTACGAGGACCTGGAGTCCGTAGCCCAAGGACAGTTGACCGACCGTCGCCTCGAGATCGGCCACGAAGAACTCGATGTGGTCCAGGACGGGATCGGCGGCGGGGGTGGCGGAGGTGGAGGTGGAGGATATGTCGGGAGTGTCGAGGGTGGCGCCGTCAGACATGGTGAAATGCGCTCCTTGATTCCTGCAGGATTCCTTGGAGTTGCTCCGACTGGTCTCGCGCTGGTCTCGGTTCCGGAAAGTATCAGGAAGTTCGGAGGTCGACAGAGAACAAGGCCACCACGGATGCCGGCTCGGCGTTCGAGCCCTCCTCCGTCACCACGATGGCATCCACGTCCCGAATGGTCGAGAGCCGGTGGGCGACGATGTCGGCCCCGCCGGGTTCGCGGACACATTCCCGCTGCCCGGAGTCGGTTCCCGGGGCCGCGACTCGGAGCTGGGAACCGTACGTTCCTCTCGACGTGGCCGCCGCCCCATCCGTACGGGCGCTTCGCCGACCCCGAGCGGGCCTGACACGGCGTGGCTGGACCTCTTGCCGAAGCACCAGGCAAATAAGGCAGTTTGAGCGGCAGGATCCGGCAAACCGTGGACGTCCCGGCAGACTTGGTGCATACACTGCGCCCACGTGGGGTTCCGGGAGCGGTCGACGCCATAATCGGCGTTTCCTTGTCCTGGAGAGAGAATCCCGTGGAGGACGAGTCCGGACCGGCAAGAGGGGCTCATCCAGTGCCTGATCCTCGCTCGAGTGGAGGAAACCCATGACCAACCCGTTCGAAGACCCCGACGGCAAGTACCTGGTACTCGTCAACGACGAAGGCCAGCACTCCCTGTGGCCGGCCTTCGTGGAGGTGCCCGCCGGCTGGGTACCCGTGCACGGCAAGGACAGCCGGCAGGCGTGCCTCGACTACATCAACGAGCACTGGACCGACATGCGTCCCCGAAGCCTGGTCGACGCCATGAATGGTGCGTCCTCGTAACACGTCTCGGCTTCGCGGGCCGATCGGGAATCCGGCGGAGTCCCACCCGCCGAGGGGGCCAGGCGGTGAGTGAGCCACGGCCTGGCCCAGCCGGTCGAGCCGGACGGCGGAGAGCCTCGATCTCTCCTGACCGGCTCTCCCGGATCGCCCGCGGTCTATTGTGCTTCGAGCACCGAGAAGTATGAATTCGGAATCGGGGTCACGCCGGAGAGGGTGAAACCGGACTCGCCGAGCAGGGTCGTGAATTCCTTCGCCGTTCGTTCACGACCGCCGGTGAGCACCATCATACCGATGTCGCTCCAGCGGCTGGGGTGCCATTCGTGGTTCTCCGGCACGAGCATTTCCACGATCAGCAGCCGTCCGCCGTCCCGCAGCGCTTTCCTGCTGTTGCGCAGAATGGTGATCACTTGGCTGTCCGTCCAGTCGTGCAGCACGCTGCACAGCATGTGGGTGTCGGCCCCTGACGGCAGTGCTTCGAAGAAGTCGCCTTTCTCCAGCCGGCAGCGCTCTCCCAGCGAGCGGATGTGCTCGGCGTTCCCGACCATATCGATGACCGAGGGCCGGTCGAAGAGAATTCCCTTGACGTGATCGGCTTCGCGCAGAATGCGTTCCAGCATGAAGCCGTCGCCGCCTCCGATGTCCATGACCACGTCCGACTGCCGCCAGTCGGGCGTCGCGGAGAATTGTCCGTACAGCCGTCCGGTCCGCTCCCTCATGCGGCGCAGGAAGGCCCGGTCGGCGTCGCCGTCGGAATTCTTGTGGCCGAAGAAATCCCCGCCGTGGACGCTGTCGAAGACCGAGCGCCCGCTGCGGATGGTTTCGATGCCGTGGAGCCAGGCCCGCTGGGAGTCGGCGTTCAGCACGGATTCGCGGACGCTGTCGGGGGCGTCCGCGCGGAGGCGGTGTCCGGTCTCGGTCAGCCGGAAGGAGCGGGCCGGGTCCTCCAGGAGCACGCCGACCGAGACCAGGGCGCGCAGCAGGCGGTAAAGGGCCTCGGTGTCCGCGTCGGTGGCGGTGGCTATGTCCTCGACGGTCATGGTGTCGGCCGCGAGAACCTCGGCGATCCCGAGTTCGGCCGTGATGCGCAGTACGTGCGGCAGCACGGCCACACAGCTGTCGTCCGCCAGGGCCAGGTAGTCCGCGAGCACTGCTTCCGGTGTGAGTGCGCTCATCTGCCGACCTCTCTCGTAACGGTTTCGTTCGTATCCGGACCACATGGGGCCGGGTGGTACGGGGCCGAACGGGGGAACGGCCCGGAAGGTCGTACCTTCCGGGCCGCTGATGGGTTTCGGCTTAGGCCTGGGAGGCCCCGGCCGTGATGCCGCGCAGGCGGTCGCGGATCACCCGGACCGCGGCCTCGGCGTCGTCCACCGTGACGGTGAAGATCCGGCCGTCGCCGAGCCGGACCACCAGGCCCTCGCCGCGGCGCACGATCACCGCGGTGCCCTTCTCCGGGCGCCAGCGGTAGCCCCAGCCGCCCCACTGGCGTGGGGTGACCCGGGGGGCGAAGTCCGCGTGGACCACGTCGTTGAGGGGGATGCGGCGCCGGGGCAGGCCCATGTGGCCGCAGCGCACCTCCAGGGCCTCCTCGTCGACCCGCACGGCCACGTGCACGAAGGCCAGGGTGCCGAAGAGCATCAGCAGGCCGGCCGCGAGGCAGCCGATCACGGACATCAGGAGCGGGGCCAGGCCCGAGGTCCAGGGGGAGTCGACGGCCAGGTCGATCCCGAGCGCCACACAGGCGGCGCCCCCCGCGGCCAGCAGCCACTGGGCGCGATTGTGCGCGCGCCCGGTCCAGACCGCGGGTGGCCGATGGGCCGCGGCCCGCTCGTCGTGCTCGTCGCCCTCACGGTGGTGCCTCATAGCTGGCAGCGTACTCACGTTCCGCTACCCCGGCAGGGGACTGCGAGGGTTCGGTCGCCCCCCCCGCCGGGCCGGGTCAGCCGCGGGCCAGGGGTTCGCGCGCCAGCAGGCGGCCCTCGGTGTAGGCGAGGGCGACATCCGGGAGGGCGGCCTCGCGGCCGCTGAGGATCACGGTGAGCCGTCCCTCGGGGAGGGGCGTCGGGGCCGGGGAGGCGGGGGTGGTGCCGATCCGGCGCAGGGCCTGGGCGGCGACGGCCCCGGCGGAGCCGTGGAGGGCGATCGGCGGGGCGCCGGCCGGCTGGACGGCGGCCCGGATCCGGTCGGCGACCAGCTCGTAGTGGGTGCAGCCCAGGACCAGGGCCCGGATGTCGCGGGGGGTGCGGGCCGCGGCGTCGGCCACGGCGGCGTCGATCGCCGCCGAGTCGGCCCACTGGACGGCCTCGGCGAGCCCCGGGCAGGCCACCTCGGTCACCTGGACCCCGTCGGCGAAGTCGCGGATGAGTCGGCGCTGGTAGGGGCTGCCCGTGGTGGCGGGGGTGGCCCAGATCGCGACGGGTCCGCCACCGGCCGCCGCGGGCTTGATCGCCGGTACGGTCCCGATGACCGGCAGCCCCGGCTCGAACTCGGCCCGCAGGGCGGGCAGGGCGTGCACGGAAGCGGTGTTGCAGGCGATGATCACGGCGTCGGGGCGGTGCGCGGCGGCGGCGCGGACGCAGGCCAGCGCGCGCTGGGTGACGTCTTCGGGGGTGCGGGGGCCCCAGGGCATGCTGTCCGGGTCGGAGGAGAGCACGAGATCGGCGTCCGGCCGGAGCCGGTGCACCGCGGCCGCTGCCGGGAGCAGGCCGATTCCGGAGTCCATGAGCGCGATCTTCACCCGGTCACTTTAATGGATCGGTCCGATGCTCCCTGCGACCGGGCCCCCGTTCGGGCAGACTGCCACGGTGGACGCGCTGATGTGGACGGCCGTGGGATCCCTTGCCGCGTGGCTGTGGCTGCTGCTGGGCCAGGGCTTCTTCTGGCGTACGGACGTACGGCTGCCCCGCGGCGACGCGCCCGGCCCCGGCGGCGGCGCCCCCGCCGGTTCCGGCGACGCGGCCGGGACCGCCGGGGGCGCCCCCGGCGGTGAGGAGTGCTGGCCGTCGGTCGCCGTCGTCGTGCCGGCCCGGGACGAGGCCGCAGTCCTCCCGATGAGCCTGCCGTCGTTGCTGGCGCAGGACTATCCGGGGCCGGTGGAGATCTTCCTCGTGGACGACGGCAGCACGGACGGCACGGGCAAGCTGGCGCGTGCCCTGGCCGAGGAACACGGCGGGCCGCCGCTGACCGTGGACTCGCCCGGTGAGCCGCCGCCGGGCTGGACGGGCAAGCTGTGGGCGGTGCGCCATGGCATGACGCTCGCCGCGGCCCGCCCGGACACGGAGTATCTGCTGCTGACCGACGCGGACATCGCGCATGAGCCGGACTCCCTGCGCGAGTTGGTGCGGGCGGCGCGCGGCTCCGGGCTGGATGTGGTGTCGCAGATGGCGCGGCTGCGGGTGGTGACGGTGTGGGAGCGGCTGATCGTGCCCGCGTTCGTGTACTTCTTCGCGCAGCTGTATCCGTTCCGGTGGGTCAACCGGGCGGGGGCGCGGACGGCGGCGGCCGCGGGTGGGTGTGTGCTGCTGCGGCGGGAGGCGGCCGAGCGCGCCCGGGTGCCCGAGGCGATCCGGCACGCGGTCATCGACGACGTGGCGCTGGCCCGCGCGGTGAAGCGGAGCGGCGGGCGGATCTGGCTGGGGCTGGCGGACCGGGTGGACAGCGTGCGGCCGTATCCGCGGCTGGGTGAGCTGTGGCGGATGGTGTCGCGCAGCGCCTATGCGCAGCTGCGGCACCAGCCGCTGCTGCTGGTGGCCGCGGTGGCGGGGCTGGCGCTGGTGTATCTGGTGCCCCCGGCGGCGCTGGGCGCGGGGCTGGTCGAGGGCCGCCCGGGACTGTGGGCGGCGGGCGGCGGCGCGTGGGCGCTGATGGCCGCGACGTACGTGCCGATGCTGCGCTACTACCGGCAGACGCTGTGGCTGGCCCCGCTGCTGCCGGTCACGGCGCTGCTCTATCTGCTGATGACCGTGGATTCGGCGGTGCGGCACTGTCAGGGGCGCGGCGCGGCGTGGAAGGGGCGTACCTACGCCCGCCCCGGCGCCGCGCCCTGACGGGCCGTCTCACTTGCGGCCGGGTGTCCAGTTCATGCCCCAGCCGTACGCGTGGTCGAGGGTGCGCTGCGGGCTGACACCGCGCTCGGGCACCAGGTAGCGGGCTTCGCGCTGGACCACGAGGTCTCCTCCGGTGTTGGTGATCAGCGCGAGGGCGCAGACCGGGGAGGGGACGGTGCACTCGTCGAGCGAGAAGTCGATGGGCGCGCCGTGCTGCGGCTGCAGGGTCACCGTGGCGTTGAGGTTGGCGAAGCTGCGGGCGCCCTCGTAGATCGTGACGAAGACCAGGATGCGGCGGAACGCGCTGATGTGGTCGAGGTTGATGGTGAGGTTCTCGCCGGACGCCCGGGCGCCGGTGCGGTCGTCCGCGTCGAGGTGGATGAACGGCGGCTGGTGCAGCGAGCCGAAGGTGTTGCCGAGCGCCTGGACCACGCCCTTGCTGCCGTCGGCGAGTTCGAACAGCGCGCCCAGGTCGAGGTCGAGGTCTCCGTGCATGGCGATGGCCTTGCCGAGCTTGTGGCCCCAGCCCTTGAACTGTTTGCGCACCTGCCAGTTGAGGTTCACCCGCATGGCACCGGAGGTGCCGCCCTGCTTGGCGAGCGAGACGGAGGGGGCCTCCTTGGTCAGGGTGACCTTGGACAGGCTGACCGGGGCGGGAGCGGCGCCGGGGGGCGTGTGCGCGGGGGCCGGGGGTGCGGTGGCCGGGGGCGGCGGGAGCGGCGCGGCGGCTCCGGCGGGCGGCGGGGGCGGGAGCGGCACGGAGTGCGGTACGGGCGCTGCCGGGGCGGCGGAGGTGTGCTGGGGCTCGTCGACGCTGATGCCGAAGTCCGTGGCGAGGCCCTCGAGTCCGCTGCTGTAGCCCTGGCCGACCGCGCGGAATTTCCACGCGCCCTGTCTGCGGTAGAGCTCGCCGAGCACGAACGCGGTCTCGACGGTGGCGTCCTCGCTGTCGAACCGGGCGATCTCCGCGCCGCCCGAGGCGTCCAGCACCCGGATGCACAGGCCCGGGACCCGGCCGAAGCCGCCGCCGTCCGCCGAGGCGGCGAGCACCACGGTCTCGATGGCGGGCTCGACCCGGGCGAGGTCCACCGCAAGGGTGTCGGTCACGGTGTCACCGGCGGTCCGCTTGCCTTCGTGGCGCACGGCGCCCGAGGAGTGCGCCGGTTGGTTGTAGAAGACGAAGTCCGCGTCGGAGCGGACCTTTCCGGATGCCAGCAGCAGCGCCGAGGCGTCGACGTCCGGCACCCCCGGGCCGGTGCGCCAGCCCAGTTCGACCCGCACCGCCGACGCCGGAACCGGAACGTTGCTGCCTTTGCGCATCGCCATGCTGTCCCCCTGCCTTTCTGTTCGTCGGACCACCGGGGTGGCACCCGGCAGAAGACGATCCTGCCTGAGGTTCCGTCCGCTCAGCGGATCGCACCCCGGTAACCCCTGGAAAACGTGCTCTTTACAGGATCTCAACGTACCCTGGCGACCGTTTTTCCCGGGTTCGCTCGGATTGGGGAACCCCGACCGCTCCCAGCCGGTGAAACAACCCTCTTACCGGACTCCCCAATCGGCACATCGTGGGCTTAACTTATGGACTATGACCTCCCCCCGCGGTAGCTACGGCAGCGGCTACTACTCCTCGTCGTCCTTCGCGGACACCCCCATCTACGACAGTCTCGTCGCCGAGCGGGGGACACCGCAGATCGCGCCCATCCGGGTGGCCCCGCCGTATGACACCGGCAGCCATCTCCCGGCGCTGCCCTCCGCGCTGCCGGCCCTGCCGGCCGCGCCCTCCCCGTCGCCCTCCTCGTACCCGCCCGCGCAGGGGTACCAGGCGGGTGGTGGGCAGCCGCAGCCCGGCGGGCTGCAGCAGGCACCCTCGCCGTACATCCCGCCGCAGTCGACGGGCCCGCGCGGCTACCCGGGGGCGCAGCAGCCCCCGCAGCAGCAGCGTCCGGCGGCGCCCGCCGGGTACGAGGCGATGCGGCCGGCCATGCCGCGCCCCGCCGCGCCCCGTCCGGCCGCCCCCGCGCCGTCGCCGTACGAGGACCCGTACGGCCGTCAGCAGTACCAGGGGCGGCCGCAGCAGCCGGGGGGCGGCTACTGAGCCTCCCGGCGCGTGTAACGGGGCTTCCCGGCCTGACGGTGCCCGGCTCCCGCAGGCGCCGCGCCGGTCGGCTCCGGCGCCCGCGGGAGCGGGCCGGGCGGCCCCCGGCCCCCGGGGGAGCCGGAGCCGCGGTCGGTGTGACGGCGTGGGCGTGACGGCGTCGGTGCCACGGTGTCATGTCGCGTGGGGATGGTGCTGTCGGAGGCCGCTGGCAGGATGGCCCCATGGTCATTCCAGCGCTGAGCGCCATCCACGTGTACCCGGTCAAGTCGGCCTCGGGGGTCGCCGCCCGCGAGGCGGTCGTCGAGCCGTGGGGGCTCGTCGGCGACCGGAGGTGGATGGTCGTCGAGGCCGCGGGCGGACGGTATGTGACGCAGCGCCAGCAGGCGAGCCTGGCCCTGGTCTCCGCCGAGCCGCTGCCCGGTGGGGGCATCCGGCTCGGCGCGCCCGGACGTGAGCCGCTGACCGTCCCGGCCCCGCCCGGGCCGGGGGACGACGCGGGGGCGCTGACGACCGTGCGGCTGCACCGGGAGGCGGTCGAGGTGGTCTCGGCCGGCGCCGCGGCCGACGCGTGGTTCAGCGGCTTCCTGGGCTCCGCGGTCCGCCTGGTCCATCTGGACGACCCTGCGCTCCGCCGGCCGCTGAACGCGGAGTACGCGCGCGGGGGCGAGACCGTGAGCCTCGCCGACGAGTTCCCGCTGCTGCTCACCACGACCGCGTCGCTGGACGCGCTCAACTCGCTCATCGCCCAAGGGGATCACCCGGACGAGGGGCCGCTGCCGATGAACCGCTTCCGGCCGAATGTCGTCGTGGAGGGCACGGCGCCCTGGGCCGAGGACGACTGGCGGCGGATACGGATCGGCGAGGTCGTCTTCCGGGTCACCAAGCCCTGTGCCCGATGCGTGATCACCACCACCGACCAGGAGACCGCCGAGCGCGGCAAGGAGCCGCTGCGCACGCTGGCCCGCCACCGGCGCGCCGGCGATCAGCTGCTCTTCGGCCAGAACCTGGTCCCGGAGCTCCCCGGGCCCTCCGGGGCGTCCCGGGGTGCGGGCCCGGTGGCCAGGCTGCGCGTCGGCGATCCGGTGGAGATCCTCGACTAGGGGTGGGATCAGGGCCGTTCGGCCCTTTCCGGCGCGTGGTCGGCAGGCCGATGCTGATCAGCGGCACCTGGGACCATCCTCACCACAGGGGCACGCCGGGCTCTCACTCCACTGCGGTGACGAGCACCTCGGACGGGCGGCCCCTGTGTGGCGTGGGGCGCGAGGCCGGAAGGGGAGTCCGGCCCGCGCCCCACGCGACGTCACCCCGGCGCCCGCTCTTCCGCGGCGCGCGCCGCCCGGGCGTCCGGCCCGGGCGTCCACTCCCCCGCCACCCGCTCCCCCCGCCGTCTGCTGCCTCGCCGTCCGCCGGCCCGCGTTCACTCGCCGGGCCCGGCTGGTCACTCGCCGGTGCGGCGGTCCCTGATGCGCTCGGCGATGACCGCGGCCTGGACGCGCCGTCCCACGCCCAGCTTGGACAGGATCGCCGAGATGCGGTGCTCGACCGTCTTCTCGGCGAGGAACAGCCGCTCGGCGATCTGGCGGTTGGTCAGCCCTTCGCCGATGAGTTCCAGGATCTCCCGCTCGCGCGGCGACAGCCGCTCCAGCTCCGCCGGCCCGCTGGGCCGCGGCCCGCGCAGCCGGGCCATCACGCGCGCGGTCGCGCCCGGGTCCAGCATGGAGCCGCCGCAGGCCACCGTGCGTACGGCCGAGACCACGGCGGAGCCGTTGATCTGCTTGAGCACATAGCCGGCCGCGCCCGCCATGACGGCATCGAGGAGCGCCTCGTCGTCGTCGAAGGAGGTGAGCATCAGGCAGGCCAGCCGCGGCAGCCGGGCCCGCAGCGCGCGGCACGCCTCGATGCCCTCGTGGCCACCGCCGTCGTCCGAGGAGCCGAGCCGCGCATCGAGCACCGCGACCCTGGGCCGGACGGCGGGGGCGCGGTTGATGGCCTCGCGCGTGGTGGCCGCCTCGCCCACCACGCACAGGTCGGGCTCCGCGTCGAGCAGGTCGCGCAGGCCGCGGCGCACCACTTCGTGGTCGTCGAGCAGGAAGACCCCGATGCGTTCCGCCGGCCCCGCGGGCTCGGCTGCCTGCGCCACTGGCTCTCCCTCCATGGCGCGCGGGGTAAGGGGCCGTTCGGCCCTCAGGAGGTCTTCAGGCCGTGTTCCAGGCCCTCCTCAGGCCGCATGAGGTGTCTTCAGGCCGTCCGTCCTCCAGCCTCAAGCCGTCTTCTTCTCCGCGACGAGGGGCCGCAGGACCGCGCGCAGGTCCCGCTCGCTCAGCGGGGCCAGGGCGCGGGCGGCCAGCCGTCCGCTGCGGTCGAGGAAGACCGTCGAGGGGATGGCCTGCGGGTTGACGCTGCCCCGGGGGAACCTGAGCACGATCCGGCCCATCTGGTCGTAGAGGCTGGGGTACGGGACGCCGTACTCCTCCTCGAACCTGCGGGCCGCCTCCCGGCTCGGGTCCCGGGTGTTGATCCCGACGAACCGTACGCCCTCGGCCTCGGTGTCCTTCGCCACCTTCACCAGATTGGGCGCCTCGGCCCGGCACGGCCCGCAGTTGGAGCCCCAGATGTTGACCACGAGGACCTTGCCCTTGTAGTCGGCGAGGTCCAGGGGCTTGCCCTCGAGGGTGGTGCCGGAGATGCCCCGCAGGGGCTCGCGCTCGTCCGGGGAGAACCTGCTGATCACTTCGTTGCCACCGCCGGACTTGGAGGTGTCATCGAAGCCCGCCTCCGTCCCGCAGGCCGACAGGAGGAGGGCGGCGGCCAGCGCGGCGGCCGCCCCGGAGGAGACATGACGGGTGTTCATGTGATCAGCTTCGCAGGTCGCACGGGCGCCGGGACGGCCGGGCCCGCGGTCCGCCGCGGTCCGCGCCGGCCCGGGAGCCGGTCAGGGCGATATGCCGCCGGCGTACGGCCCGTACAGGTCGAGCAGCCGGGTGCGGGCGGCCTGGAGCCGGCGTCCGATCACCTGGGCGCAGGCGAGGGCGAGCGCGTATCCGAGCTCGGTGTCCTCGTCGCACAGCCGGCGCACCGCCTCGGCGTTGAATTCATGGGCGCGCACCGGGCTGAGCGCCTCGGCGCCCAGGTGCCAGGTGTCCGGCGGGAAGAGCCAGGACCACCCGATCAGCTCACCGGGGCCGAGCGTCTCGATCACGGCGGCGCGCCGGCCGGGAACGTGCAGATCGAGGGTGACCGCGCCGGTGCGGATGATCCAGAAGCGGTCGGCCTTGCGGCCCTCCTCGAAGATGCGGGCGCCGGAGGGGAAGGACACCTCGCGGGCGAGCGTCATCAGCCGTTCGCGGTGTTCCGCCTTCAGTGAGCTGAGAAGTCCCATCATGACCTCACTGTGCCGTCTTCCGCTCCGCCACGCCCTTCGGAGCGGACCGTGTGGGCGGGCCGCCGGGCGGCGGTACCCCTCGTGTGGCATGGTCGTCCCAGGGGCCCGCCCATGACTACGGGCCGAACAGCCCGGGCGCGGGTACCGGGTGGCCCCTCACGGTGTCCGGGCGGCGGCCCGAGAGTGGAGCCGGAGCGGCTTCCGGCCGATCTCCGGGGCGGCTGTGTGTCCGGGCGCCCGGAGGGAAGCCGCTCCCTGGAGGCCGCCCGCTCTCACGGAGGCACGTCATGGGACCGCAAGCCACCCTCACCGACCACGACCTGAGCACCCTGGACCGCCACTGGCGCGCGCTGAACTACCTGGCGGCGGCCCAGATCTATCTGACCGGCAATCCGCTGCTGGCCGAGCCGCTGCGGCCCGAGCACATCAAACCGCGGCTGCTGGGCCACTGGGGTACCTGCCCGGGGCTGAATCTCGTCTACACGCACATGAACCGGGTGATCTCGGCGCGGGACCTGGACGCGGTGTGCGTGTGGGGCCCGGGCCACGGCGGGCCGGCCGTGTTCGCCGGGGCCTGGCTGGAGGGCACGTACGGGGAGCTGTGCCCGGACATGGGGCGGGACCTGGCGGGGATGACGCGGCTGTTCCGCCGGTTCTCCACGCCCGGCGGGGTGCCGAGCCATGCCGCGCCGCAGGCGCCCGGCTCGTTTCACGAGGGCGGGGAGCTCGGCTACTCGCTCGCGCACGCCTACGGGGCGGCGCTGGACAACCCCGATCTGGTGGTCACCTGTGTGGTCGGCGACGGGGAGGCGGAGACCGGGCCGCTGGCCACCTCGTGGCACTCCAACAAGTTCCTGGATCCGGTGCACGACGGCGCGGTGCTGCCGGTGCTGCACCTCAACGGCTACAAGATCGCCAATCCGACGGTGCTGGCCCGGCTGCCCAAGGGGGAGCTGGACGACCTGCTGCGCGGCTACGGCCACGAGCCGCTGTACGTCACCGCGGTCGCGGGCGAGGACCCGGCCCGGGCGCACCAGGACATGGCGGCGGCGCTGGACCTCGCGCTGGACCGGATCGCCGCCTTCCAGCGGGCGGCGCGCGAGGGCGACGGGGCGCGGCGGCGGCCGCACTGGCCGATGATCGTGTTGCGCACGCCCAAGGGCTGGACGGGCCCGGCGGAGGTGGACGGGGTGCCCGTGGAGGGCACCTGGCGGGCCCACCAGGTGCCGCTGGCCGGGGTGCGGGAGGATCCCGGGCGGCTGCGGCAGCTGGAGGAGTGGCTGCGCTCGTACCGGCCGGAGGAGCTGTTCGGCGCCGACGGCCGGCCCAGCCCCGAGGTGCTGGCCTGTGTGCCGTCCGGCGACCGCAGGCTGGGCTCCAATCCGCACGCCAACGGCGGCCGGCTGCTGCGCGAGCTGCCGCTGCCGGACCTGACCGACCACTCCGTCGCCGTGGACAAGCCCGGCACGCGGCTGCACGAGCCGACGCGGGTGCTGGGCGGGATGCTGCGCCAGGTGATGGCCGACACGGCCGAGCGCCGCGACTTCCGCCTGGTGGGGCCGGACGAGACGGCGTCCAACCGGCTGCAGGACGTGTACGCGGTCACGGACAAGGCCTGGCAGGCCGAGACGGTGGCGACGGACGAGCATCTGGGGCCGCACGGGCGGGTCATGGAGGTGCTGTCGGAGCATCTGTGCCAGGGCTGGCTGGAGGGGTATCTGCTGACCGGGCGGCACGGTCTGTTCTCCTCGTACGAGGCGTTCACCCACATCGTCGCCAGCATGGCCTCGCAGCACGTCAAGTGGGTCCAGACGGCCCGCACCGTCCCGTGGCGGGCCCCGATCGCCGCCCTGAACTACCTGCTGACCTCGCACGCCTGGCGGCAGGACCACAACGGCTTCTCGCACCAGGACCCCGGCTTCATCGATCACATCCTCAACAAGGACCCGCACACGGTGCGCGTCTACCTCCCGCCGGACACCAACACCCTGCTGTGCGTGGCCGACCATGTGCTGCGCACCCGGGACGTGGTCAACGTGGTGGTGGCGGGCAAGCAGCCCTGCTTCGACTGGCTCGGCCTGGAGCAGGCGCGCGACCACTGCGCGCGCGGCCTCGGCATCTGGGAGTGGGCGGGGACGGAGCGCCCGGGCGGGGAGCCGGAGGTGGTGCTCGCCTGCGCGGGGGACGTGCCCACCCAGGAGACGCTGGCGGCTGCGTCGCTGCTGCGCACGCGCCTGCCGGAGCTGGCCGTGCGGGTGGTGAACGTCGTCGACATGACCAGGCTGGCGCCGCGTGAGGAGCATCCGCACGGGCTGTCGGACCACGAGTTCGACGCGGTGTTCACCCGCGACCGGCCGGTGATCTTCGCCTATCACGGCTACCCGTGGCTGATCCACCGGCTGACCTACCGGCGGGCCGTCCATCCGGGGATGCATGTGCGCGGCTACAAGGAGATGGGCACCACGACCACGCCCTTCGACATGGTGGTGCGCAACGACCTGGACCGCTACCGGCTGGTCATGGATGTGCTGGACCGGGTGCCGGGGCTCGCGGTCCGCGCCGCCGGGCTGCGCCAGGAGATGGCGGACATGCGCCACCGGCACCACGACTGGATCCGGCGGCACGGCGTGGACCTGCCGGAGGTGGCGGAGTGGAGCTGGCCGGGATAAGGCAAGAAGCGGTGCGCGGCCGAGCAGGTTGCGGATATTGACCGACCACTTTCGGTCACATTGAGTATCCGGGTCGCCATTCTCGGTCTTGGCGTGCGCGGGCGGCGGATGGCTCGTACCCTCGGCTCCTTCATCGACCCTGCTGTCACTCGAACTCGTCAACGGGAGGCACCGGTGCCGGCGCAACCCCGCCTGTGGTCCGCCGATCGAGCCGTGGAGCGTCTGCTGCAGCGCCGTTTCACCGCGCGCGAACTGCCCTTGCTGCGGGTGCAGGTCGAGGAGTGCGCGGCCGGGGCCGGGCTGGCCGAGGCCCGCCGGGGCGACTTCGTGCTGGCCGTGGACGCGATCGCCACCAACGCGGTGGAGCACGCGGGCGGGGCGGGGACTCTCCTGCTGCGGCGGGTCGGGGACGAGCTGGAGTGCCGGATCAGCGACTCGGGCCCCGGCTTCTCCGAGGATGTCATCCCCCGGATCCTGCCCGGCCTGGACGGGGCGACCAGTGGGCGCGGGCTGTGGCTGACCCGACTGGTCACCGACCGGCTGGCGGTCAGCGCGGGCGCCGTCGGGGCCGTCGTGACCCTCGCCATGCGGCTGCCGTGAGCCGGTCCATCGCCCGCCACGCGCGCCGACCGGCCACGACGCCCCGCGCGGGCGCCCGGCAGGACAATGGGAAGGAACACATCCATGTGCTGATATGAGAGGCGGTGGGCACGGTGGAGCTACCCGTCGTGGTGGGGGTCGACGGTTCGGACGCCGCCTTCGACGCACTGGACTGGGCGGCCGACCTGGCCACCCGGCGCGGGCTGCCGCTGCGCATCGTCCACGCCTCGCTGTGGGAGCGCTACGAGGGGTACATCCCCTCGACCTCGCCGGACCGCCCGGCCGAGCGGATCCGCAGCGAGACCGTGCTGGCCATGGCCGCCGAGCGTGCGGGGCGGCGCGCCTCGGCGCTCAAGGTGATGACGGACGTGGCCCCCGACGACCCGGTGACGGCCCTGCTGCGCGCCGGGCAGAGCGCGGACGCGGTGGTCGTGGGCTCCCGGGGGCGCGGGGAGTTCGCGTCCCTGCTGCTGGGCTCGGTGGGGCTGGGCATCGCGGCCCGTGCGCACTGTCCGGTGGTGGTGGTCCGCGGCCGCCCGGAGAACGTGCGGGGCCGGATGGGCCGGGTGACGGTGGGCATCGCCGAGCGCGAGCGCCCCGCCGGGCACGAGCCCGCCTGCGGCGCGGCCGCGACCGCCTTCGCGCTCCGCGAGGCGCGGCTGCGCGGCTGCGAGCTGGAGGCGGTGCACGCCTGGCGCTACGCGGGCGAGGAGCACGGCACCCCGGAGGAACGGGCCCGGCGCGCCGGCGAGCTGCTGGAGGAGGCGCTGGGCGGCGCCTCGGCGGCGGCCCTGGCGCCCGTACCGGTGGCGCACCGCGTGGTCGAGGCCTCCCCGCGCAAGGCGCTGCTCGACGCCTCGGCCCACTCCGACCTGCTGGTGGTGGGGGCGCGGCGGCGGCAGGGCCACTTCGGCATGCAGCTGGGTCTGGTCAACCACGCGGTGCTGCACCACGCGCAGTGCCCGGTGGCGGTGGTCCCGCAGGGCTGAACGCGCCCGGCGCCCGGCAGGGTTGAGCGGGGCGCGCGGGGCTGGATCCGGCGACTTGGGCAGTTGCGCCCCGTTCGGCCCGCGGCGCGGCTAGGGTCTGTCGTCAAAGGGGGCGTCCGCCCGCGAGCGGCGTCTGGCGCAGGGGGCACCTCCCAGCGGTAGCTGGGGGGAACATCGCAAGGCGGGGCGTCGCCCTCGTACTGGGGCATCCTTGGGTGATGCGACCAAGGCGGTCCGGTCGGCGTCCGACGTGCCGGGCTTCGTTCCGTCGCCGGTGGTGGAGGGCCCGGTCGGCACGGACGTGCCGGCGGCACGCCCAACGGGGGCCTGGTCAGCATGCGGTCCAGGGCCGAACTGCGCGGCGGCACGCTGCACATCGAAGCGCCGGGGACGGGGGTACCCGGCTCGTGTGGCGGGTACCCCTGGCAACCGGCTGACCTTACGCGACGGAAGGCCCGACCTCGTGATATTGCTCTCTCTTCGACGAATCCACGTATTTCCGGCCCGTCATGCGGTATCCACGAATGGGGAAGGGGGTGCGTGAGCATGCGGACGATCCGCGGACTGTGGCGCTGGCGGCGCAACCCGCTGCGCCGTCCGACCGACCTCGCCGAGGCCTGGGCGGCGCTCGTGGCCGCGCTGCTCATCGTCCTCGTGGCCCCCGGCGTCGGCTGGGCGACGGGCGCGCTCACGCACGGGGCGCTGCGGGAGACCGTGCGCGAGCAGCGGGCGCAGCGCCATCTGGTCTCCGCGACCGTGGTGAAGGTCCTGCCGCACCCCCGTATCGACTCGGACCCGGAGACCGCCTCCACGCGTGACGCGCACCGCCGGGTGTTCGCCAAGTGGACCGGCCCGGACGGCAGTGAGCACACCGGCGCGCTCGGCACCCACCCCGGCGCCGACGCCGGCGAGCGGTTCCGCATCTGGACCGACGACCGGGGCCGGCCGACGGGCCGCCCGCTGGACGAGGCGACCGCCGCCACCCATGCCGTGCTGGCGGGGACGGCGGCCGCGGCGGGCACGGCGGGACTGTTCGAGGGCGCCCGGCGGCTGGTCGTATGGCGGCTGATGCGCCGGCGTTTCGCCCAATGGGACACCGCGTGGGAGCGGGCGGGCCAGGACTGGGGCCGGGCGGGTGCCGACAGCTGACGGCCCTGTGCCACCGCGTGGTCGCGAGGTGAGGCGCGGAGGCGGAGCCGGGCGTTCAGTGGCTGGTCCCGCGCACGCTACGGTGGGGCCTTCACAACACAGCGGCACAGTCGCGCGCAGCCGGCATACGCACGAGGTGGGGGCACAACAGCGCCATGGCACAGGGCTCGGTCGTCCAGGTGACGCACAGCGGAACGTCGCGGTGGCGGCGCCGCACAGGAGAGTACGCCTCCCTCTCGGCGGCCCTGGAGGCCGCGGGGGACGGTGATGTGCTCTCCATCTCCCCCGGCACCTACCGCGAGAATCTGGTGGTGGGCCGGGCCGTCACGCTGCGCGGCCCCGAGGGCTCGGGGCGCGGCTCGGTGCGGATCGCCCCGGTGGACGGCGTCGCCCTGACCATACGCGCGTCCGCGGTCATCCAGGATCTGCACATCGAGGGGCAGGACTCGGCCTCGCCCGCGCTGCTCGTCGAGGACGGGGCACCGGAGTTGGCGGATGTGCGGGTCGCGACACGCTCGGCGGTGGGGATCGAGGTGCGCGGCAGCGCCCGCCCCACGGTGCGGCGCTGCACCGTGGACAACCCGGCGGGCGTGGGGTTCAGCGTGCTGGACGGGGCCGGCGGGGTGTTCGAGGACTGTGAGGTGATGGCGGCCGGCCAGTCGGGCGTCGATGTGCGCGGTGGCGGGCATCCGCGGCTGGAGCGCTGCCGGATCCACCACGCCTCGGGGGCCGGTCTCTCGCTGACCGGCGAGGGCAGCGCACTGGAGGCGGTGGGCTGCGAGGTGTACGAGGTCAGGGGCGCGGGGGTGCAGGTCTCGGCGCGCGCCACAGGGCATCTGACGGACTGCCGGGTGCACCGCACGAGCGCGGACGGCGTCAATCTGGACACGGACGCGGTGCTCACGCTCGCGGACTGCGACATCCACGACGTCCCGGAGAACGCGATCGACCTGCGGTCCCGGTCGGTGCTCACCCTGACCCGGTCCAAGGTGCGCCGGTTCGGGCGCAACGGGCTGTCGGTGTGGGACCCGGGCACGCGGGTGGACGCCAACCAGTGCGAGATGCACGAGAGTACGGGCGACTATCCGGCGGTGTGGGTCAGCGACGGGGCGACGGCGGTGCTGGACTCGTGCCGGGTGCACGACGTGCCGGACGCGCTGTTCGTGCTGGACCGGGGGTCGCGGGTGGATGTCGTCGACAGCGACCTGTCGCAGGTGCGCAACACGGCGGTGTCGGTGAGCGACGGGGCGACCGCGCAGTTGGACGACTGCCGGATCCGGGAGGCGGCCACGGGTGCGTGGTTCCGCGACCACGGCAGCGGCGGCACGCTGGCGGGCTGCACCATCGACGGGGCCGCGACGGGGGTGATCGTCACCAAGGGCGCCGACCCGACGGTCGAGCGCACCACGGTCACCTCCCCCGCCGAGGCCGGTTTCTATGTGTCCGCCGAGGGGCGCGGCACCTTCGACAACTGCCGGGTGACCGGCAGCGGCGGCTACGGCTTCCACATCATCGACGGCTGCCGGACCACCTTGACCCGGTGCCGTACGGAGCGGTGCTCGCGCGGGGGTTACGAGTTCTCCGAGGCCGGGCCGATCGTCGAGGACTGCACGAGCGACGAGAGCGCGGCCACGCCCGCCGCGCGGGCGGTGGTCCCGGCCGCGGGGAAGCCCGCGGTGGAGACGGCCACCTCGACGGGCGGGCTGCTGGGCAGCATTCCGGCGCAGCGCACCGGCGACGGCGGCGCCCAGGCCGCGCCGGCCGAGGCGAAGCCGCCGGTGTCGGTGCGCCCGTCCAAGGCGGTGCTGGGCGAACTGGACGCGCTGGTGGGCCTGGAGAGCGTCAAGCGCGAGGTGCGGGCCCTCACCGACATGATCGAGGTGGGCCGGCGCCGGCAGCAGGCGGGGCTCAAGGCCGCGTCGGTGCGCCGCCATCTGGTCTTCACCGGCTCCCCCGGCACCGGCAAGACGACGGTGGCCCGGCTGTACGGGGAGATCCTGGCCTCGCTCGGGGTGCTGGAACGAGGCCACCTGGTGGAGGTCTCCCGGGTGGACCTGGTCGGCGAGCACATCGGCTCGACGGCGATCCGCACCCAGGAGGCGTTCGACCGGGCGCGCGGCGGGGTGCTGTTCATCGACGAGGCGTACGCGCTGTCGCCGGAGGACTCGGGGCGGGACTTCGGCCGTGAGGCGATCGACACGCTGGTCAAGCTGATGGAGGACCACCGGGACGCGGTGGTGGTCATCGTGGCCGGCTACACGGAGGAGATGCAGCGCTTCCTGTCGGTCAACCCGGGTGTGGCCTCCCGATTCTCACGCACCATCACCTTCGGCGACTACGCCCCGGAGGAGCTGCTGCGGATCGTGGAGCAGCAGGCGGAGGAGCAGGAGTACCGGCTCGGCGAGGGGGCGGCCGAGGCGCTGCTGAAGTACTTCACGGCGCTCCCGAAGGGCCCGGCGTTCGGCAACGGCCGCACCGCCCGGCAGACCTTCGAGGCCATGGTGGAGCGGCACGCGGGCCGGGTGGCGCAGCTCCCCGATCCGAGTACGGACGAGCTGACGCTGCTCTACCCGGAGGACCTGCCGGAGCTCTTCTGAGGCGGTGTGTGCTGTTCCGGGAGGCGGGCCAGCAGCCCGGCCCGCTCCTGGCAGAAGGCGGGGTCGGCCTGGTAGTCCGAGTGGCCGAGGATCGGGGCGGGCAGCGGGTGATCCGGGGTGCGGCCGTAGGCGAGCGGATCCTTGAGCCCTTCGTGGTCGACCTCGGGGCCGGTGCCGTCCGGCAGCCGGATGGGGCCGCCTATGGGGTCGGTGTACCGCCAGAGGTTGCGCCAGCAGCGCACCTCGTCGTGCAGGGAGCACAGTTCGGCCATGCCGAAGTAGGCGGGGAACCAGCGCCCGTACAGCCGCTCCAGGGGTGAGCCGTAGGTCAGCAGCGCGACCCGGCCTCGGGTGTGCCGGTCCACCTGCCAGACCGCGGCGGCGGCCAGCACGCTGCCCTGGGAGTGGCCGGAGATCACCAGCCGCCCGCCGTGGCGCCGGGTCCAGGTCTCCATCCGCCAGGTCAGGTCGGGGACGGCCCGCTCGGCGTAGCAGGGGGGCGCGAAGGGGTGGGCGGCGCGCGGCCAGAAGGTGCCGACGTCCCACAGGATGCCGATGGTGCGGCGGGCGGAGGGGCTGCGGTAGGCGCGGCGGGCCCAGGTGACCAGCAGCAGGAACGCCAGGCCCATCAGCCAGGAGCCGAGCGCCTGCGCGGTCTGGGCGGCGGCCTCGACGACGGCGGGCGTGCCGTCGGCGGCCCGTCCTGGCACCTGCTCGGTGGCCCAGGCCCCGGCGACCGCGGCGGCGCCGAGGAGGAGGGTGAACAGGGCGACGGGGCCGACGATGCCGGGGGCGGAGTCGGTCAGCCCGGCACGGGCGATCGCGCCCGCGATCTTGCGGGTGCGCACCGCGTCGGGCCGCTCCCCGGGGTAGCCGTCGGGCACGGTGCGCTCCAGCCGCCGCCGCACCCGCCACACCCGGACGGCGAAGAACAGGGCCACCAGCAGCACCATGAGCAGCACGGCGGGGATGACCGCGGCCTGCCAGGACAGCAGCACCGGGGGTCCGGCGATCGGGCCGTGCTCCATGCCGGGCGTGGCGCCGCCGTCGAGCCAGTCCGCGACGCGCTGGGCGACCCCGCCGGAGAGCACCGCGCCCAGCCCGCAGGCCAGCATGGCGACGGCCGGGCCGGCGAGGCCGCGCAGCGGGGTGCGCCCGACGGGCGCGGTGCGGTGCAGCACCACGGCGCAGCCGGCCAGGGCGACGACGAGGGCGCCCTGGACGAGCGTGAGGTTTCCGAACGTCGCGTCGCCCGGCAGTCGCCCGTGGGAGGCCCAGCCGGGCCGGGACCAGCCGGCGTACAGCATCGCCAGGGCGAGCAGGCCGAGGGCGGTCCCGGGGAGGGCTGCGGTGGTGACCCGGTCCAGTTCGTCGTCGAGCCTGCTCTCGCTGCGGCCCCGGCGGCACACCACGTACACCACGAGCAGCCCGGCCGCGGCCAGCAGTGCCAGCAGCAGCCACCCGAAGACGTCGAGGAGGGCGCTGCCGCCCGGCTCGCGGTCGTAGGCGGCGGTGGCCGCGGTGAGGCCCGCCGCGACGGTCAGGAAGCTCGCGGCGGTGTGCGCGGCGCGCAGCCGGGCGACGATCCGGCGCCCGTACCAGAAGCCGGGCAGGCAGAGGGCTGCGCGGTTGCCGGAGGCGGGGTCGCACTCGTCCACCGGCCGGCGCAGCGGGGGCTGTGACTCGTACGCGCTCCAGGTGCGGTTGGACAGGTACCACAGCAGTCCGCCGAGGGCGGTGGGCACGAGTGAGGCCAGGGCGAGGCGGCGGCCGGGCTGGCTCCACCAGCCGTGGTCGCGCGGCGACATGAAGGCGAGCCAGGACCTGTGGTCGCCGCAGGATCGCGCGCCGGCGCACTGCCAGGCCACCAGGTCGAGCGCCACCTCGCAGGCCCCGGCGATCAGCAGGACGGTGAGGCTGAGGGCGATCAGCCGCACCACGAGGCCGTAGGTGCGTACGGTGCGCTCGCGCCGGTCGGCGGCGGGCCGCATCCAGTGGGCGAGGTTGACCACCATGAAGGGCAGCAGGAGCAACCACAGGGCGCGGGCACCGTTGCCGGAGGTGAGGTTGGACCAGCAGTAGGCCTCGCGGACCGGGGTCTCGCGGTAGTCCTGCGGGCGCTCCTCGGCGTCGGCGTCGTCGACGCGCCGGTAGACCCCCGCGGTCTCGTCGCCGGTGACCAGCACGGTCCGTGGGTCGGTGAGCATCTCCTGCGGGGTGGTTCCGCCGACGCCGTGGACCAGCAGCTCCAGGTCGGGCGGGGGCTGGCCGCCGTCCCCCGCCGCCGTGCCCGTACCGGTGTGTGTCGCCGCTGCCACCGTGCCCCCCGATCCCGGTGTGGTTGTCCCTCCAGGATCGTGCCCGCGGCGCGCGGGCCCGACGCGGCGGCGCCGGGCGTGGCGAAATCGTAATCACACGGGTTCGGGGCGATCGTGGGGCCCGGCGGCATGCGAAGATGAGCCCGCGGGTGGAGGCGAGGACCGATGGGAAGGGACGGGCCGCGGTGAGCGACAACCAGAATCTCCTCGCGGAGCAGCGGCGTGCCCTGATCCTCGACGAGGTCAGACGGCGCGGCGGGGTGCGGGTCAACGAGCTGACCCGCAAGCTGAACGTGTCGGACATGACGGTCCGTCGCGATCTGGACGCGCTGGCCCGGCTGGGCATGGTGGAGAAGGTGCACGGCGGCGCGGTGCCGGTCGCCGAGGCGAGCACGTACGAGCCGGGGTTCGAGGCCAAGTCGGGGCTGGAGCTGAGCGCCAAGGAGGACATCGCGAAGGCGGCGGCGGCGATGGCGGCGCCGGGCACCGCCATCGCGCTGGCCGGCGGGACGACGGCGTTCGCGCTGGCGCAGCAGTTGCTGGAGGTGCCGGACCTGACCGTGGTGACGAACTCGGTGCGGGTGGCGGACGTCTTCTACAACGCGCAGCGGTCGGCCGCCGGCGGTGGGGCGGGGCCGCGCCCGGGGGCGGCGACGGTGGTGCT
Organism: Streptomyces sparsogenes subsp. cuspidosporus; assembly: GCF_039532705.1. Taxonomy (NCBI): domain Bacteria; kingdom Bacillati; phylum Actinomycetota; class Actinomycetes; order Kitasatosporales; family Streptomycetaceae; genus Streptomyces; species Streptomyces sparsogenes. Next base: position 19,546 of record NZ_BAAASD010000015.1, on the reverse strand, counting down.
CACCGGTGGGGTCCGCACGCCCTCGGACACGCTGGTGGGCCCGGTCGCGGACGCCGCGGTGCGCTCGCTCCACTTCGACGTGCTGTTCCTGGGGGTGCACGGGATATCGGTGGAGGCGGGGCTGTCGACCCCGAACCTGGCCGAGGCGGAGACCAACCGGCAGTTCGTCCGGTCGGCGCGGCGGGTGGTGGTGGTCGCCGACCACACCAAGTGGGGCACGGTGGGCCTGAGTTCGTTCGCCTCGCTGGACGATGTGGACGCGCTGGTGACGGACCCGGGGCTGCCGGAGGAGGCGCGGGCGGAGATCCTGGAGCATCTGCCGGGTGAGCTGGTGGTGGCGGGCGAGGCCGCTGTCGCCGCAGACATCTGACGGCCCGCCAGTTACCGTGGGGTGCATGAGACATCGTCTGCGTCCCGTGGGTCCGGAGTTCGTCCGTACGGCCCCGCTGCGGCTGGTGTTCGTCGCCGAGGCCGCCGCCCCGCCCGAGGTGGTGTTCAAGGCGCTGGCCGACGTCGAGGGCTGGCCGCGGTGGTACCGCCAGGTCGCCGCGGCGCGGTCCACCGGGGACGGCGCGGGCCGCGAGATCCGTTTGCGGGGCGGCGTCCGCTTCGCCGAGACGGTCATGGCGGCGGATCCCGGGGAGCGCTACGCCTACCGCGTCGACGAGACGAACGCGCCCGGGCTGCGGGCGCTGCTGGAGGAGTGGCGGCTGGTGCCGTCGGTCTCCGGCACCGGCTCGCTGGTGCGGTACACCTTCGCGGTGGACGCGGTGGCGCCGGTGCGGGGCGCCCTGTGGCTGCTGCGCCCGGGGCTGCGGCGTGCCTTCCGCGACGCGGTGCGCGCCCTTGACGGCCTGCGGTCGGCGTGACCTCCGGCGTGGGCGGCCCGAGTCCGGCCCGCGCGGCGGCCGTTCGGCGTAGGCGGCCTGGTGCGGGTGCGGGACGCCGGGCCCGGCCGTGAGCGCGAGCGGCTTCTCGCACCTCGTCCGCGCGCCGTCCACCACGGGGCGGCGCCGCCGTGGCACGGGAGCGCTGTCGCGCCGTCCGTGCGCCGCCCGTGCTTCTCGCGCCGGCCCGATGGCGCACTCCGACCCTTGTGGGTCGGAAGTGGGCACCTGTGCGCCCTGGTATCCCGGGCCGGTCCCGGGCACACTGCGCAGCAGGGAAGATGGATGTGGGAGAGCGGCGCGCATGCCGGCGAGAGTCACCGGGGAGGCGGTCACCGTGGCCGATACGGAGTTCAACGCCCGTGGGGTGCGGATCGAGAAGTTCCTGCGCTCGGTCACGCATGCCGGCCAGGTCCTGATCAAGGACGGCAGGCTGCAGTTGCTGACCAGTTACGGCCGCGAGATCGACAGCGCCCCCGTGCAGTCGGTGCACGCGAGCAAGCCGTGGTTCACCGACGGCGACCAGGCCCTCGCGACGGTCAACGGCACCCGCTACCGCCTCACCCTGGGCGAGCGGGACGCCGCGGCGAAGGCCGCCGCGCCCGGCGCCGCCAGCCGCTTCCTCGATGTGATCCGCAGCGCGCGAGGCCACTCGCCCAAGGGCTGACACCCTCCCCCGCCACCGCCGGGAGACATCCCCTGAGTTGCGCGTGCGGGCGACGGGGCAGACCCTGGACGCGTACCGGTATCACTGAGGGTCAACAGGCGGTGACGCTGAGAACCGGCCTTACCGGTCGCGCCCGGCAGACACCACTGCTGCACGGTGGCCGCCGGCGCGTTCGACGCCCGCATCTGCATCAGGCTAGCCACCACTTCTTCAGGGAGTCGCAGCCGTGATCAGTCGTCCAAGCAGACATTGCACGGTGGAGCTGCAGGCCCTGCCGTCGCGGATCGGACAGGTCCGCAGAATCGTCTCCGCGCAACTGCGCTACTGGCACCTGGATCCGCTCATCGATCCCGCCGCGCTCGCCGTCACCGAGCTGCTCACCAACGTCCACCGGCACGCCGAGCCGGACAAGCAGTGCACGGTGGAGATCGTCCTCATGCTGGACCGCCTCACGGTCTCCGTCCGCGACCACGATCCGCGGCTGCCGTGCGTCCCCGAGTGCGACCCGATGGCCACCCGCGGCCGCGGGCTCGCGCTGGTCGCCTCGGTCAGCCAGAGCTGGGGCATGCACGCCCGGGACGACGGCAGCGGGAAGGTCGTGTGGTTCACCCTGGCCGTACCGCAGCCCGCCGCCCCCGCCAAGCCCCCCTTGGCGGCGCACGGGGCCGGCCGCACCGCCCCGCCCGACCGCACGGACCTCTCCCGTCCCGCGCCCCCGGCCGGGGTCCGGGAGCGGGCGCCCGCCGCCCGGTCCGCCGTCTCCCACTGAGCCGGCTCCCGCCGCATCCCGCCGGGCCCGGCAGCCGCGCCGGACCCGGCCCCGCGCCGATCGCCCCTCCCCCGGCGGCGTCCCGGCGGCGTCCCGGCGGCGAAGATCTCCCCTTCTGTACTTACTAGTATGTACAGTAGCCTCATGAGCACTGCGGAACGGCTGATCGAGAGCACTCAGGACCTGCTGTGGGAGCGCGGCTACGTGGGCACCAGCCCCAAGGCCATCCAGCAGCGCGCGGGCGCCGGCCAGGGCAGCATGTACCACCACTTCAGCGGCAAGCCCGACCTCGCGCTCGCCGCCATCCGCCGCACCGCCGAGCAGATGCGCGCCACGGCCGAGGCGTGCCTGTCCGCGCCCGGGACGGCGTACGAGCGCGTGCGCGGGTATCTGCTGCGGGAGCGGGACGTGCTGCGGGGCTGCCCGATCGGCCGGCTGACCATGGATCCGGACGTCATCGCCGACCCGGTGCTGCGCGGTCCGGTGGAGGAGACCCTCGACTGGCTGCGCGGGCGGCTGGCCGAGGTCGTCGCCGAGGGCGTCGAGCGCGGGGAGTTCGACGCGGGGCTCGCCCCGGAGCGGACCGCGGCCTCGGTCGTGGCGGCCGTCCAGGGCGGCTATGTGCTGGCGCGCGCCGCGGGGTCGCCCGCGCCCTTCGACAGCGCCGTCCAGGGCCTGCTGGACCTGCTCGCCGCCCGCGCGCCCCACCGGCCCGCCCCCTGAGCCGCGCGCTCCCCCCGCTTCCCTCCCGGCGCGCCCGCGCCCGCCATGACACCACAGGAGTTGTTCTTGCACGCGATGCAGTACCGGATCACCCTGCCCGCCGACTACGACATGGAGATCATCCGACATCGGGTGAAGTCGAAGGGCCATCTGCTGGACGGCTTCCCGGGGCTCGGGCTGAAGGCGTACGGCATCCGCGAGCGCGGGGTGGACGGCTCCCCGGTCAACCAGTACGCGCCGTTCTACCTGTGGGCCGCGCCCGAGGCCATGAACCGCTTCCTGTGGGGCCCCGGATTCCAGGGCGTCGTCCGGGACTTCGGCCGGCCGGTGGTCGAGCACTGGCAGGGGCTCGCCTTCGAGCCCGGCCCGTCCCGGGCCGCCGCCCCGCGCACCGCCACCCGCCACGCCGTGGCCGTCCCGGCGGGCGCCGACCCGTCGGGCGGCGGCCCGGCGGGCGCGGTCGAGGGCGCGCTGGAGGAGCTGCTGGAGTTGGCCCGTACGGACGGCGTGCACTCCACGGCCCTCGCCGTCGATCCGCGCCGCTGGGAACTGCTGCGCTTCACCCTCTGGGAGGACGCCGCCCCGCCCGACGCCCCCGGAGACCGCTATCAGGTGCTCCATCTGTCCACGCCCGGCCTGGCCCGGCTCCCGAAGGGGCGCCAGTGGTGAGCGCGGCGACCGTACGGACCGTGCTCGGCGACGTCCCCGGCGACGCGCTGGGCGTCTGCGACGCCCACGACCACCTGTTCATCCGCAGCGCGCGGCTGCCCGGGCAGGAGCTGGCCGACGTGGCCTCGGCGCGGGAGGAGTTGCGGGCCTTCCACGCGCTCGGCGGCCGCACGGTGGTGCAGTGGACGCCGTACGGCCTCGGACGGGCGGCCGGCGAGCTGGCCGGGCTCTCCCGCGCCACCGGCGTCCATCTGGTGGCCGCGACGGGCCTGCACCAGGCGGAGCACTACGCGCCGGGCGTGGCGGAGGCGGTGCTCGACGGGCTGGCCGAGCTCTTCGTCGACGAGCTGACGCGCGGCATCGGCGGCACGGGGCCGCGGGCGGGGCTGATCAAGGTCGCCGGCGGCTTCCACGGGCTGGACGCCCATGCCCGCCGCACCATGGCGGCGGCCGCCGAGGCCCACCACCGCACCGGCGCGCCCATCGCCGTCCACCTGGAGCTGGGGACGGGCGCGCTGGACGTGCTGGACCTGCTGTGCGGCGAGCACGGGGTGGCGCCGCGGAGCGTGATCCTCGGCCATCTGAACCGCTTTCCGGACCCGGCCGTGCACCGGGAGGCGGCCGCGGCCGGGGCGTTCCTCGCCTTCGACGGGCCTTCCCGGGCCAACCACGCCACCGACTGGCGGCTGCCGGACGCGCTGGCCGCGCTCGTGGACGCCGGGTACGCCGGACAGCTGCTACTGGGCGGCGACACGACGACGGCGCAGGCCCGGTCGGTGAACGGCGGCCCGGGTATGCCGTATCTGCTGCGCCGGCTGCGCCCGCGGCTCGAACTCGCCGTGGGCGCCGACGTGGTGCGCCGGATGCTCACCACCAACCCGGCCGGCGCCCTGGCCGTGGCCTGGCGCGCGGGGTAGCCCCCCGGGGCCGGCCGTTTCCGGGGGTGGCCGGCGCGGGGGCGGCCGTTTCCGGGGGCGGCCGTTTCCGGGGCGGCAGGCGCGGAGGCGCGCACGGGGGCGGCCGGAGCACCCCCGGGGCGCGCAGGGGGCGGCGTCAGCCGGCGGCGAGCGCCTGGAGCGGGTCGTCGAGCACCGCCTGCCAGGCCAACTCCGCCGCCCCGACAAGACTGTTGTGGTCGAGGGTGCACGGCAGGACGGGCACGCCCCCGCTGCGCCCCCACAGGCTGCGCTCGGCGACGACCGCCCGCAGCCGCTCCGGGTCGGCCTCCAGCAGCTCGCGGTGCAGCCCGCCGAGGATGATGCGGTCGGGGTTGAGGATGTTGACCAGTCCGGCGAGGCCGAGGCCGAGCCGGTCGATGAGGAGGTCGGCGGCGGCCCGTACCGACGGTTCGCCGTACTCCTCCCGCAGCAGGTCGCGCGCCTGTTGCAGGAGGGAACCCTCGGGGCCCGGGTCCCGCCCGGCGGCGAGGAGGAAGGCCAGCGGGTCGGTCTCGATGTCCAGGCAGCCGCGGCTGCCGCAATGGCAGGGCGGCCCCTCGGGGTTGACGGTCAGATGGCCGACCTCCATGGCCAGGCCCGCGCTGCCGGTGTGCAGCCGTCCGTCGAGGACCAGCGCACCGCCCACCCCGCGGTGGCCGGTGGCGACGCAGAGCAGGTGCTGCGCGCCGCGGCCCGCGCCATGGCGGTGCTCGGCCAGGGCCGCGAGGTTGACGTCGTTGCCGACGAGGCCGGTGAGGGGCTCCCCGGACGGGCCGTGGACGCCCGCCGCGGCGAGGCTCTCGGTGAACAGCTCGCGTACGGGCGCGCCGGCGGGCCAGGCGATGTGCAGCGGGTTGAGGGCGGTGCCCTCCGGTTCGGCGACCGCGGAGGGGACCGCGAGGCCGGCGCCCACGCAGCGGCGGCCGCTCTCGCGCAGCAGCCGGGCCCCGGCCTCGACGACCGCGTCGATGACCTGCGCCGGATCGGCGGGCACGGTCATGCATCCGGGGTCGGTGGCCACGATCCGGCCGCCGAGTCCGACCAGCGCCGCGCGGAAGCCGTCGGCGTGCACCTGGGCCGCGAGGGCCACCGGGCCGCGGGGGGCGATCGAGAGGCGGTGCGAGGGGCGGCCCTGCGCCCCGGCGGCCCCGAGCGGGCGCGAGTCCACCTGGATCAGGCCGAGCGCTTCGAGTTCGGCGGCGACGGCGCCCGCGGTCGCGCGGGTCACCCCGAGTTCGGCCGTGAGCACCGCCCGCGTGGGCGCCCGGCCGGTGTGTACGAGCTCCAGCGCCGGGCCGAGAGCGCTTCGGCCCCGCTCGAGCCTTGTCCGTGTCTGGGTCACACCCCTATTCTCACTTTGTGCCGACGCCAAACAAAACATGGAGCGCCATTCCGGGCAGGCGGCGCTCCGCCACGGCGGACCGTTCGCTGACCCAACTGCGCACCGCCATCACCGCGTTCTTCGCTCTCGACGGATTCGTGTTCGCCGGCTGGGTGGTCCGGATCCCCGCGATCAAGGAGCGGACCGGCGCGTCGGAGGGCGCCCTCGGGCTCGCCCTGCTCGGGGTGTCCGCGGGCGCGGTCGCCACCATGGTGGTGACCGGCCGGCTCTGCCGCCGCTTCGGCAGCCATCCCACGACGGTGGCCGCGGCCGTCCTGCTCTCGCTCGGCGTCGCGCTGCCGCCGCTGACCGGCTCCGCGCTCGCCCTCGGGCTGGTCCTGCTGGTCTTCGGGGCCGGGTTCGGCGGGCTCAACGTCGCCATGAACAGCGCGGCCGTCGATCTCATCGCCGCGCTGCGCCGCCCCGTCATGCCCGGCTTCCACGCCGCGTTCAGCCTGGGCGGGATGGCCGGCGCGGCCCTGGGCGGGCTGATCGCGGGACGGCTGGCCCCCACGCCCCACCTGGCGCTGCTCACCGCCGTCGGGCTGCTGGTCACCGCGGTCGCGGGCCGGGCGCTGCTCCGCCTCCCGGTGCCGGAGTCGGCCCTGTCGGCGTCGGCGTCGGCGTCGGCGTCGGGGTCGGCGTCGACTTCGGCGTCGGTCGAGGAGGGCGCGACACCGGCCGGGCGGGCGCCCGAGGACCCGGCCCGCGACGCGGCGCGGCGGCTCGTCGCGGTCTTCGGCCTGATCGCGCTGTGCACGGCGTACGGCGAGGGGGCGATGGCCGACTGGGCCGCGCTCCACCTGGACCAGGACCTGGACGCGAGTCCGGGCGTCGCCGCCGCGGGCTACTCGGTCTTCGCCCTGATGATGGCCGTCGGCAGGCTGAGCGGCACCGCGCTGCTCGAACGGCTCGGCCAGACCCGCACGCTGGTCGCGGGCGGCGCCACGGCCGCGGCCGGCATGCTGCTGGGGTCACTCGCCCCCACCGTCTGGCTCGCGCTCCTCGGCTTCGCCGTCACCGGCCTCGGTCTGGCCAACCTCTTCCCGGTCGCGATCGCCCGGGCGGGCGCCCTGACCGGGCCCAGCGGGGTCGCCGCGGCCTCCACCGTCGGCTACGGTGGCATGCTGCTCGGGCCGCCCGCCATCGGCTTCCTGGCCGACGGGCTCTCCCTGCCGATCGCCCTGACCACGGTCGCCCTGCTGGCGGCGGTGGCGGCGGTCGTCGCGTACGGGACGCGCGGGGCCGGGCGGGCCGGCGGTGGCCCGTCCTGAGCCTCGTCTCGCCTGCCGTGAGCGCCGGATGTCGGTGGCCGGTGGCAGAATCCCGCCATGGAAATCGCCGAGTTCATCGACGCCCTGGACCGGGACGGCCGGCTGCTGGCCGACGCCGCGGAGCAGGCCGGGCCGGACGCCCAGGTGCCCACGTGTCCGGAGTGGCGCGTGCGGGACCTGCTCGCGCACATCGGAATGGTGCACCGCTGGGCCACCCGGAACGTGAGTGAGAGACTGACCGAGTTCGCGCCGCCCCGGACCGGCCAGGAGCCCGGCGACGCGGATCTGACGCCCTGGTTCCGCGACGGCCACCGCGCGCTGGTCAAGGCGCTCACCGAGGCCGATCCGCAGGTGCCGTACTTCACCCTGCTGCCCGCCCCCTCGCCGCTCGCGTTCTGGGCGCGGCGCCAGGCTCACGAGACGGCGATCCACCGGGTGGACGCGGAATCGGCGCTCGGCAAGGACCTCTCCCCCGTCGGCCCGGCCCTCGCGGCCGACGGCCTCGATGAGCTGCTGGCCGGATTCCACAGCCAGGACCGGAGCCAGGTGCGCACCGAGGAGCCGCGCACCCTGCGGCTGCGGGCCACGGACGCCGAGGTCGTCTGGACGGTGCGGCTGTCCGACGGCGTGCCGCGCGCCGAGGCCGACGACGCCGGGGACGCCGACTGCGAGCTGTCCGGGTCGGTGGAGGAGCTGTATCTGACCCTGTGGAACCGTCTTCCGCTCGCGGGGCTGCGGGCCACGGGCGACCTCGCTCTGGCCGAGCTGTGGCGGGAGCGCTCGGCCCTGTGAGGCGGACGGGCGGCCACCAAGAGGGTTACCGGTGAGTAATAATCCATGTTAGCTTCGCTTCATGTCTCGTCGCTCCATGTCCCCCAGGGCGCTGCGCCGCGCCATGAACTGGTGGCCGCCCTACCTGTTCTCCGGTGTGCGGGTGCTGTACATCGCCGACGACTGGACGAGCGCGCGCGTCCGGCTGCGGCTGCACCGCTTCAACAGCAACTACGTGGGCACGCACTTCGGCGGTTCGCTCTTCGCGATGGGCGATCCGTTCTGGATGCTGCTGACGATGAACCGGCTCGGCGGTGACTACATCGTCTGGGACAAGACGGGGGAGATCGACTTCGTCTCGCCCGGCCGCGGTGATGTGTTCGCCGAGTTCAAGCTGACCGAGGACCGGCTGGAGGAGATCCGGGAGGCAACGGCCGACGGCGGCAAGGCACTGCCGTGGTTCGAGTACGACGTCGTGGCCGCGGACGGCACCCTGGTGGCCCGCGTACGGAAGCAACTCTACGTCCGCCGCAAGCGTCCTGACCTGCAAGCGTCCTGACCTTCGAGAGGGCCGCGACGAGTCGGCATAAGCTGACGGAATGAGAGACTCCCACGCCATGACCGGTCCCCGCACCCAGCCCGAGCGCGACGCCGCCACCGTGGAGATCATGTTCGCGGTCGTCACCGGCGCGCTGCTGGCCGCGCTGCTGTTCTTCGCCTTCGCGAGCCCGGCGCTGTTCGGGGACCTGGATCCGGCGGCGGAGAAGACCTGGGTGACGGCCGCCGGCACCGTGGCCGGCGCCGGGTTCCTGGCCCGGGTCCTCCAGGTGCTGTGGTGGCTGCCGCGCAAGCGGCGCGGCTGACGCCCCCGGCACAGGACCATCGGGAAGGGGCCCGGAAATGACGCGGTGGCGCTGCGCGGGGCTGCGCTGGGACCGCTCGGGCCCCGCGCTTGCCTGGCACCACCCCGTGCACGGAGACCGGGTCTCCCCGCTGCCGCCCGGCCACCCACTGGCCTTCACCGTGGTGAGCGACGCCGACGCTGCCGCCGGGCCTCGGACGGCCGCGGTGCCCGCGACGGCGTCGCGTGGACGGAGAGGCGAGCGGGAAGCCGCGGCGACCGGCCGCGGCTGCGTCGGGGTGCGCAGGGGCGCCCGGCACACGCCGTGTCCGGCCGGCGCCGAGGTGCCCGTGTCCGCGGTCTCCGCGCGGTGCCCGGACTGCGCCCGGCTCGACCGCTCGTACTCCGTCGCCGCCGACACCCGCACCGACGACCCGCGCCCGTACGACGTCTATCTCGCCTGGTTCGGCCCGGAGCTGATCAAGGTCGGGATCACCGCGGCCGAGCGCGGGGGCGCCCGTCTGCTGGAACAGGCCGCGCTGTCCTACACCCTGCTCGGCCGCGGCCCTCTGATGGCCGCCCGTCGGGCCGAGGCCGTGCTGGGCGCCGCGCTCGGCGTCCCGGACCGGTTCCCGTACGCCGCCAAGCGGGCCGCCCGCGAGGCCCCGCCGCCCCAGCGGGAGCGCGCGGCACAGCTCGCCGCGGTCCACGCTCGGGCAGCCGCCCTGGGCGGCCTCCCGGAGTCCCTGACCCTGCGCCCCTGTACGCCCGTCCACCACGATGCCGTCTTCCACCTGGACCGCCTGCGCCCGGCGCACGGGGTGATCCGGCTCGGCCCCGGCCGCACCGTGGCGGGCCGCGTGGAGGCGGCGGCCGGGCCGGACGTCTATCTGACCGACTCGGCCGGCCGCACCCTCCTGCTGGACACCCGCCACCTCGCGGGCTGGCCCCTGGCCGCGGCCCCCGCGGACGCCGCCACCACGGCCGAGGTGGCCGCGCCGGCGCGGGAGGCGGTGGAGCCGCAGACGCTGTTCGGCAGTTCGGCGATCCCGGCGCCGACGGACGCGTAGGCGAGGTGGCCGGCGGGTTCACCGGGGATCGGACAGGCGGCCGGCCGCGGCGGGCCGTCCCCGGTAATTCTCGTCACCCGCAGGCTCGTCGGTGGTCCGCGCGGGCCGTGTACGGCAGGTTTCGGTAGTCCCGTGGCGGTATCCCGTAGGTGGCCCGGAACAGGCGGCTGAAGTGTGTCGCGTTGGTGAAGCCCCAGCGTTCGGCGATGGCCTGGACAGGTCGGGCGCGCAGACGGGGGTTGGTCAGGTCGAGGCGGCAGCGTTCCAGACGGCGGTGGCGTATCCAGGCCGCCGGCGACGTGTCGTCCTCGGCGAGCAACTGCTGGAGATGGCGCAGGGAGATGTGGTGAGCGTCCGCGATCGTCCGGGGAGTCATGTCCGGGTCGGCGAGGTGCTGCTCGACGAACGCGTTGATCTGGGCCCGCAGGGCGCGCCGGCGCGCGTCCGGACTCAGCGCCGCCTCAGCCTCCACGCATCGTGCGAGTGCGGACGCCAGGAGGTCCAGGGTGACCGAGGCGAGCGTGGGGACGTCGGCCGGGGTGAACTCGCCGGCGCGCGCGTTGAGGTCGGTCAGCCAGCGGGTGAACAGCGCGCCCATGCCGCTGCGCCCACTGATCGGGACGGCGAGCAGTCGCCGCACCGTCTTCTCCGGCAGCGGCAACAGGCTACGAGGGCACTGCACCGTCATGTGCGACCACCTGTCCGGAACAGCGCGGACATCACCGCGGTAAGGACGACTGCTGTCGACCACCATGAGGTCACCGGCGCGCAGCGCCGTGGAACTCCCGTCCAGACAGACCGCCCCGCCCCCGTCGAGAAAGTAGTTGATCTGGTACATCTCAGGGTCGGACTGCTGCACCAGTTTCGCTGTCCGCACGAGCTCCAGATGCGGCAAGGACAGCGCCGACACATGGACTTCTCCCAAGTTCAGGAGGCGCATTCTGGCGCGGAAGTCTTCGTGGTTTTTGCTGCGCTGCCGATTGCGTATATGCGACCGATTCGTCGTTTCCTCCCACAACGCGAACCGCTCCGGCGCCGACACGACCTCCGTGTTGAAATCCGTCACCAACATGACCCAGCCACCCCCGTTTCCGGTTTACCGCTGATGGCTCAACCCTGACATGGAGCGCATATGTGGACCAGAATGACTTCGGCCGCTTTCGTGATCGTCATGCTCCATGTCGTCACCCGCGGGAAGGCGGCTGCCCGGCCTCCATGGCGTCTTCCTCCACCATTGCGAGCAACTCGTCGACGTCGAGTCCGCGGATGGCCGAGGAGAGCTCACGCGCTACGGCGGCCGCCCGCGCCGCGCGCTCCGTGACCGGCCCATGCTCGAGCCGGGCTGTGACACCCCGGGAAGCGCGTTCGAACATGGCGAGTGCGAGGTCCTTCGTCTCCGGCTCCTGGACGACGAACGACACATGGGTACTCGACTCGTCCGTGGCGCGTGCGGTGTGGGCGACCCCCGGCGGCATGTAGAGCGCCTCTCCGCGGCGGAGGGTGACATGGAGGACATCGGTGTCGGGCCCGTCGGTGACGAGGGCGCCGGAGGTCCACCAGTGCGACGGGGGCCTCTTCTCCACCCGCCATTCCTTCGAGCCGGTGATCTGCACGGCGACCACGTGCTGGCCGTCCCGGTGCCAGCCGAGTCCGGCGTTGTGGGCCGGAGTGTGAAAGACGGTCGTGTCGCAGGAGGCGCGCAGCGCCGACGAAATGTGCGCGGCGACCTCGCCGAGCGGGCCGACCAGATGGTGGGCGTGGTAGACCATCGCAGTGGCCCCGTCGGCCAGCAGGCACCGGGCCTTCGTCCGGTCCAGGAGCCCGGCGTCCGTGTTCGCCGCCCTCGTCCTTCCCACGGTCACCTCACGGTCCGGAAGCTGTCGTCCCTTCTGGGCGAAGGTGATGTCCGGCGGCCGGAGCGACCTCTCCTCCAGCAGTCGGTCGATCGTGATGCGGTCGAGGGAGGCGAGAAAGGACGGTGCGACGGACAGCGAACTCGTCCGTTCCCCCCACGCCCTTTCGATGACCGAGTCGCTTTCGGCGGTGAGCAGGTCGAACCCGTGTGCTCTCGTCATGTCGACGGCTCCTGTCACGATCGCGGCCGGATGACGACCATCTTGTGGAAGCGCTCGAGCTGCTCCGTGTCCTCGTCTATGGGCATGCCGTCCACCTGTACCCAGGCATGAGCGGTGAAGGGCTCCGTACGCACTCCCACACACCATTCGGGCCAGGTGCCGCAGATGCGGCACAACAGCGCGGTGGCTATGGACCGCTGCAGACACCACGGGCCCGTACACATCACACTGACGAAGAGGACGGCGTTGCGGGCCCGGTGGGCTTCGTCCGCGCTACTCGCGCGTGCGCCGCGGCGCAAGGCCCGGAGCAGTGCGAACTGACGCTCCGGCGACAGTTTCGCGACGCCTCGGGCCAGCAGGACCGCCGATCTCGCGAGCGGGCGGATCCACAGGGGCGGCGGTGACACCGCCCGCTCGTTGACCATCGACGTGCTCATCGGGCAAGCAGCTTCGCGGCCTGGAGCTGGCGCACCAGCGTGCGGACGTCCGACACGGCCTGACCGGACGCGTCGGGGTACTTCTCCTGGAGCCGGCTCGCTGCCGATTCCACGGTCTCGCCGCTCAGCAGCAGCCGGACGACCTCCGACCCCGTGCCGTTCAGCTGCCAGTACCGTCCGGTCCGCTGGTTGAGGAACACCATTCCGTCCTCGGACTCGATCATCGTGACGAAGGGGGAAAGGGCTATGTCTGCCATCCAGTGCCTCCTGGTTTGTTCGTCGCGTCAGCGCGACTGCTTCGGCGCGTCAGTGCGACTGCTTCGGCGCGTCAGCGCGACTGCGGGACGGTCTTCGCCGAAAGGGAGCGGAGCCATGCCTCGCAGGCCAATGTCTTTTCGAGCGGACCCATGTGCATGGGGTCCGGCATGATGCCCGAGAGCACACGGCGGAAGTCCTCGCGGCCGATCAGCCCCAGATCGGCGAGGCGCGACTCCTCACACATCTCCCGCATCTTCGGGAGGCTGCGCTTCCGGCCGGCATAGGTGTCCATCGTGAAATGGCTCTTGGTGGTCCGGTCGAGGACGTAATCCGGCACCGTCCCCCGCAGGGCGGCCGCCAGGACGGGTTTGTGGCGGCCGGCCACATACCGGTCCGCCAGCCGGACGGACAGCGCCGTCTCCACGACGCCATCATCGAGAAACGGAGCTTCGAAACTCACGCCGAACCGCGCCCCGAGCGTGTTCGCGAAGCGAACGATCCAACCGTTCACGCGGATACAACGCAGTATCTCGTGTTGCGTGGCAATCGACGACATCGGTTGGGGGTCCGCCGCCACCGAACGGCGCAGCGCGTCCTGGACCAGTGCCGCGGCCTCCCGGGAAGCCCAGGGAGGAAGCTGCGGGGCGGGCTCCCAGCCCACTTCCGACTCGATGTCCGGAGGAGAGAGCAGTTCGCCGGCCGATCGGCGCAGCCACTCGGCGTACGGCGGAAAGGGCCGGACGACGCGCAGGGTCGTGCCGAGGGACCAGCGTCGCCTGGCGCGCATCGCACGGACCATGCCCAGGGCTGCGATCGGACTCCGCTGGGCCATGGCGTTGGCATAGGTCGTTCCGGTCGCTGCCAGCTCATCGCTGCCGTGGCCCTGAAGGTGCATGGTGACACCGCGCGAAGCCATGATCCGGGCGATGTCTTCCATGTGGCTCGCCATGGCGATGAAGGGCGGTGGTTCGTCCATCGCGAGATCATCGCGGTCCGGCGAGTCGTAGTACGGCGATGCCGTGTCGGTGTCGAGCACGATGTGCTCGGCGCCGGGCAGATCCGCCGCGGCCCGGCCGGCGACGGGGTCGTCGCAGTTCGCCGGGTCCATCATCTGGCGTCGTACGGTCACCAGCCGACCGCCCTGCCCGGCGGCGAGAAAACAAAGGCTCGTCGAGTCCATCCCGCCGGAGAGATCGGCACCGATGGCCGCCGATGTGCCCGCCCGTGCCGCGACCGCCGCGACCAGCGCCCTTCGGAACTCGGGAGCAGCCACGTCGACCGGGAGCTCCGGCTCCGGAGGAGTCCACCACCGGATCTGCTCGGCTGTTCCGTCGGGCCCAAGGCACAGGTAATGCGCGAAGGGCAGGGAGTCGACCTCCCGCCACACGCTGCGCTCGCTCAAAGGCCACGGCGGTGCGAACGCGAGCAGATGCATCGCGAGCTGCTCCTCGACCAGGGTCAGCCGTCGCAGCTCGCCCAGCGCGGATATCCGGTTCGCCGCGATCGTGATACCGGCGATCGACGTGGAGAAGAGCTCCCGGGCGCCGGAAAGGCTGCCTTGTGCCCTGACGAATCCGTCGATGGAAGCGACCAGATGAAAGGAGCCCGCGGTGCGTTCCACGATCCTTCCCAGCTCCCGGACCGTGCGGACCTTTTCGAGCTGGACCAGGAGTTCGGGTTCCGTGCTGTGCGCGGCGCCGAAGAGCACGATCTTCGACGGACCGGCCTCAACGCAGAGGGCGGCGCCCGGGGTCCAGCTCCCCATCAGCCAGGGGCGGCCGGAGTGGTGGTAGAGCGTGTTCTTCCGGTACTCCTCGGGGAGCCGGGCGCTCACCTCGTCCGCGGCGGGGTGATCTGGCAGAACGACGAACTTCATGAATGGCTCCCAACGGGGTCGGGGCGTCCGTGTCGGATGCCGGGCGGTCGGTGCCGCGGCCCGGTCGCCGGCGGCCACGGCAGGGCCATCACGACCGGGCAGCGGTCAGGGGATCACCCCGCGTATCCGGCGGTCACGAGGTCCGGAAGCCATCCGATGTGGACCCAACGCGTCTTGTCGGCGAATCCGCCGATCACGAACAGTGCGGGCGCCTCGTAGGGAGTCGCGTCCATGTTCCCTCAGCTCCTTTTCAGTCCTCCGGGGGTTCCGCGGTGTGCGTCGGTGCGCGGTGTTCAGGGCCGCGGCCCGGTCGTCGGCGGCCGGAACAGGGCAGCCGACGACCGGACCGCGGTCAGGGCATCAGCCGCCGAACGTGGTGACGAGGTCCGGGAGCCATCCCTTGCTCACCCAACGGGTCTTCTCGGAGAATCCGCCGATCTCGAACAGCGCGGGGGCCTCGTAGTGCATCTTCGCGTCCATGTTTCCTCAGCTCCTTCGTGAACGGACTCGGAAACAGCTTGTGAGAGCTGTTCGGTGTTCGTCATTCAGGATGCTGAGTGCGACAGCGGCCGTCCTTGTCGGTCCGCGCAGGCTTGTTGACGATTCACGCACGGCCGTGGGCGGCGGGCGCTCACCCGGCGGGGCCGAGCCAGCCCGGGCGGACGAGGCCCGACTCATAGGCGAGGACGACGAGTTGGGCTCGGTCGCGGGCGCCCAGTTTGACCATGGTGCGGCTGACGTGGGTCTTGGCGGTGAGCGGGCTGACGACCAGCCTCCGGGCGATCTCCTCGTTCGACAGCCCGAGCCCCACCAGCGCCATCACCTCCCGCTCCCGCTCGGTCAGCTCCGCGAGTGCGGCGGCGGGGGCGGGCTCCTTCGAGCGGGCGGCGAACTCGGCGATGAGCCGCCGGGTGACGCCGGGCGACAGCAGTGCGTCGCCCGCGACGACCGCCCGTACGGCGCGCAGCAGTTCCTCGGGCTCGGTGTCCTTGACCAGGAAGCCGGAGGCGCCGGAGCGGATCGCCTCGAAGACGTACTCGTCGAGCTCGAAGGTGGTCAGGATGACCACCTTCACCTCGCCGAGCCCGGGGTCCTCGGTGATCAGGCGGGTGGCGGCGAGTCCGTCGAGCAGTGGCATGCGGATGTCCATGAGGACGACGTCGGGGCGCAGTTCGCGCACCTGGCGCGAGGCCTGCTCGCCGTCGGCCGCCTCGCCGACCACCTCGATGTCCGGCTGGGCGTCGAGCAGGGCGCGGAAGCCGGCCCGGACCAGCACCTGGTCGTCGGCGAGCAGTACGCGGATCAAGGGGCCTCCCTGGTCACTTCGCCGGGAGGCGGCTGGTGGGGCGTCCCCGGCGGTGTTCCCGTCACCGTAGCCGCGGCGAGCGGAAGCCGGGCGTGAACCCGGAAGCCGCCGTCCGGGCGCGGCCCGGCCGCCACCGTGCCACCGAGCGCCGCGGCCCGCTCCCGCATGCCGGCCAGGCCGTTGCCGCCGGTCATGCCCCGGGTCATGCCGTCGGCGGTTGCCGGGCCGTCGTCGTCGACCCGCAGCTCCAGCGCGCCGGGGGCGTAGCGCAGCAGGACGCGGGCGGTGCGGGAGCCGGAGTGGCGCACGACGTTGGTCAGGGCCTCCTGGACGATGCGGAAGGCGGCGAGGTCGGCGCCGGGTGGCAGGGCGGTCCGTACGCCCTCCGTCTCGACGGTCACCGCGAGGCCCGCGTCACGGGCCTGCCCGGTCAGCTCGGCCAGCCGGTCCAGGCCCGGGGCGGGCGAGCGGGGCGCGGCGCCGGGGGCCCGGAGGGTGTCCAGCACCTGGCGGACCTCGCCCAGCGCCTCCTTGCTTGCCGCCTTGATGGTGGTCAGGGCGGTGCGGGCCTGCTCGGGGTCCTGGTCGAGGAGGGCGAAGCCGACACCCGCCTGGACGTTGATGACCGAGATGCTGTGGGCGAGCACGTCGTGCAGCTCGCGGGCGATGCGCAGGCGCTCCTCGTCGGCCCGGCGCCGCTCGGCCGCCTCCCGCTCGGCGCGCTCGCGGGCCCACTGCTCCCGCCGTACGCGCACCAGCTCGGACGCGGCGACGATCGCCACCGCCCAGGCCGCGACGGCCGCCTCCGGCCCCCAGGCGGCGGGGCCGTCCCCGGCCGGCGGCAGCCATCGGTGGAGCCAGTGGGCGATGAGCAGATGGACGGCCCACAGCCCCGCGAGCGCGCTCCAGGCGGCCACCCGCCGCCCGGCGGCGACGGCGGCGAAGCAGGCGACGACGAGGCTGAGGAAGACGGGGCCGTAGGGATATCCGGCGCCGAGGTAGAGCGCGGTGACCGCCGCCGTGCCGAGGACCGCGAGCCGCGGGTGGCGGTGGCGCGCCAGCAGCAGCGCGGGCCCGGCCACCAGCAGGGCTCGGCCGAGGAGGCCGAGGCCGACCCGCTCGGGCTGGCTGTGCGCGGCGGCCTGGGTCCCGACCAGCTGCACCACCGCGAGGGCCAGGGAGGAGCGCCAGGGCAAGGCGGCGGCCTGCCCGGTCCAGGGGTGCCGTCCCCGGGGGAATTCACGCATACCCGCCACGCTAGGGCCTGTCGTCAAAGGGGGCGCCCTGCTCCCGACGCCGCAGTGACATCAGCCGCTGCCGCGGCGGGCGGCACCTCGCCGCGTTGTCGCATCGCCCGAGTACGCCCAGTACGAGGGCGACGCTCCGCCTTGCGATGGACCGCGCCAGACGCCGCTCGCGGCCGGACGCCCCCTTTGACGACAGACCCTAGCCCGCCCCCCGGCGCGGCGGCGTCCGCCGGAGGCGGTGGCCGCGGCTACTCCCCGTGGAGTACGCGGTGTGGCGGGGGCGCGGACACCGTCGCTACGGCAACCGGGCGACGAGCGACCAGGCGAAACCACGCCCCGGCCACCCGCCCTGGCCTGGCCCTCCGCGTTTCCCGGTGTCCGGGGGCACCGGCGCTGCGGGTGCACACGCCCGGAAACCCGCACACAGTGAAAAACATGACGCGCCGGCCCCTCCACGACGGTGGGGCGGGTGACCTACGGAGCCGGGCTGAGGTGCTGTGCTATGCGTGTGACCGGACTTGGGCATGCTGGACTGTTCATCGAGACCGCTGCCGGATCGGTGCTGTGCGACCCCTGGGTCAACCCTGCCTTCTTCGGGTCGTGGTTCCCGTTCCCCGACAACACGGACCTGGACTGGGCCCACTACGGACAAGCGGCGGACTACCTGTACGTATCGCATCTGCACCGCGACCACTTCGACGCCGAGAACCTGCGCCGCAATGTGCGCAAGAACCTCACCGTGCTGCTTCCCGCCTTCGCCACCGACGAGTTGGAGTGCGAGCTGCGCGCGCTCGGCTTCACCCGCTTCCTGCACACCCGCAGCGGTGTCCCGGTCGAGCGGGACGGGCTGCGCATCATGATCACCGCCCTCACCGGCCCCGGCGACGGCCCCATCGGCGACTCCGCGCTGTCGCTGGACGACGGGGCGACGGTGCTGCTCAACCAGAACGACGCCCACCCCCTGGACATCCCCTCGATCCGGGCGTTCGGCGAGGTGGACGCACACTTCCTGCAGTTCTCCGGGGCGATCTGGTGGCCCATGGTCTACCGGCTGCCGGACAGCGCGAAGCGGGAGTTCGCCGCGCGCAAGCGCGAGGGGCAGTCCGAGCGGGCGATGCGCTACATCGACGCCGTCGATGCCAAGCACGTGTTCCCCAACGCCGGCCCGCCCTGCTTCCTCGACGAGGACCTGTTCGAGTTCAACGGCACCGGCCGGGACGGCGAGAGCATCTTCGTCGACCAGCGGGAGTTCCTGGCGGAGCTCGCCGAGGCGCGGCCGGAGACCTCCGCGCATCTGCTGCTGCCGGGCACCGTCGCCGAACCGCAGGGTGCCGGGTGCAAGCTCACCCACCGCTACACCGCCAAGGAGATCGACCACATCTTCGAGAACAAGCGTGAGTACCTGCGCGAGTTCGCCCGCAGACAGCAGCCCGCGCTCGCCGCCGAGCGCGCCTCGCGGGCCCCGGCGCTGCCGCCCGAGCGCCTGCTGGCCGAGCTGAAGCAGTGGTGGGAACCGCTGCTGGCGCGCGCCGACCGGATCTGCGACGGGGTCGGCGGCCCTGCCCGGCTGGATGTCGACGACACCCCGATCGTGATCGACTTCCCGGCGCGCCAGGTCCGCCGGTGGGACGGTGAGCGCTGCCGCTACACGATCTCCACCACGGGCGACCTGGTGGCCACCAACATCGCCCGGCGCGAGGTCGACTGGTCCAACAGCCTGCTGCTGTCCCTGCGGTTCACCGCCAGCCGGATCGGGCCGTACAACGAATTCCTGTACGTGTTCTTCAAGTGCCTGTCGAGTGAACGCATCGAGTACGTGGAGAACTACTACGACTCGTGCCACGACGACGGCCAGCAGATCGAGCTGGACGGCTGGCGCATCCAGCGGCGCTGCCCCCACCTGCGCGCGGACCTCGGCCGGTTCGGGCAGATCGAGGGCGACCAGCTCACCTGTACCCTGCACGGCTGGCGCTACGACCTGTCCACCGGCCGCTGTCTGACCGCGGACGGCCACGACATCCGGGCGGAGCGCACGGCACCGGCCGACGGCTGAGGCCTGGCGAATCAGCGTGTGACCAAGGGAACCCGGACCAGCCCATTCCGCGTCGTTAGCGGCGGTACACCGTGTTGTACGGTGCACAAGATCGCATAGCACGCATGTTGTTCGTAAGTCTGGGCAAGGCCCCGGGGCAGGGAGACAGACGCTGATGGGGTGGGATCTGACGCCCGACTGGCTCGACGACGCGGTCGAGTCGGGCACGGAGGCCGTCGGGGACGGTGTCGAGTGGCTGGGGAACAAGACCGCGGAGGGCCTGGACAAGGTCGGCTGGGAGAGCGGGGCCGACTGGGTCCGCGAC
>NZ_BAAASD010000014.1:0-204676 GCF_039532705.1 Streptomyces sparsogenes subsp. cuspidosporus | reverse complement strand
ACCACCGCCAACCTCTACAGCCACCTCACCCAGCAAGCCGCCCACGACGCCGTAGACGCCATCGACACCGCACTGACCCAAGCCGACCCCACCGCCGATAGCCATCCACACTGGCCCGCCTGGCTGCGACCACGCCGCGACCACCCGAACGGACACCGGGCGCGCCTCACGCTGCCCTACTTCGCCGCCCCGGCCGCCATTTCACCGAGCGCCTCCACGCCTCAAGGCGTGCATGCGACCACCATGCGACCACCACGCCGCACAACACGAAGAAGGCCGCTCTCCCATCTCTGGAAAAACGGCCTCCGACCTGCGAAAACGCTGGTCGGGACGACAGGATTTGAACCTGCGACCCCTTGACCCCCAGTCAAGTGCGCTACCAAACTGCGCCACGTCCCGGTGCTTGTCCGGCTCGGGCTTTCGCCCTGGCCGGTCGCGCAAGAGAACAATACCGCACTTCAGGGGGTGGTCGCTGCCACCTTGGGGGGTGGAGCCCCGGCGGGGCGGGGATGGGGGTTCTGGTTACTGTCTGCTGATGTGTGGTGACGGTGGAGGAGTGGGGGCCGGGGTAGCGGAAGTCCTCGAGGAGTTCGTAGGCCAGGGTCATCCGCTGGTTGCGGGGGTCTTCGGCGCCGACGGCGATGTGGACCGGGAGGCGGGTGGGGATGCGGGCCTGGTGGTGGGGGTTGTTGATCTTGCGGACGGCGCGGACCCAGTCGCGGGAGAGGCCGGCGCTGAAGGGGAAGCCGCATCGCCCGTCCGCGGCGTAGGCGGCCACCTCCGCGGGGTCGCGGGAGAGCCACTCGTAGCCGGTGCCGGATTCGTAGGGGTCGTTGAAGGGGGCGAAGAGCTGGGTGGTGAAGCCGGACAGGGCGGTGCGGCCGCCTTCGGCGATCTCGGCTTCGAGGCGGGCGATGGTCTGGTCGGGTTCGGTCGCGGGCAGTGAGCGGAAGGTGCCGGAGAGGATCAGGCCGGCCAGGTCCTCGCCGTACTCCTGGGCGTAGTCGCGGGCGAGCATCGAGCCCATGCTGTGGCCCAGCAGGAAGAGGGGGATCCCGGGGATGGTGCGGCGGGTTCGGTCGCCGACGGTTCGCAGGTCCTTGACGGTGGCCCGCCGGCTGTCGCCCTCCTCGCCCACGACACCGTAGCCGCCGGTGGAGGCGGCGGTCGGAGGCCGTGGCCGCGGCGGTCGCGCGGTGGAGGCGGCGGTCGCGCCGTGGAGGCGGCGGTCGGAGGCCGTGGAGGCGTAGCCGTGTGCGCACAGGTGGCGGGCGAAGCGGTCGTAGCGCTGGGCGTGTTCCGCGGCGCCGTGGGCGATCTGGACGATCGCGCGCGGGCTGTCCGTCCCGGGGAGCCAGGTGCAGGTGGCCAGGCGTACGCCGTCGGGGGTGGGGAGGTGGTCGGTGCGGTGGGTGACGCCGTCTGTCGGCATGCCGTCTCAGCTCCTGGGTGGAGAGGGAGGGAGGGGATCAACCTTTCCCATGGAGAGCCGCGGCCAAGTCGAGACAGGTGCGGTGAGCCCCGAGGCTCCCGGCCACGTCGAGGGTGTTGACCGGGGGCCTGTGGCCTGTGAAACGATCAAGCGCTGCACGCACCACTGCCTACTCCTGCTCCGCACAACTCACGTGTTCCAGGAGGACCGTTGGACACCGCAGACTCTTCCGTCCCAGCCGAGCCCGTCATAGCCGAGCCGCTCGCCGACGGCTCCACGTCGTCCACGCTGTCCCCGCTGTCCCGCCGCGGGTTCCTGCGGGCCGCCGCGGGTACCGCCGCGGTGGCGGGGGCGGCGGCTGGGCTGCCTGGGCAGGCGGCCGTCGCTCAGGAGCGGCGGGCCTCGCTCACCTTGTCGTTCACCGGTGCCACCAACGGCGCCGCGACGCTCTCCCCCGCCGGCGACCGGCTGGTCGCCGAGATCCAGAACGTCCTGTGGTCCCTCCCCCGCAAGGGCGGCACCGCGACCGCGCTCACCCCGCCCGACCTGGAGCCCACCCGGCCCGTCTTCTCCCCGGACGGGAAGTGGCTGGCCGTCTGCGCGTACCGGGGCGGCGGCTTCCATCTGTGGACGCTACGCCCGGACGGGTCGGGTCTGCGGCAGCGTACGGACGGCCCCTGGGACGACCGGGGCCCGGCCTGGTCGCCGGACGGCACCCGGATCGCCTTCGCCTCCGAGCGTGGGGGCGACCCGGTGACGGGCGGCCCGTACCGGCTGTGGGTGCTGGAGGTGGCCACCGGGGAGCTCACCCGGCTGACCGGGGTGCCGGGGCAGGACGGGCCGCTGCAGGACGGCGCCTGGGAGGACTTCGACCCGGCCTGGTCCCCCGACGGCGAGCGGGTGCTGTTCGTACGCGGCCGGCTCGCCGGGGCCGCGCTGGACGCCCGTACGGTCGTCTCGGTGCGCGCCGACGGCAGCGGGCCGGTGAAGGTGGAGCACACCGAGACGGCCGCGGGCGCCTCGGTGCTCGCGCCCTCGCGCTCGCCCGGTGGGTCCCTGGCCTATCTGCGCACCACCCCCGCCCCCGACGCCTCGTGCACGCTGGTGGTGGACGGCGCGGCCGTCGCCGTGGGGGGCGATGTGCAGCCGGTGCCGCCGCGCTGGACGGCCGACGGGGAGCTGCTGCTCACCGTGGACGGGCGGTTCCGGCTGGTGCGCCCGGAGGCGCCCAGTGGGGGCGAGGAGATCCCCTTCAGGGCGGCCCTGCCGGTCGACCGGCCGCGCTATCGCGTCAAGCGGTACGACTTCGACAGCGGCGGCGGGGCGCGGCCGGTGCGCGGCGTGCACCTGCCCGCGCTGTCGCCGGACGGGCGCCGGGTGGCCTTCGCCGCGCTGAACTCGCTGTGGGTCGCCGAGGTGGCCGGCGGCCGGCCCCCGCGCCGGGTCGTGCGGGCCGCCCCCACCCGCTATCTGCTGGCGCCGACCTGGACGCCCGACGGGCGTGCCCTGGTGTACGCGGACGACCGCGACGGCCTGCTCGCCGTGCGCC
The DNA here is from genome assembly GCF_039532705.1 of Streptomyces sparsogenes subsp. cuspidosporus. NCBI lineage: Bacteria > Bacillati > Actinomycetota > Actinomycetes > Kitasatosporales > Streptomycetaceae > Streptomyces > Streptomyces sparsogenes. The sequence continues at coordinate 201,695 of NZ_BAAASD010000014.1, read as the reverse complement.
GCCGGGACCTGGCCTCCGGGGAGGAGACCACGCTCGCCTCCGGGGGGAGAGTGCACCCCGCGCTGTCCCCCCGCGGCGACCGTCTCGCCAGTATCGACATGTCGGGAAACCTGGTCGTGCGCGACCTGGCCGCGGGCACCGAGCGCGTCCTGGCCGCGCCGCTGGGCGGCGGCGGGCTGCCCGGCAGACCGAGCTGGTCGCCCGACGGTCGCTTTGTCGCCTATTGCGACCGCAACCGGCTGAACCAGCGGTTCCGCGAGGGCTACAACCTCATACGCGTCGTGGACGCGAGCAGCGGCGCGGCCAGGCTGTACGCCCTGGCGCCGCACACCTCGCTCTCCGACCGCTACGACTCCGGCCCCGTCTGGTCCCCCGACGGCCGCCATCTCGCCGTGATCGCCGAATCCGCCCTGTGGCTGCTGCCCGTACGGCCCGACGGCACCCCCGACGGCGAGCCGCGCCGGCTGACCGAGGAGAGCGCCGACCACCCCTCCTGGTCGGGGGATTCGCGCTCCATCCTGTATCTGTCGGCGGGCAAGCTGCGGCTGCTGGACGTCGACAGCGGCGCCGCGCGCACCGTGCGCGTCCCGCTCGACCACCGGCGTCCGAGCCCCGCCGACACCGTCGTCCACGCCGGCAGGTTCTGGGACGGCACCGGGGGCGACGGCACGGTCCGCGAGGACGTCGACATCGTGGTGCGCGGCGGTCGCATCCTCTCCGTCGGACCGCACCGCGCCGGGCGGCCGGCCAAGCGCCGCGTGGACGCCTCCGCCCGCACCGTCGTACCGGGTCTCTGGGACGCCCACACCCACCCGTGGCAGTACACCTACGGCGGCCGGCAGACCGTGCTGCAGCTCGCCTACGGCATCACCACCGCCGTCTCCCTCGGCGGCTTCGCGTACGAACAGGCACGGCTGCGCGAGGCGATCGCGGCGGGCGCGCTGGCCGGGCCCCGGCTGCTGGCGACCGGGGAGCTGCTGGACGGGCCGCGGGTCGCCTACAGCATGGGCCGGGCACACCGCACCCGGGAGGGGCTGCGCCGCTCGCTGGAGCGCGGCGCAGCGCTCGACTGGGACTTCGTCAAGACGTATGTGCGCGCCCCGGGCTGGATCATGGAGGAGGCGGCCCGCTTCGCGCACGAGCGGCTCGGGGTGCGCACCGGCAGCCATCTGTGCTCGCCGGGCGTGCAGCTCGGGCAGGACCTGACCACCCATCTGCAGGCCACGCAGCGCCTGGAGTACGGGCACGCCACGACGGCGACCGGGCGGTCCTTCCAGGACGTGGCGGAGATCTACACCGCCACGGACTTCCGGCTGATCGCCACGCCGTTCACGGCCTCGCCGCTGGTGGGGGCCGATCCCTCGCTGGCCGAGGACGAGCGGGTGACCCGGCTCATGCCGCCGTGGGACACCGCCCTGGTGCGGCAGTCCGCCCAGACGCCGCCCACCGCCGCCCAGCTCGCCACCCTCCGCACCGAGATCGGGGTCTACCGGCGGATCCTGGCCGGCGGCGGTGTGGTCGCCCTGGGCACCGACGCGCCGCTGGTGCCGGTGGGGCTGCATCTGCACCTGGGACTGCGGGCGCTGCACCGGTACGGGCTGTCGGCGGCCGAGGCGCTGCGCACCGCGACGCTGCTGCCCGCGCGGGCGTTCGGCGCCGACCGGGACCTGGGCACCCTGGAGGTGGGGAAGCTGGCCGACCTGACGGTCGTGGACGGTGATCCCTTCACGGACTTCGACTCCCTGGTGCGCACCGTTTCGGTGCTGCGCGGCGGGGTGCCGTACGAGCAGCGGGACCTGGTCGATGCCTTCCCGGAGCCCGACCGGGCGCGGCACGGGAAGTCGGCGGAGCACTGGCTGGAGGTGGGGCGGCTGCTGCGGCGGGACACCTGCTGCGACCACGGGTGACGTGACGCGGACGGGTGAGGCGGTGGCCTCCTGGGAGGCGCGGGCCGTCGGTGCGGCGTGCGGCTTCGCTCCCTGCGGGCGCCGCCGCGCCCCGCCCCCGCCGCCCTACCGCCCCAGCGCCGCGCCGAGGACGGCGGGGGCCTGGGCCAGCGAGGGGCCGTACCAGGTCAGATGGCGCCCGCTGACGAGCGCGGCGGGCAGGTCCGGGAACGCCTCGGGGCCGTCCTCGGCCGTGAAGCGGTACGGCTCGTCGGGCAGCACCACCAGGTCGGCGCCCGAGGCGTTCAGCTCGTGCAGGGGGACGCGGGGGTAGCGCTCGGCGTGCTCGGCGTGGATCACGTGCACGCCGAGCCGCGCGAGCAGGTCGCCCGCGAAGGTGTCGCGGCCGAGGACCATCCAGGGCCGGCGCCAGACGGGCACCACGGCCCGCCGTCCGGGGCCGGCGGGCGGCGGCAGCCGGGCCCAGGCCGCCTCGGCCTCGTCCAGCCAGCGGGGGCGGGCGAGGCCGCAGCCGTCCACCAGCACCCGCTCCAGCTCGCGGAACGCCTGCTGGAGGCCGCGCACCTCGGTGACCAGGACCTCGAGGCCGGCGGCCCGCAGCGCGGCGAGGTCCGGGGCGCGGTTCTCCTCCTCATTGGCGAGGACGAGGTCCGGGGCGAGCGCGGCGATGCGCGCGGTGTCGGGGTTCTTGGTGCCACCGATCCGCTCCGCGGTCAGCCCGGGCGGGTGGCTGCACCAGTCGGTCACCGCGGCCAGCAGCCCGGGGGCGGTGGCGGCCACGGCCTCGGTGAGGGAGGGCACGAGGGAGACCACGCGCCGTACGGGGGTGCGGGGGGTCATGGCTCAACGGTACGGCGTGAGGGCGGCACCTCCCACCCCCCTACGGCGTGAGGGCGGCACCTTCCCCCTTGCGTTACGGCGTGACGGGCGGCACCTCACCCCCGTACGGCGTGACGGGCGGCACCCACCCCCGGACGGCGTGACGGGCGGCACCCACCCCCGGACGGCGGGAGGGGGCGGCCCGTTCCCGTACGCCCCGTGAACGCCGCCGCCGCGGCCCGCCTCCCGTACGCCCCGTGAACGCCGCCGCCGCGGCCCGGAGCGTTTGCTCCGGACCGCGGCGGACCGCCTGCGGGCCTGGCTACGGCCGGCCAAGGCCGCTGGGGCCGGGTTCCGGTGGGCCGTCAGGACTTCACCGGGGCCATCTTGTCGACGATGCCGGGGTGGGCGTCGATCCATTTCTGGACGCCCTCCTCGACGTTGCCCTTGCCGGCCTCCTGGACGGACTGCTCCAGGCTCGCGAGCTCCTGCTCGCTCATGTGCCAGTTCTTCAGCCACCCGTGGAACTCGGGGAACTTGTCCGGGAAGGACTTGTGGCCCAGCGAGCGGATCTCGTTGTTGGCCCCGAACGCCTTCTTCGGGTCGGCCAGCTTGGTGAGCTCGTACTTGTTGTACGCCCAGTGCGGGGTCCACAGCACGACGGCCACGGGCTCCTTCTTGGCGTACGAGCGCTGCAGCTGGGCGAGCATGGCCGGGGAGGCGTTGTTGGTGACCTGGTACTCCTTGTCCAGGCCGTACGCCTTGAGGACCTTGCTGTTGAGCAGCTGCATCTCCCCGGTGCCCGGCTCAATGCCGATGATCTTGCCCTTGAACATGTCGGCCTTGCCCTTGAGGTCCTCCAGGGACTTCACGTCCTTGACGTAGGAGGGCACCGCGATCTCGAGGGAGGTCTTGTCGTACCAGGGTCCGATGTCGACGAGGTTCTTCTTGTACCGGTCCCAGTACTGCTTCTGGGCGTTCGGCAGCCATCCGTCGAACTCGACGTCGATCTGCCCGGCGCTCATCCCGGTGAACATGGAGCCCACGTCGTACTGCTTGATCGACGGCTTGTAGCCGCGCTTCTCCAGGACGTTCTTCCACAGGTAGGTGGTGGCGACGTCCTCGTCCCAGGGGAAGTAGCCGATCCGCGGCGCGGCCCCGGCCTGCTTGCCCTTCTTGGCGCCCGCGTCGCCCGCGGGGGCGAGCTTGTCGACCAGGCCGGGGTTCTGCTTCAGCCAGGCGCGCACGCCGTCCTGCTGCTTACCCTTGCCCGCGTCCTGGATCGCCGCCTCGAGGCTGGTGAGCTGCTTCTCGGAGAGCTTGAAGTCCTTCATCCACTGGGCGATCTGCGGCTCCTTGGCCGAGAAGCCCTTGCGCGCGATGGCGTGGATGCCGTCGCCCTTGCCGAAGGCGCCCTTGGGGTCCTCGAGCTTGGTGAGCTTGTACTTGCTGTACGCCCAGTGCGGGGACCACAGGGTGACGGCGACCGGCTCCTTCTTGGCGTAGGAGCGCTCCAGCTGGGAGAGCATCCCCGCGGTGGAGCCCTTGACGAGGGTGTACTCGCCGTTCAGGTCGTAGTCCGGGAGGACCTTGTCCTTCATGAGCTTCATCTCGCCGGCGCCCGGCTCAATGCCGATGATCTTGCCCTTGAAGGTGCCGCCCTTGCCCTTGAGGTCGTCCAGGGTCTTCACGCCCTTGACGTACGAGGGCACCGCGACCTCGAGCGAGGTCTTGTCGTACCAGGTGCCGAGGTCCTCGAGCTGGTTCTTGTACTGCTTCCAGTAGGAGGCGTGGGTGGCGGGCAGCCAGGCGTCGGTCTGCATGTCCACGTCGCCGGAGGCCATGCCGGTGAACAGCGCGCCGACATCGTAGGTCTGCAGCTTCGGTTTGAAACCTCGCTGCTCCAGGATCTCCTTCCACAGGTAGGTGGAGGCGACGCCCTCGTCCCAGTTGATGTAGCCGAGGTTGACCGTGCGGCCCTTGCCGACGTCGGCGGTGACCTTCTGGCCGCCGTCGTCGCCGCCGAAGATGTTGAGGCCGCCCGCGACGAGCGCGAGGACGACGACGCCGACCATCGCGACCGAGGTCGCGGGACGCCAGCGCAGCACCTTCAGGCCGCCCGTGGCGCCCGCGGCCTCCTTGGCCAGGGCCCGCCGGCCCAGCGGCGAGACGCGCTGGTTGAGGGCGCCGGTCATGCGGTCCAGGTACATGGCGAGGATGACCACCGCGATGCCGCCCTCGAAGCCGAGGGCCACGTCGACCGAGCTGATCGCCTCGAAGACGGAGGAGCCGAGGCCGCCGCCGCCGACCATGCCCGCGATGACGACCATGGACAGCGCGAGCATGATGGCCTGGTTGACGCCCGCCATGATCGTGGGCAGGGCGAGCGGCAGCTGGACCCGGAGCAGGGTGCGGCGCGGGGTGGTGCCGAAGGCGTCGGCCGCCTCGACGAGCTCCGCGTCGACCTGGCGGATGCCCAGCTCGGTCATCCGCACGCCCGGGGGCATGGAGAAGACGATGGTCGCGATGACGCCCGGGACCACGCCGACGCCGAAGAAGAAGATGCCGGGGATGAGGTAGACGAAGGCGGGCATCGTCTGCATGAAGTCCAGCACCGGGCGGAGCACGGCGCTCACCGCGCGGTTGCGCGAGGCCCAGATGCCCAGCGGCACGGCCAGCACGATCGTGATCGCGCCGGCGACCAGCACCAGGGAGAGGGTCTCCATCGCCTCGTCCCACTGCTGGATCGAGTCGATCAGCGCGAAGCCGGCGAAGGCGAGGACGGCGGGCACCAGGCCGCGCAGCCACCAGGCGAGCACCGCGAGGATGCCCGCGAGGAGCAGGGGGTCGGGCGCGGCGAGCACGTCGTGGACGCCGTCGTACATGCCCTGGACGACCTTGGCGATGAAGTCGAAGAGCCACTCGAAGTGGTCGCGGAGGAAGTCGACGCCGGACTGGATCCAGCTTCCGAGCTCGAGCCTAGGCACCGGCGATCACCTTCCCCTCCGGAGCCTCGGGGGCGTCGGGGGCGTCGGTGGCCTCGGTCGCGCCGGAGGTCTTGGCCACCGCGGCTCCCGCGGTCTTCCGCCCCTCCTGGGGGGCGGCGCCGTCCGCGCCCGGGTCCGGCTCGCCGAGGACGGCGAGCAGCCGGGCCCGCGGCACGACGCCGATCAGCGAGTCCTCCTCGTCGGTCACGGCGACCGCGACGCCGCTGCGCGAGCAGGGCGTGAACAGCTCGACGATGGGGGTGTCGGCGGTGACGGTCGCGGGGGCGGCCTCCAGGACGTCGCGCTCGGTGCGCAGCACCGTGCCGTCCGGGGTGGTGGTGCCCAGCGCCTCCTGGGGGTCGGCCATGATCGCGCCGGCGGTGAGCACCCGGCTGCGGTCGACGTCCTGGGTGAAGGAGGCGACGTAGTCGTTGGCCGGGGTGACCAGGATGTCCTCGGCGGTGCCGATCTGGACGATCCGGCCGTCGCGCATGACGGCGATGCTGTCGCCCAGGCGCATGGCCTCGTTGAGGTCGTGGGTGATGAAGACGATGGTCTTCTTCAGCCGCTTCTGCAGCTCGAGAAGCTGGTCCTGCATGTCGCGGCGGATCAGCGGGTCGAGCGCGCTGAAGGACTCGTCCATCAGCAGCAGGTCGGCGTCGGTGGCCAGGGCGCGGGCCAGGCCCACGCGCTGCTGCATACCGCCGGAGAGCTCGTCGGGCCAGGAGTTCTCCCAGCCCGCGAGGCCGACCAGGCCCAGCGCCTCGGTGGCGCGCCGGTCGCGCTCCTCGCGCGCGACGCCCTGGACCTCCAGCCCGTAGGCGGCGTTCTCCAGGACGCTGCGGTGCGGGAAGAGCGCGAAGTGCTGGAAGACCATGCTGATCTTGTGGGAGCGCACCTGGCGCAGTTCGCGCGGGGACAGGGCCGTCAGGTCCTGGCCGTCGAAGAGGACACGTCCGGCGGTCGGCTCCAGCAGTCCGTTCAGCATGCGCAGCAGGGTGGACTTACCGGATCCGGACAGACCCATGACGACGAATATCTGGCCCGCCTCGACGGCGAAGGACGCGTCGATGACCGCCGCCGTCGTACCGTCCGCACGCAGCTCGTCACGGCCCGCGCCGTCCTGGAGCCTCGCCACCGCCTCATTGGGTCGTCTGCCGAACACCTTGTACAGATGCTCGGCCTGCAGCCTGGACACATATACCTCTCGGGTCGCACCAAAAAACGACCTGCCTCCCCCGCCGGCAGGTCGTGGAGCGGGCGGTGTCCGACCGCGTGCCCGATGCAATAGTTGGTTTACCTAACGGGTCCGCTCCGGCTGCGCGCCTGCCCCGATCCTCTTGGCGCAAACCAATTGGTGACCCACGTCACATTTCCGGGGCGTGGCTGTCGGTGGGGTGCGGCATCATCGAGGCGTGACCCGACGCCTGATGCTCCTCGACACCTCGTCCCTCTACTTCCGCGCCTACTTCGGCGTGCCGGAATCGGTCCGGGCCCCGGACGGCACGCCGGTGAACGCCGTGCGCGGGCTGCTGGACTTCATCGCCCGGCTGGTCCAGGACCACCGCCCCGACGAGCTGGTGGCCTGCATGGACTTCGACTGGCGCCCGAAGTGGCGGGTCGATCTGATCCCCTCGTACAAGGCACACCGGGTGGCCGAGGAGGCCCCGGCGCCCGGCGGGGTGGACCAGGAGGAGGTGCCCGACACCCTCTCCCCGCAGGTCCCGGTGATCGACGAGGTGCTGGACGCGGTGGGGATCGCCCGGGTGGGCGCCGAGGGCTACGAGGCGGACGACGTGATCGGCACGCTCGCGGCCCGGGCGTCCGGCCCGGTCGACATCGTCACCGGCGACCGCGATCTGTTCCAGCTCGTGGACGACCGGCGCGCGGCGCGGGTGCTCTACCCGGTCAAGGGAGTCGGCACCCTCCAGGTGATCGACGAGGCGGCGCTGCGCGAGAAGTACGGGGTGGGCGGCGCGGGGTACGCGGATCTGGCGCTGCTGCGCGGCGACACCAGCGACGGGCTGCCGGGCGTGGCCGGGATCGGCGAGAAGACCGCGGCCAAGCTCCTCGCCTCGTACGGCGACCTGGCGGGGATCATGGCCGCGGCCGCCGACCCCGCCTCCGCGCTGACCCCGGCGCAGCGCAGGCGCCTGGAGGAGGCTCGGGAGTACGTGGCGGTGGCGGCGAAGGTGGTGCGGGTCGCGTCCGACGTCCCGCTGCCCGCCTTCGACCCGGCGCTGCCGCGCCGGCCGCGGGACGCGCGGGGGCTGGAGACGCTGGCGGAGCGGTGGGGCCTGGGCGGATCGCTGCGCCGACTGCTCTCCACTCTCGAGGAGTGAGGTGTTAGGTTAGGTCACCCTAACTCGTTTGTGGATCAGGGAGGTGGCCGTGGCAGAGCGTCCGGCCCGCAAGACGCCGCAGGTCAACCGGGCGCGGGTGGCGCGCACCGAGCGGCTGACGCCCCACATGACGCGGGTGGTGCTCAGCGGCGGAAGCCTTGACGGCTTCTCGGCCGGCGAGTGGACCGACCACTACGTCAAGCTGCTCTTCCCGGTCGAGGGCGTCGCCTATCCCGAGCCGTTCGACATGGCGCGGGTCCGTGCCGAGTTCCCGCGCGACCAGTGGCCGCGCACCCGCACCTACACGGTGCGCGCGTGGGATCCCGCGGCGCGGGAGCTGGCCTTGGACTTCGTGATCCACGGGGACGAGGGGCTGGCCGGGCCGTGGGCCGCGCGCGCCGAGCCGGGCGAGGAGATCCTCTTCCTCGGCCCCGGCGGGGCGTACACCCCGAGCCCGGAGGCCGACTGGCATCTGCTCGCGGGCGACGAGAGCGCGCTGCCCGCGATCGCCGCCGCGCTGGAGCGGCTCGCGGACAGGCCGGCGGGCGCGCCGGTGCACGCCCTGATCGAGGTGGCCGGGCCGCAGGAGGAGCTCAAGCTGCGCGTGCCGGAGGGGGCGGAGGTGAGCTGGCTGCACCGGGGTGCCGGGCGGGTCGGCGAGTCGCTGGTGGCGGCCGTCCGGGCGCTGGACTTCCCGCCCGGCCGGGTCCACGCGTTCGTCCACGGCGAGGCGGGGTTCGTGAAGGAGATCCGCCGCTATCTGCGGATCGAGCGTGAGGTCCCGCGCGAGTGGCTGTCGATCTCCGGCTACTGGCGGCGCGGCCATGACGAGGACGGCTGGCAGGCGTCGAAGCGGGAGTGGAACCAGCAGGTGGAGGCGGAACAGGAAGGAGCGGCGGGGGCCGCGGGCGAGTCGGGGAGCGAGGGGGCCGCGGCGGCCTGATCCACGGCCCGGACGACGGCGCGGGGCGGCCCCGGCGGTGTGATGTCACCGCCGGGCCCGCCTTCTTGTACATGTGGGGCCGAAGGGCCGGGTGGGGCCGAAGGGCCGGGTGGGGCCGAAGGGCCGGAGGTCAGACCGACCGCTGGTACGACCGGAAGGTGCGGGTCGACAGCCAGACCGCGGCCAGCGCGAGCACCAGCAGGGCTCCGCCCCGGCTCGCCACATCGCCCCAGTCCGGGTCGTCGGCCATGGCCGAACGGCCGGCCACCAGCGCCCAGTTGACCGGGTTGACGTCGGCGATGTGCCGCATCCAGCCCGGCATCAGGGCGGGCGCCATGAAGGCCTCGGAGAGGAAGGTCAGGGGCAGCAGCAGGAAGGTGTTGATGCCGATGATCGACTCCCGCTGCCGGACCAGCATGCCCAGGGCGTTGGAGAGCGCGCCGAAGACCGTGCCCAGCAGCACGGACGCCACGACCAGCAGCGCGAGGCCGGTGAGGCCGCCCGGGTAGTCGGCGCCGCCGAGCTTGCCGAGCGCCACGATGATGACGGACTGCACGGCGGTGCCGATGCCCTGGGAGACCACATTGCCGTTCATCAGCGCGCCGCGGGAGATGGGCGTGGTCAGGAAGCGGTTGAGGGTGCCGCGCTCGATCTCCTCCAGGGTGCCCATGCCGGCCCACATGCTGGAGGACAGGGCGCTCATCACCACGATGCCCGGGACCAGGTAGTCCAGGTACGAGCCGGTGCCGAAGCCGCCGAGGTCGGTGACCTTCCGGAAGAGGGAGCCGAAGAGGAACAGCCAGATGATCGGCTGGATGAGGTTGATCAGCAGGAAGACGGGCTGACGCCAGTAGACCATCAGCTGGCGCTGTGTCATGTACCAGGTCTGGGTGAGGGTCGCGCTCATCGGGCACCTCCAGCGGCCCCGGCCGGGACGGGCGTGCCGACCGCGGCGTCGGCCTCGGTGAAGCTGCGGCCCGCGTAGCGCAGATAGACGTCGTCGAGGGAGGGGCGGGCCACGGTGGCGGTGGCCACGGCGGCGCCCGCCCGCTCCAGGGCGGCCAGCAGCGCGGGCACGGCGGCGGCGCCGTCATCGGCGCGGGCGCTGACCCGCCGTCCGTCGACGGCCACCTCGTGCACGCCCGGCAGCGCGGTGAGCGCGTCGCGCAGCAGCGGCTCCGCGCCGTCCGCGGCGGCCTCGCGCAGCTCCAGGTGGACGGCGTCGCCGCGCAGTTCGCCCTTCAGCTCGTCCGGGGTGCCCTCGACCACGACCTGGCCGCGGTCGACGATGGCGATGCGCTCGGCGAGGCGGTCGGCCTCCTCGAGGTAGTGGGTGGTGAGCAGGATCGTCAGTCCCTCCTCGCCGGCGAGCCTGGCGATCTCCTCCCACATGGCGGCGCGGGCCTCGGGGTCGAGCCCGGTCGTGGGCTCGTCGAGGAAGAGCACCTCGGGGCGGTGGACGAGGCCGAGGGCGACGTCGAGCCTGCGGGACATGCCGCCGGAGTAGCCCTTGACCGGGCGGTTCCCGGCGTCGGCGAGGTCGAAGCGCTCCAGCAGTTCATCCGCGCGCCGGGCGCAGGCGGCGCCCTTCAGGCCGTACAGCCTGCCCTGCAGCAGCAGGTTCTCCCGCCCGGTCGCCACCGGGTCGGCGCCGGACTTCTGGGCCACGACGCCGATGGCCGCACGGACCCGGCCGGGGTGGCGCAGCACATCGTGTCCGGCGACCGCCGCGGTGCCCGCGTCGGGCCGGGCGAGGGTGGTGAGGATCTTGACGGTGGTGGACTTCCCGGCCCCGTTGGGCCCGAGCAGGCCGAAGACGGTGCCGGACTCGACGGCAAGCTCCATGCCGTCCAGGGCCCTGACCCCGCCGGGGTAGGTCTTGACCAGTTGGTGTGTCTCCACTGCGAGCGCGCGGTCGCGCAGGTGGTGCGGGGGGCGTCCCCCGGTTGTCGGCGCCATGGTGGCGTGTCTCCACTTCGGTCGGTCGCAGACGGTGATCCGTCGTGCGGGGGCGAAATCCGCCGTACCGGTTCGCGGGTGGAGAGCCGGGCTATCCTGGGTGTGCCGCACCTCGATCGCCTGGCCTGCCATCGCCGCAGGTCCGGTCCGGGGTCAGGGCCCCGGCGCGCGCTGTTGGCGCAGCGCGCCCCGGGGCCTTCTTCATATGCCCGGGCTGGCGCCCGGATTGGCGTCCGGGCTGCTGTCCGAGTTGGTGCCCGGGCTGGTGTCCGGGTTGGTTCTCTCCTCTATCTCCATCCATTCGGCCGGTATCTCGCCGGTCTCGCTCAGGGCCCGCCATTCGGCGGCGCCGGAGAGGGCGCCCGCCGCGAGGTCCTGGCGGAGGGCGCGGATCCACTCCGTCTCGGCGCGGATCATGTGGAGTTGGTATTCGGTCTCGAGGACGAAGATCCTCGGCAGGTCCTTCGCGAGGGCCTCCAGCGTGTCGCCGACGGCCCGGGCCCGGGCCTCCAGCGCCTCGATCCGCCGCCCGAGCAGCTCGTCGGCCTCGTCGACGGGCAGCACCAGGATCAGCGAGAGCGCGGCCTCGAACAGGGGGTACTCCCGGGCCGGCACGGACACCAGCTCGACCAGCCAGTCGTGCAGCTCCACCTGGCCGTCCGCGGTCAGTCCGTACAGCGTGCGCTCGGGACGGCGCCCCTGCCGCTGCACGCCGGCGACCTCGACGAAGCCGTGCTTCTCCAGGTTCTGGACGACGGTGTAGAGCGAGCCGTAGTTGATCTTGATGCTGTGCTCCTTGCCTCGTCTCCGGAGCACCTGCGCGATCTCGTACGGATGCATGGGCCGCTCACTCAGGAGCGCCATCACCGCGAGCGCCAGGGGGTTGCCCAGCTTGCGCCGCTTCGCCGCCACCGCCATCACCTCGCCTCCGTATATCCGTGAGCGAACATATCGCGAGTTTCCCAGAGGCGTCAACCGCGATGTATCGCGTTTGCCTCGACTTTACGGCCCGGGGAGAAACACGGGAAGCAACACGACAGGCCGTGTCCGACCGGGAGTCGACCCGGCCGGACACGGCCCGTGAGGCAGGACGAGAAGGGTCAGCCGACGGAGGAGTACGCCACCACCCCGCGCAGCAGACCGTCGACCGCGCGGCGGGCGCTGCGCGCCACCGTGCCCTCCGGGGCCGCCGCGGCGATCTGCCCCAGCACGTCGATCACCTGCTTGCACCAGCGCACGAAGTCGCCCGCGGGCATCTCCACCTCGCGCAACACCTCGTCCAGACCGCTGCCGGAGGCCCAGCGGTAGGCGGCCCAGGCGAAGCCCAGGTCGGGCTCGCGCTGCCCGACCCCCTCCGCCTGCTTGATCCTGTGCTCGTCCTCCAGGGCGTCCAGCCGGCCCCAGATCCGGACCATCTCGCCCAGCGCCTCCTTGGCCCCACCCGCCGGCAGCTTGGGCGGCAGCGCGTCGTCCGCCGCCCGCGCCTCGTAGACCAGCGCCGAGGCGCACGCCGCGAGCTCCGCGGGCTTCAGCCCCTCCCACACCCCGTCGCGCAGGCACTCGCTGGCCAGCAGGTCCAGCTCACCGTAGAGCCGGGCGAGCCGCTTGCCCTCGTCGGTGACCTCCTCGCCCCGCAGATAGCCGAGCTCGCTCAGCAGCGCGCAGATCCGGTCGAAGGTGCGCGCGATGGTGTTCGTACGCCCCTCGATGCGCCGCTCCAACTGCCGGGTGTCCCGCAGCAGCCGGTGGTAGCGCTCCGCCCAGCGGGCGTGGTCCTCGCGCTCGTCGCAGCCGTGGCAGGGATGGGCCCGGATGGCGGCCCGCAGCCGGGCGATCTCGGTGTCGTCGGCCGCGGCCGAACGCTGCTTGCGATGGCGGCGCACATCGTGGTGGCCCGCCTTGCTGCGCAGCGCGGACGCCAGGTCCCGGCGGGACTGCGGACTGCGCGGATTGAAGGACTTGGGGATCCGCATCCGCTCCAGCGGCTCCACCGGCACCGGGAAGTCGATCGCGGCCAGCCGCTTGACCTGACGCTCGGCGGTGAGCACGAGCGGCCGCGGGCCGTCGTGGTACTCCAGGCCGCGATGGCCGCCCGTACGCCCCGCCGGCAGGCCTGGGTCGAGCACCAGCGCCAGCCCCGCGTACTTGCCGGTGGGGACGTGGATGACATCGCCGGGGCGGAGCCTCTCCAGCGCCTCCGCGGCGGCGGCGCGCCGCTGCGCCACGCCCTGCCGGGCCAGCTCGGTCTCGCGGTCCTTCAACTCGCGGCGCAGGCGAGCGTATTCGTCGAAGTCGCCGAGGTGGCAGGTCATGGAGGCGCGGTAGCCGCGCAGCCCCTCCTCGTTGCGCTGCACCTGCCGGGAGATGCCGACGACCGCCTTGTCGGCCTGGAACTGCGCGAAGGAGGTCTCCAGCAGCTCGCGCGAGCGGTGCCGCCCGAACTGCGCGACCAGATTGACCGCCATGTTGTACGAGGGCCTGAAGGAGGAGCGCAGCGGATAGGTGCGGGTGCCGGCCAGGCCCGCGAGGGCGGCCGGGTCCATCGCCCGCTGCCACAGCACCACGGCGTGGCCCTCGACGTCGATACCGCGCCGGCCGGCCCGGCCGGTGAGCTGGGTGTACTCGCCGGGGGTGATGTCGGCGTGCTGCTCCCCGTTCCACTTGACGAGCTTCTCCAACACCACCGAACGCGCGGGCATGTTGATGCCGAGCGCCAGGGTCTCGGTGGCGAAGACGGCCTTGACCAGCCCGCGGACGAACAGCTCCTCCACCACCTCCTTGAAGGTCGGCAGCATGCCGGCGTGGTGGGCGGCGATGCCCCGCTCCAGGCCCTCCAGCCACTCGAAGTAGCCGAGCACATGCAGGTCTTCGTCGGGGATGCCGGAGGTGCGCTCCTCGACGAGGGACCGCACCCGGGCGCGCGCCGCCTCGTCGTTGAGGCGCAACCCGGCGTACAGGCACTGCTGTACGGCGGCCTCGCAGCCGGCGCGGCTGAAGATGAAGGTGATCGCGGGCAGCAGCCCCTCGGCGTCGAGCCGCTCGATGACCTCGGGCCTGCCGGGGGTCCAGATCCGGCTGCGCTGGCGGCGCTCGCGCTCCCGGTCGGCCTCCCGCATGGTGCGGCCGCGACGCTTGTCGCGGCCGAAGCTGGGCCGGGAGTTCTCCATCCGGGCCAGCCGGACCAGGTCGGGGTTGACCTCGCGGCGGCCGGCCTGGCCGTCGCCCTGCGGGCTCTTCTCCTCGAACAGGTCGTACATCCGCCGCCCGGCCAGCACGTGCTGCCACAGCGGGACAGGGCGGTGCTCGGAGACGATCACCTCCGTGTCACCGCGGACGGTGTCGAGCCAGTCGCCGAACTCCTCCGCGTTGGACACGGTGGCGGACAGCGAGACCAGCGTCACCGACTCGGGGAGGTGGATGATGACCTCTTCCCAGACGGCGCCGCGGAACCGGTCGGAGAGGTAGTGGACTTCGTCCATCACCACATATCCGAGCCCCAGCAGCGACTGGGAGCCCGCGTACAGCATGTTCCGCAGCACCTCGGTGGTCATCACGACCACCGGGGCCTCGGAGTTGATGCTGTTGTCGCCGGTGAGCAGGCCGACCCGGTCGGCGCCGTAGCGCTTGACGAGATCGGTGTACTTCTGGTTGGACAGCGCCTTGATGGGTGTGGTGTAGAAACACTTGCGGCCCTGGGTGAGCGCCAGGTGGACGGCGAACTCGCCCACGATGGTCTTGCCCGAACCGGTGGGGGCCGCGACCAGCACGCCCTTCCCGGCCTCCAGGGCCTTGCACGCCTCGATCTGGAACGGGTCCAGCTCGAAGTCGTACATCTCGCGGAAGGGGGCCAGCGCGGTGGCCTCCTCGGCCGCCCGCAGACGGGCCGCGGCGTAGCGCTCGGCGGGAGATAGCTCGTCGGTCATCGTACGTACGAGACTACCGGCCGCCTCCGACAACGCACCCGATCTTTATCTGCTGATCGGGACGGGGTGGGGCGGGCGTGCCGGTCTCCTCAGCGGCCCGCGTCCGGCCCGGGCGCGCCCAGCAGCCGCAGGGCGCCGGGGACGGCCCGGGCGGTGAGCGGCAGCGGCCCCAGGCGCTCACCGTCCGCGTAGGCGGTCAGGCCCTCGGCGGCCAGGGACACCGAGGCGGCGCGGTGGGTGGTGACCGCCCGGTGGCCGAGGTGGCTGCCCCGGTAGACGCGGGGGAAGACCGTCAGCAGCGTGGTGCGGGTGCACGGGCCGACGACCGTGATGTCGAAGAGCCCGTCGTCGAGAGCCGCGCCCGCGCAGATCCGCATGCCGCCGCCGTACGAGTCGGCGTTGCCGACGGCGACCAGGGTGGCCTCGAACTCGCGCTCCGGCCCGCCGTCGAGCCTCATCCGGTAGCGGATCGGCCGCAGGGCCGCGAGCTCGGCGAGCAGGGCGAGGTCGTAGCGGAGCCGGCCGCTCGGGCGGCGCATCCGGTTGCCCCGCTCGTTGACCCGGGAGTCGAAGCCGGAGGCGAGGACGGTGCCGAACCAGATGTCGCCCGCCCGGCCCAGGTCCAGCTCGCGGCCGCCGTCGCCCTTGAGCGAGCCGGCTACGGCCCGGGCCGCGGCGGCCGGGTCGTGGACCGGCAGCCCGGTGGCCCGGGCGAAGTCGTTGCCGCCGCCGACGGCGATCACCCCCAGCGGGGTGCCGGTCCCGGCGACCGCCTGGAGGGCGAGCGAGACCATGCCGTCACCCCCGACGGCCACCAGCGCTCCGGTGCCGCCCGCCACCGCCTCGCGGGCCCGCCGCAGGGCGTCGGCGCCGTCGGCGCCTCTCACCGTCCGCACGGCGAATCCGGCCCGCCGCAGGGCCTGGACGGCGGGCCGGGCGGCGCGGGCGCCGCGGCCGCGGCCCGCCGTGGGGTTGACGATGACGGTGATGTCGCAGGTCACTCGCGGACCCTACCGGGCGGGCCGCCGGCTCAGGTGATGTCGTCGTAGCCGTTCCGCCGGGTCGGGCCCGGGTCCTCCGGGTCGTCGCCGCGGGACGGGGACAGCGGCTCGATCTCGCCGATGGCCGCGGGCGTCAGGTCGAGGTCGGAGGCCTCGTCGTCGCTGAGCCCGGCGTCCGGGTTGGCGCGCCGCCGCCGGCGGTCGTTGAACAGGCAGATGCCGGTGGCGCCGAAGTACAGCACCACGATGGGCGCCGCCAGCAGCGACATGGTCAGCGGGTCGCCGGTGGGGGTGGCGATCGCGGCGAAGACGGTGATGCCGACGACCATGCCCCGCCACCAGCCCAGCATCCGCCGACCGGTGATCACCCCGCCGAAGTTGAGCAGCACCAGCAGCAGCGGGAGTTCGAAGGCGAGCCCGAAGACGATCACCATGCGCGTGACGATGTCGAAGAACTCGTCCGCGGGGAACAGGTTGTCCCAGTCCTCCGGGGTGAGGCCGACCAGCGCCCCGGCCGTGGTCGGCAGCACGGCGTACGCCAGCCAGGCACCGGCCAGGAAGAGGGGCACGCCCGCGGCCACGAAGCCGAGCGCGTACTTCTTCTCGTGGCTGTGCAGGCCCGGCGCGAGGAAGGCCCACAGCTGGTAGAGCCAGATCGGGCTGGAGACGACGACGCCGGTCATCAGGCCCACCTTCAGCATGATCGTGAAGGGGGCCAGCAGGCCGTTGGCGGTGATCTGCGCACAGGGCTGGGTGTGCTCGCCACCGATGCCCTCGCCCTTCTTGCAGCCGACGCTGTCGATCACCGGACCGGTGAGGAACTCCGCGATCTGCTTGTAGTAGATCAGCGCGACGACCGTGACCACGATGATCGCGACGACCGACTTCAGCAGCCGGTTGCGCAGCTCTCGCAGATGCTCCGCCAGGGGCATCCGCCCCTCAGGGTCCTTCTGCTGTTTGCGGGCAGACTTGAGCAACCCACGTCCTCGTCTCGTGCGAAGGCCGCCGTCGGCTCAGCGAGCCGCCGCGGCGCTCTCGGCTTGCGTCGGCTCCGTCAGCCCTGGGCGGTGCGGTTCGGCTCGCTGACCGGGCGCGAGCTGGTCACATCGCCGGGAGCCGCCTGGATGGTCCGCGGGGCGCTCTGCGCGGAGGGGTCGGCGGGCGCCGTGGGGGCCTCGGCGGCCTTCGCCGCCTCGTCGTCCTTCTTCATGGCCTTGGCCTCGCTCTTGAGGATGCGGGCCGACTTGCCGAGGGACCGAGCCATGTCCGGGAGCTTCTTGGCGCCGAAGAGCAGCAGAATGACAACGAGGATCAGAATGATCTCGGTGGGCCTCAGATTGCCGAGCATGTGCGACTACCTTCTCGCCGGGGCGGCGTAACTTCCATGCCTGCCGTGTGGGATCGGACTGGCGTGCTAGTGCTGGCAGCGATCGTAACCCGCAGGGGTAAACCGCGGGCAATGCCCGTGCATACTCCCTGTTGCGATCACGGCACCGCCGCGACAACTGCGCCAAGCAGCCTACCCCGCCGCCCCCCGCGTCAGTCCCTGACGTCGGTCGACAGCCGGTCCTGACGAACGTCATGGCCGTGCCCCCGCCGCAGGGCGTCTACCTGCCCGCCCAGCGGGGTCGTGGCCCGCTCCAGGTCCTCCGCGGCCCGGGTGATCCGCCGCGAACTCTCCGCCACCTGCCGCGCCAGCCTCCGCACTTCGACGAAGACCCGCACGGCGGGCACGGCGAGAACGGCGATTCCGGTGACGGCGAGGGCGAGGGCGAGCATCGGCCAGAGCATGGCCCGAGCCTATCGGGGAGGCCGGACCCCGCCCGGCGGCGGGACCACCGGGCCCGCCGTCCGGTCCCGGCGCGCCGTGACCGGCCCGGGCGTGCCGTGACCGGTCCGGCGGGGGACCTCAGACCTCGCTGTGCAGCCGCAGGGTGCTCACGCCACCGCCGGTGAGCAGCTCCACGATCCGCTCCCCCGCCGGTTTCCGCACCGCCGACCCGCAGTCCGGGCAGGTGAAGGAGTAGAACGTGGTGCGGTCGCTCCCCCCGATCGCCAGCCGCAGGGCGGTGGCGGCCAGCTCGAACCTGCCGCGGCAGTCCGGGCAGGCCGCCTTGAAGATCACCGAGGCGGGATTCCCCCCAGCGGTCACTGTGCGTGTCCCTTCACTCACCATAGGCCGCGAGCGCCCGCTGCGCCGCGTCCCGCGCGCTGTCCGCCAGCCCCCGGGGCGAGACGATCCTGCCGTCCCTGCCCAGCCGCAGCGCCAGCCGGCGCAGCGAGCCGGGATCGGGGGTGCGCAGCGTGATCCTGAGCCCGCCGTCGGGCAGCTCCTCCGCGCTGTCGTGCGGGTAGTACTCGGCGACCCAGCGCCCGCCGGGGCCGACCTCGACCACCACCTCCGGGTCCTCGGCACCGGTCTGCACCAGCCCGGCCGACAGGTCCGACAGGTCGCGCAGCTCGATCGGCGGCGGGTCGGCGGGCGCGTCGAGCAGCTTGATCTCGGCGACCCGGTCCAGCCGGAAGGTGCGCCGCGCCTCGGAGAGCCGGCACCACGCCTCCATGTAGGTGTGGCCGACGGCGAACAGCCGGATCGGGTCCACCTCGCGCTCGGTGAGCTCGTCCCGCGCGGGCGAGTAGTAGCGCAGCCACAGGCGGCGGCGCTCGGCGATGGCCCGGTCGACATCGGCGAACACCCCGCCCTCGGCCTCGAAGGTGACCGACAGCCGGGAGCTGGCCCCGGCCGCCTCACCCGCGGCGGCCTCCAGCTTGGCGGTGGCCCGCAGCAGCGCGTCCCGGTCGCCCTCGCGCAGCCCCGGGAGGGTGGCGACGGCGCGCGCGGCGACCAGCAGCGCGGTGGCCTCGTCGGCGGCCAGCCGCAGCGGCTCCGCGACATCGTCGGGGTTGTGCCACCAGATGCGCTCACCGTCGGTGTCGATGTCCAGCAGGTCGCCGCCGCGGAAACTGGTGCCGCACAGCGGCAGCACATCCAGGTCGGAGATCAGCTCGTCCTCGCTGATGCCGAAGGCGCGGGCGACGTCGGCGACGCGGGCGCCCGGGCGCTCACGCAGATACGTCACCAGGGACAGCATCCGGCGGGTCTGGTCAATGGCGTTTCCGGCCATCAGAAGTCGCTTCTCCCCCTCAGCCCTTGGCCACGGCGCGCAGCCGGTCCACGACATCGGCCCGCAGCTCGTCGGGCGCCAGCACCACCACGTCCGGGCCGAACTCCACCAGCCAGGCGTCGAGCCCATGCCCGTACGGGATCTCAAGCTCGTCCCAGCCGTCGCCCAGCGGGCGGGTGTGCAGCGCCCTGGCCCGCAGCGGGTAGCCGTGACCGGAACGCAGCCTGATCCGGGCGGTACTGGTGGCGGTCTCCCCCGACCACCGCTCCACCGTCTCGCGCACGGTGACGTGGTCGGGCACCTCGGCGGTGTAGGCGCCGGCCCGCAGGCGCACCCTGCCGGTGATCCGCGAGAGCCGGAAGACCCGCTCCGCCGCCCGCTCGCGGTCCCACCCGGCCAGATACCAGTGGCCGCGCCAGCACTCCAGCGTCCACGGCTCGACATGGCGCTGCTCGGGCTGCGCGGCGTTGGACTTGCGGTAGTCGAACATGACGGGTCGGCGGTCGCGGCAGGCGAGCATCAGCGGCTCGAAGGCCGCCTCGTGGACCGGGATCCGCGGCTCCAGGGCGCCGGCCGGCTGGGTGTCGTACGGGTCCTCGGCCAGCGGCATCCCGGCGGCGCGCAGCTTCTGCAGGGCACCGCTGGCGGCGCCCGCGAGCCGGGCCTGCTGCCACACCTTCGCGGCCAGGCCGAGCGCCGCGGCCTCCTCGGCGTCCAGGGTGATCGGCGGCAGGCGGTTGCTGTCGCGGCGGGCGAGATAGCCGATCTCGCCGTCCACGCTCTCGACGGTCTCGATGATCAGACCCAGTTCGCGCAGGTCGTCCTTGTCCCGCTCGAACATCCGGTTGAACGCCTCGTCGCCCCCGCCGGAGCCGGTGGCCGCCGCCTCGATGTACGCCTCTATGGACTCCCGCAACTCACGCTTGGTCAACGGGCGCCGGGTCCCCAGCAGGCACAGCGCCAGATTCATCAGCCGCTCGGCCTTGGCAATCGCCATCGACGCCCTTTCTTCTTGACCTTCCGACCGTGACCGTACCGCTACCGGGACGCGGGACAAAAGCCGAGGGCCCCTGCCGGACGGCAGGGGCCCTCGACGGGCGCTTCGGCCGGGCCTCGGGGCTCGCCCTCAGGGCTCACCCGTCGGCCGTCCGGGCGATCGGCGTCAGGCGGCGACCAGGTCGCACACGAAGATCAGCGTCTCCCCCGGCTTGATCCGGCCACCGCCGGCACCCCGGTCGCCGTAGGCCAGGTGCGGCGGGATGATCAGCTGGCGGCGACCGCCGACCTTCATGCCCTGCACCCCCTGGTCCCAACCGGAGATGACCTGACCGGCGCCGAGCTGGAACTGCAGCGGAGTACCGCGGTTCCAGCTCGCGTCGAACTCCTCGCCGGTGCTGAAGGCGACGCCGACGTAGTGGACGGATACGGTGGCCCCGGCCTTGGCGACCGGACCGTCGCCCTCCCAGATGTCCTTGATCTCCAGGTCCGCCGGCGGCTCGCCGCCCGGGAAGTCGACCTCGGGCTTGTCGATGCTCACGAAAACTGCTCCTCTTGCGTGGTGGGCAACCCGCCCAGTCTTACAGAACCGCGTCTTACAGAACCGCCAGGATGTCGACCGAGAAGACCAGGGTCGAGTTGGCCGGGATGCCCTGCTGGGCCTGCTTCCCGTAGCCGAGGTCCGGCGGGATGACGACCAGCACCCGGCTGCCGGCCTTCTTGCCGGTGAGCCCCTGCGACCAGCCCTTGACCACCTGCTGCAGCGAGAACTGCGCGAGCTGGCCCTTCTTGTAGGTGGAGTCGAACTCCTTGCCGCCGTCCCACAGCACGCCCTTGTACTGGACCAGCACGCTGTCGGTGGCCTTCACCTTCGGCCCGTCGCCCTCGATGACATACGCCGAGACCAGCTTCTTGGGCGCGGACTTCTCGGGGACCTCGATGGTCGGCGCCTTGCCGTCCGTGTTCGTGCCGACCTTGGGCAGAGCGATGTCGGTCTGCGCCACCGTGCGGCCCTTGGCCGAACTCTTGCCGTTGAAGGTGTCCACGATGTCGACGACGAACACCAGGGTGTCGGTGCCCTTGATCCCGGCCTGGGGCTGACCCTGGGCGCCGTATCCCTCGGACGGCGGGACGGCCAGCTCCACCCGGCTGCCCACCCGCTTGCCCACCAGCCCCTTGTCCCAGCCCGGAATGACCTGGCCGACACCGATCTGGAAGAGGGCCGGCTTCCCCCGGTCGTAGGAGTTGTCGAAGACCTTGGCGGTGTTCCAGATCTGGCCGAGATAGTGCACCTGGAGGTAATCCCCCTTGGCCACCTCGGCCCCGTCACCCTTGATGACCGTCTCGACCTGGAGCGACGAACGCGGCTGCCCGCCGCCCTTGGCGACCTTCGGCTTCTGACCGAACTCCTTGCCGCCGGTAATGGGCGGCACCGGCTCCTTGGCGGGCTTCGGGCTGCCGCTCTTCTCCGAAGGCGAGGCCTTGGACGACTTGTCGGATCCTGCTTTCTCACTGCCGCAGCCCGCGGCGGTCAGCAGACCGGCGGGCACGGCAAGAAGTACGGAGCGTCGGCGCACGAAAGTCCTCGTCGGGTAGATCCTGCGGGGGCAACGCGCGCCACTCTACGACGTGCCAGGGGCCCCGCACGCGAAACGTACGGGGCCCCGCGCCGGACATGCGCCGTCCGGGCGCCCGGGTCACATCCCGGCGATGAGCTTCTCCACCCGGTCGTCCACCGAGCGGAACGGGTCCTTGCACAGCACCGTGCGCTGCGCCTGGTCATTCAGTTTCAGATGCACCCAGTCGACGGTGAAGTCGCGGCGCTGTTCCTGCGCGCGGCGGATGAAATCGCCGCGCAGCCGGGCACGGGTGGTCTGCGGGGGCACCGACTTGCCTTCGAAAATCTTCAAGTCGTTGCACACCCGCGCGGCCTGACCGCGCTTCTCCAGGAGGTAGTACAACCCCCGGCGGCGGTGGATGTCGTGGTAGGCGAGGTCTATCTGGGCGATCCGCGGATGCGACATGGTGATGTTGTTCTTGGCGCGATACCGCTCGATCAGCTTGTATTTCATCACCCAGTCGATCTCGGTGCCGATCCGGTCCAGCTCTTCGGTGCGGATGGCGTCCAGGGTGCGGCCCCACAGTTCGAGCACGCGCTCGACCGTGCCGGTGCGGATTCCGCGGCGCTCGCAGAAGTCCAGCGCCTTTTCGTAGTACTCCTGCTGGACTTCCAGCGCCGAGGCCTCGCGCCCGCTGGCCAGGCGCACCTTGCGCTGTCCGGTGATGTCGTGGCTGACCTCCCGGATGGCCCGGATCGGGTTCTCCAGGGTCAGGTCGCGCATCACCGTGCCCGCCTCGATCATGCGCAGCACCAGGTCGGTGGCGCCGACCTTGAGCAGCATGGTCGTCTCGGACATGTTGGAGTCACCCACGATGACGTGCAGCCGGCGGTAGCGCTCGGCGTCGGCGTGCGGCTCGTCGCGGGTGTTGATGATCGGCCGGGAACGGGTCGTCGCGGAGCTGACCCCCTCCCAGATGTGCTCGGCGCGCTGGCTGACGCAGTAGACCGCGCCGCGCGGCGTCTGCAGCACCTTGCCGGCGCCGCACAGCAGCTGCCGGGTCACCAGGAAGGGGATGAGGATGTCGGCGAGACGGGAGAACTCGCCGTGCCGGGCCACCAGATAGTTCTCGTGGCAGCCGTAGGAGTTCCCCGCCGAGTCGGTGTTGTTCTTGAAGAGATAGACGTCGCCCGCGATTCCCTCCTCGTGCAGGCGGCGCTCGGCGTCCACGAGCAGACCTTCGAGAATGCGCTCGCCTGCCTTGTCGTGGGTGACCAGCTCGGTCACGTTGTCGCACTCGGGGGTTGCGTATTCCGGGTGCGAGCCCACGTCGAGATAGAGGCGGGCGCCGTTGCGCAGGAAGACATTGCTGCTGCGGCCCCAGGAGACGACACGGCGGAAGAGGTAGCGCGCCACTTCGTCAGGAGACAACCGGCGCTGTCCCCTGAATGTGCACGTGACGCCGTACTCGTTCTCCAGCCCGAAAATGCGGCGGTCCATGCCTGAACATTACGCCTGATGGCCTGCTCTGAAACCGGGTTCGACGGCACGGTTGCGATCATTTTCCGCCTGAGGTTCACCCGCCGTCACGCCTCGCGCACCGTCGAGGAACCGCGAGGTGGCCAGGAGAACGGCCAGCGCCACCGCCCCGGCCGCCCCGGGAACGGCGAAACCCGCCGCGACTCCGCCGTGCTCCATCACCGGCCCGGCGGCCGCCGTCCCCACCGAGTTGCCGACCACGAAGGTGGTCACCAGCCAGGAGAACGCCTCGGTGACCGTGCCGCGCGGGGCGTGTCGGTCGACGACCACGAAGACGCAGGCCAGCGCGGGGGCCAGGAAGACGCCCGACAGGCCGGCGAGCGCGGTCATCGGAACCACCCCGGGCACCAGGACCAGCGGCAGATAGCCGAGCGTCAGGGCCGCCACCAGGACCCGCAGCCGCCGCTCCGGCGCGCCGGCCCAGGGCCGCGCCCCGTACGCGAGGCCGCCCACCAGCGCGCCGACGCCCAGCGCGGAGAGCAGATAGCTCGACACCATGCCGCCGCCGTGCTCGTCCGCGTACCCCACGGCCGCCACGCCGATCGAGCCCAGGGCGACCCCGACGAAGAAGAACGTGCCGAGGAGCACCCGCAGGCCGGACGAGCGCAGCGCGCCCAGCCAGTGCGCCTCGCGCGGCGCCGAGCGCCACCGCCTGGAAGGCGGCGAGAGGACGACCGACAGGGCGCCCACCACCCCGATCGCGTTGATCACCAGCAGCGCGGCCGCCTCGGACCACAGGGCGACCAGGGCGGTGACCAGCAGCGGCCCCACGGAGAAGATCACCTCCTGCGCGACGGCGTCCAGGGCGTAGGCCGCGTGCACCCACTCCTCGCGGCCGAGCACCCCCGGCCACAGCGCCCGCAGCCCGCCCTCCAGGGGCGGGGTGAACAGGCCCGCGGCGAGCATCGCGGCATACGCGACGGGCAGCGGGTCGAGCCCGACCACGGCGAACAGGACCATCGCGAGGGCGGACAGCACGGCCGCCGGGAGCATCACCCGCGGCTGGCCGTAGTGGTCCACGGCCCGGCCGAGCAGCGGCTGGCCGACCGCGTTGCCCACCCCGTAGACGGCGGACAGCGCGCCGGCCAGCGCGTAGCTGCCGCCCTCGGCACGGGTGAAGAGCACGACGGCCAGCGCGGCGGTGGCGTTCGGCAGCCGGCCCACGAGAGTCCCGATGAGCAGACGGGCCGCGTGCTCGCAGCGCAGCAGTTCCCTGTAACCGGCCGCCATCGCCCGCCCCCTCGCTTCCGGTTCTTCCCTCGGGCGTGTCCTGGCGTGCCCGCCCCAGGTTTTACGTATAACTACCGCCGTTATACGTATCATGGCTGCCGACCTCGGTCCACCCGCATGGGCGACCGTGACGAACGGAGGCGATGGTGGCGAGCGTTCAGGGGGACCACGCGCCCGGCGCGCGCGCCGGAGGCGGCCCCCGCGCGCGGGCGACCAGCCGGGACGTGGCACGCCACGTCGGCGTGTCGCAGGCCACCGTCTCCCTGGTCCTCGGCGACAAATGGGCCGGACGCGTCTCCGAACGCACCGCCGAGGCCGTACGCACCGCCGCCCGCGAACTCGGCTACCGGCCCAACCTCGCGGCGCGCAGCCTCCGCCTCGGCCGGACCAGGACCGCGCTGCTCGTCGTACCCGCACTCACCACCGAGTTCTTCGCCCGCGTCTACACCGGCGCGGCCCGGGTGGCCGCCGAGGGCGGCTTCGGCGTGGTGCTCTACCCCTCCCCGGAAGGCGTGGGCCCGGCCCGCGACCCCTTCGACTCGGCCCGCGCCTCCCTCGACGGCGTGATCGCCTCCTCCATGGCCGCCGACGCCCTCGCCGCGATGCGCGGCGGGGGGCTCCCCCTGGTCATGCTCGACAGCTCACCCGACGAGGCCGCTTCGGCCGCCGCGGCGGCCACCGTCAACCTCGACATCGCCGACGGCATGCGGCAGACCGCCGAACACCTCCTCGCCCTCGGACACCGCCGCATCGCCCACCTCGCGGCGGCCGTGGACACCTGGACCTTCCGCGAACGCGCCGCCGCCCTGGCGGCGGCCGTGGCCGCCGTCCCCGGCGCCTCCGCCCACACCGAGGCGGCCCCCCTGACCGTCGACGAAGGCCGCCGGGCGGCCGAACGGGCCCTCACCCGCCCCGGCCCCCGCCCCACCGCGCTCGTGTGCGACGACGACATCCTGGCCGCCGGAGCCTGCAAGGCCGCCCGCCGGCTCGGGCTCCGGGTACCGGACGACATCTCCGTCACCGGCTTCGACGACCTCGCGCTGGCCACCGCCGTCGACCCCGAGCTGACCACGGTCCGACTGCCGGCGGAAGCCGTCGGCGCGGCCGGAATGCGGGCCCTGATGGCCGTCCTGGCCGGCGAACCGGCACGCGACACCACCCTCCCGGTGCGGCTCGTCCCCCGGGACTCCAGCGCCCCGCCCCCACGCGAGGCCCGTCCTCCACGCGACACCCCGTCCGGCGGACACTGACGCGCCCTGACGCGCCGCCGCTGCCGTACGCCCCGCCGCGCGCATCCCCGCACGGCGGCCACCCCCGCCCCGGTCGGCACGCGGCTCCGTCCCGCCGAGGGCCTCCGCCCCCGCCCCGGCCGCCCATGGCCCTCCACGGGTGTGTCCCCCTCCGCCGACGCGAGGCGGACACGCCGCGGCGCGCCCCGGCTGGGCCGGGACGCGCCGCGTGAACGGGATGGCGGGATTACTCCTCGGTGTCGGAGGACTCCTCGGCCGGGGGCTCCCCCTCGTCGGCGGAGTCGGCCGCGGCCGCGGCGCCCTCCGAGTCCAGGAGCCGGGCCAGCTGGCGGCCCAGGACCCGCTTGAACTTCCGCTGCTGCGGTCGCGTCCGGTCCAGCACCGCGACCTCGAGCTGCTCGGCGGTGAGGCTGCGCTCGCCGCCGTTGTTGTCCCGGGCGAGGGACTCGACGGCCAGCTTGAGCGCCTCGGCCAGGGTCAGGCCCTCCCGGTGGCGCTGGTCCAGGTAGCTGCTGATCTGGTCGGCGTTGCCACCCACCGCGACCGAGCCGTGCTCGTCCACGATGGAGCCGTCGTGCGGCAACCGGTAGATCTGGTCGTCCTCGGGGCCGTCCCCGACCTCGGCGACGATCAGCTCGACCTCATAGGGCTTCTCCGCGGCGCTGGAGAAGATGGTGCCGAGCGTCTGGGCGTAGACATTGGCAAGGCCGCGGGCGGTCACGTCGTCGCGGTCGTAGGTGTAGCCACGCAGGTCGGCGTAGCGGACACCGCCGATGCGCAGGTTCTCGAACTCGTTGTACTTGCCGACCGCCGCGAAGGCGATCCGGTCGTAGATCTCGCTGACCTTGTGCAGGGCGCGGGACGGGTTCTCCGCGACGAACAGGATGCCGTCGGCATACTGCAGCACGACCACGCTGCGGCCGCGCGCGATGCCCTTGCGGGCATATTCGGCGCGGTCGGCCATGGCCTGCTGTGGCGATACATAGAACGGCGTCGTCACCGGCTATCCGTCCC
Source organism: Streptomyces sparsogenes subsp. cuspidosporus (assembly GCF_039532705.1). NCBI lineage: Bacteria > Bacillati > Actinomycetota > Actinomycetes > Kitasatosporales > Streptomycetaceae > Streptomyces > Streptomyces sparsogenes. Next base: position 175,101 of record NZ_BAAASD010000014.1, on the reverse strand, counting down.
TTTCTGTGATGGCGAATGCATTCCGGGTCACCCGTCCCCTCAGAGCAGCGGGGCCCGGGGGCCGTCCGGCTGTTCGAGCCGCCGCTCGTGGATGGTGCGGGCGATCTCGGACACCTCCGCCTCGGTGAGCCGCTTGAAGCCGTCCTCGTTGATCACCGTGACGATGGGGTAGATCCGCCGGCCGAGGTCGGGGCCGCCGGTCGCGGAGTCCTCGTCGGCGGCGTCATAGAGCGACTGGACGACGGCGGTGGTGGTCTCGGATTCGGTCAGGTCCTCGCGGTACAGCTTCTTGAGCGCGCCACGGGCGAACAGCGAGCCGGAGCCGGTGGCGGCGAAGCCGTGCTCCTCGGAGCGCCCGCCGGTCACGTCGTAGGAGAAGATGCGGCCCTTCTCCCGGTCGACGTCCCAGCCCGCGAAGATCGGGACGACGGCCAGGCCCTGCATGGCCATGCCCAGATTGCCGCGGATCATGGTCGACAGCCGGTTGGCCTTGCCCTCCAGGGAGAGGACGGTGCCTTCGACCTTCTCGAAGTGCTCCAGCTCCAGCTGGAAGAGCTTGACCATCTCCACGGCGAAACCGAGCGTGCCCGCGATGCCGACCGCCGAGTACTCGTCGGCCGGGAACACCTTCTCCACGTCGCGCTGGGAGATGAGGTTGCCCATCGTCGCGCGGCGGTCACCGGCGAGCACGACCCCGCCGGGGAAGGTCGCCGCGACGATGGTGGTGCCGTGGGGGGCCTCGACCGCGCCCTGCACGGCGGGGAGCGGGCGGTTTCCGGGGAGCAGCTCGGGCTGGTGCGCGCCGAGGAAGTCCATGAAGGACGAGGAGCCAGGCGTCAGGAAGGCAGCTGGTAGACGCCCGGTGTTACGAGTGTTGGCTTCCACACGATTCCTTCCAGGTAGGCGACAGCCCGACGACCGACGTCGGGGTCATCTCCCAACTTGCCGATGGCCGAGTTGCAGTTAAAGCACAGTACGCCACGGACCTTACCCGTCTTGTGGCAGTGATCCACATGTGCGGCCGGGGCGGCAAGGCATATACAGCAGACGCCTTGCTGCTCGGCGACCAGCGCGTCCAAGTCCGCTGGCGTGAGGCCGTACCGGCGCTTCAGATGTCCTACCCGGTTGTCGACCGCACGACAGGCTTTGCACCGTGACGCCAAGCCATCAGGGGAAGACTCCTTGCGATGCCATTCGGAGTGCGGCTTCACCTCTCCGCATCCATGGCAGTACTTGTGATCCTCTTGGACCGCCCCAGAGGTCGGGAACGTTCTTCCCATAGCCTCCTGACGCCGCCTATCGGACTCGGCAGCACAGTCACGGCAGCGGTGCTGTAGGCCGTCAAGGTTGCTCCGCTTCAGCGCGAACGCCGCGCGCAGCTTGACATCGCCACACCGCGCACAGCGTTTCGCACCCTGGCCAGATTCCACCAACTCACCCCCCACCAACCTTCGATTCGAAGGCGAAAGCGGCCTACTGGCCACCCTTCTGAACGAAGGACCTCACGAAGTCCTCGGCGTTGGCCTCGAGTACGTCGTCGATCTCGTCCAGAACGTCGTCCACGTCGTCCGAGAGCTTCTCGTGCCGCTCCTTGAGGTCTTCCGCCGCCTGCGCGTCCTGCGCCTGCTCCTCGACCTCCTCGGTCGAGCGCGACGCCTTCTGCTGTCCGCCGCCGGTGTCCTTGGTCGCCATGTCCCTCACCCCGCTCTGTTCGCCCCAGCTCGAATGGATCGGTCGATCAGACCCTACAAGCCGGGTCCGACATCGGCCTCCCGCTCGGTACAACGCACGGAGGCCATCTCGATGATTCCCGGTTGAAGAGCATTTCAGCCCCCCGAGAGCACCCGGACCAGGTCTTCGGCCGTGCGGCAGCGGTCCAGGAGCTCCTTGACGTGGTTCCTGGTGCCCCGCAGCGGCTCCAGGGTGGGGACGCGCTGCAGGGAGTCCCGGCCCGGCAGGTCGAAGATGACCGAGTCCCAGGAGGCCGCGGCCACGTCGTCGGCGTACTGCTCCAGGCAGCGGCCGCGGAAGTAGGCCCTGGTGTCCTCCGGGGGCTTGCTCCGGGCCCGGGACACCTCGTCCTCGTCCAGCAGCCGCTTCATCTTGCCGCGGGCCACCAGACGGTTGTACAGCCCCTTCTCGGGGCGCACGTCCGCGTACTGCAGGTCCACCAGGTGCAGCCGGGCCGCGTCCCACTCCAGGCCGTCACGGCGCCGGTAGCCCTCCATGAGCTCGCGCTTGGCCACCCAGTCCAGCTCGCCGGAGAGGCTCATCGGATCCCGCTCCAGGCGGTTCAGGACGTCCTCCCAACGGGTGAGCACATCCCGGGTCTGCTCGTCGGCGTCCGCGCCGAAGCGGTCCTCGACGTATTTGCGGGCCAGCTCGAAGTACTCCATCTGGAGCTGGACCGCGGTGAGCGTCCGGCCGCTGCGCAGCGTGATCAGGCGGCGCAGCGTCGGGTCGTGGGAGACCTGGTGGAGGGTGCGGACCGGCTGGTCCACGGCGAGGTCCACGGCGATGAAGCCGTCCTCGATCATGGACAGGACCAGGGAGGTGGTGCCGAGCTTGAGGTAGGTCGAGATCTCGGAGAGGTTGGCGTCTCCGATGATCACGTGCAGCCGGCGGTATTTCTCGGCGTCGGCGTGGGGCTCGTCGCGGGTGTTGATGATGGGGCGCTTGAGGGTGGTCTCCAGGCCCACCTCGACCTCGAAGTAGTCGGCGCGCTGGCTGATCTGGAAGCCGTGTTCGTGGCCGTCCTGGCCCAGGCCCACCCGGCCGGCGCCGGTGACGACCTGGCGCGAGACGAAGAAGGGGGTCAGGTGGCGCACGATGTCCGAGAAGGCGGTCTCCCGCTTCATCAGGTAGTTCTCGTGGGTGCCGTAGGAGGCGCCCTTGTTGTCGGTGTTGTTCTTGTAGAGGTGGATCGGCTGGGCTCCGGGGAGCTGGCCGGCGCGCAGGGCGGCCTCGGCCATGATGCGCTCGCCCGCCTTGTCCCAGAGGACCGCGTCCCGGGGGTTGGTCACCTCGGGGGCGGAGTATTCGGGGTGTGCGTGGTCGACGTAGAGCCGCGCGCCGTTGGTGAGGATCACGTTGGCCAGGCCGATGTCCTCGTCGGTGAGCTGGCTGGCGTCCGCGGACTCGCGCGCGAGGTCGAAGCCGCGGGCGTCCCGCAGTGGGTTCTCCTCCTCGAAGTCCCAGCGGGCGCGGCGCGCCCGGTGCATCGCCGCCGCGTAGGCGTTGACGACCTGGGATGAGGTGAGCATGGCATTGGCGTTCGGGTGACCCGGGACGGAGATCCCGTACTCCGTCTCGATCCCCATTACTCGCCGTACGGTCATGCGGCCCTCCTTGCCCGGCGCCGCCCCTGGGCGGGGTCGGCGCTCAAGTACCGCTGTGCTTCCGGTCCGTGCGCGGCCCCCGATCCCCCGCACCGCGATGCCGCGGTACCGAAGAGCCTAGAGCCGCTTCGCGGCGCTGAGGCGATCATTTCAGTCATTGCTCGGGTCCGGCTCCTAGGTGGCCGCTCGCTGTGTCGGCTGGTCCGGAGTGGACTTCTTCCGGATCGGCGAATCGGCGGTTCGGCGGTCGGAAAAGCGCATCCGGCTGCGGATGCCCCGTCCAGGACATCCGCAGCCGGACAGCGGTGTTACAGGTACTGACCGGTGTTCGCCACCGTGTCGATGGAGCGTCCCGTGTCCGCGCCCTGCTTTCCGGTGACGAGGGTGCGGATGTAGACGATCCGCTCGCCCTTCTTGCCGGAGATCCGGGCCCAGTCGTCGGGGTTCGTGGTGTTCGGCAGGTCCTCGTTCTCCTTGAACTCGTCCACGCAGGCGGCGAGCAGGTGGGAGACGCGGAGGCCCTTCTGGTTGTGGTCCAGGAAGTCCTTGATGGCCATCTTCTTGGCCCGGTCCACGATGTTCTGGATCATGGCGCCGGAGTTGAAGTCCTTGAAGTAGAGGACTTCCTTGTCGCCGTTGGCGTAGGTGACCTCCAGGAAGCGGTTCTCCTCGGACTCGGTGTACATCTGCTCGACGACCGACTGGATCATGCCTCCGACCGCGGCCTTGGGGGACCCGCCGTGCTCGGCGAGGTCGTCCGCGTGGATCGGCAGGGTCTCGGTCAGGTACTTCGAGAAGATGTCCTTGGCGGCCTCGGCGTCCGGACGCTCGATCTTGATCTTCACGTCGAGTCGGCCGGGGCGCAGGATCGCCGGGTCGATCATGTCCTCGCGGTTGGAGGCGCCGATGACGATCACATTTTCCAGGCCCTCGACACCGTCGATCTCGGACAGCAGCTGGGGGACGATGGTGTTCTCCACGTCCGAGCTGACGCCGGAGCCGCGGGTCCGGAAGAGGGAGTCCATCTCGTCGAAGAAGACGATGACGGGGGTGCCCTCGCTGGCCTTCTCCCGTGCCCGCTGGAAGACCAGCCGGATGTGCCGCTCCGTCTCGCCGACGTACTTGTTGAGCAGCTCGGGGCCCTTGATGTTGAGGAAGAAGCTCTTCCCGGCGGGCTTCCCGGTCACCTCGGCGACCTTCTTGGCAAGGGAGTTGGCCACGGCCTTGGCGATCAGCGTCTTGCCGCAGCCGGGCGGGCCGTACAGCAGCACACCCTTGGGCGGCCGCAGTTCGTGCTCCTTGAACAGGTCGGGGTAGAGGTACGGGAGCTCGACCGCGTCCCTGATCAGCTCGATCTGGTTGCCCAGGCCGCCGATCTTGGTGTAGTCGATGTCCGGGACCTCTTCGAGGACGAGCTCTTCGACCTCGCTCTTGGGTACGACCTCGTAGACGTAGCCGGAGCGGGGCTCGAGCAGCAGGGCGTCACCGGGGCGGATGGTGGTGTCCAGCAGCGGCTCGGCGAGCCGCACCACGCGCTCCTCGTCGGTGTGCCCGATCACCAGGGCTCGCTCGCCGTCCTCAAGGACCTCCTTGAGGGTGACGATGTCCCCGGCGCGCTCGAACTCCATGGCTTCGACCACGTTGAGCGCCTCGTTGAGCATGACCTCCTGGCCACGCTTGAGGTCCTCGACCTCGACGCTCGGGCTGACGTTCACCCGGAGTTTCCGGCCTCCGGTGAAGATGTCGGCCGTGCCGTCCTCGTTCGCCTGCAGAAACACCCCGAAGCCGGCCGGCGGCTGCGCGAGCCGGTCGACCTCCTCCTTGAGGGCCACGATCTGGTCGCGGGCCTCACGGAGCGTGTTGGCGAGCCGCTCGTTCTGCGCGGACACGCCCGCCAGGTTGGTCTGCAGCTCGACGATCCGCTCTTCGAGAATCCTCGTGTGCCGCGGAGAGTCGGCGAGCTTGCGTCGCAGGACGGCGATTTCCTGCTCGAGATAGGCAACCTGGCCGGCTGGGTCGTCAGACCCCCGCCCCGGCCGGATGCCGCGGTTGATGTCGTCGTCGTGGGCTGCCACGGTCCTCACCTCCTCCAAGGGGAGCTGGACGCTTCCTGACCCTACCTGGGCCGGTGCGGGTTGAAACCCCTAGATCACAAACCCGGTCGGCGTGTGTCCGATCTTCACCCTTGCGCACTCCCTCACGCCAGGTGAATACCCACCCAACAACATCGGAAAGCGACCGGTTGTATCGTCGAGACGGTCAACACCCGCCAAGGCTGGCGCTATTTAGTCAATGTTGAATCATGTATCAGGGGACGGCAGATCGTGACTGTGCGGAACGAGGAGCTCGGCGACCTTGAGGTCTGGATCGACCAGGATCTGTGCACGGGCGACGGCATCTGTGCCCAGTACGCACCCGAGATCTTCGAACTCGACATCGACGGTCTAGCTTACGTCAAGAGCGCCGACGACGAATTGCTCCAGGACAAGGGTGCGACGACGCGGGTGCCGCTGCCCCTGCTCACCGAGGTCGCCAACTCCGCGAAGGAGTGTCCCGGCGAGTGCATCCATGTGCGCCGGGTGTCCGACGGGGTCGAGGTCTACGGACCGGACGCCGAGTGACGGCTCAGACACTGCCCGGCGCCGGCAGCGCCGTGAGCGCGAACCTGCCGTCCTTCCACTGCCAGTTGACCTTGCGCTGAAGGTCAGGGCAGCACCGCGGCACCTGCTCCGAGGAGTAGCCGAGCAAAGTGGCCGAAACCTTGGTTCCGCGCAGCGCGAAATCCTTGACGCTCATCTGTTCCTTGGGGTCGAGGAAGGTGGCCACGACCCGCGGCCGCCCCCGTCCCGCGCCCTGCCCCGCCTGCCCCCCGTCGGCCTTCCGGCCGTCCGGCTGGGCGAGGACGTACATGCCGCTGGGCGGGGTGCCCGTCGCGGAGTGGCAGCGCACGACGGCCACCGTCTCCGGTCGCCCGTCACCGTCCAGATCGCCGGAGGCGCGGTCCGTGACGTCCAGTTTCGCCGGGCCGCAGTCCACCGGGTAGTGGGCGGCGGTGGGGTCCGGGGCCTTGACCACCGGGGCGCCGGTGCCCGGCGCGGCCGCGGTGGAGGTGTCGGTCGTGGCCTTGGCGTCGGAGGGCTGGAGCACCGCGGCCCCGGCGACGACGGCGGCGAGGGCGGCCGCTGTCGCGAGCCAGTGCACCGGCCGGGGGTGGGTGTGCGCGAGGTCCGGGCCCAGAGGCTGCACGCGGCGTGACTCCTGTGAGAGCGGTGGCGTCGGGGGGTGCCCCGCATCGTGCCACATCTCACACGGCGCGGCCACCGCCTCCCCGGGGAATCCCGGTGGAATTCCGGGGGGAAGTCGGTGGCCGCGGCCGGGTGTTGGCGCCGGGTGGCGGTGGTGGGGTCAGCCCCGGTCGGCTGAGCCGTTTCGGGGGCCCTCGGCGGCCCGGCCGGCCGCTCCCGCGTCCCCCGCCGCCGCGCCGCCGGCGCCCCAGCCCGCGTAGTCCTCGCCGTAGGCGCCCTTGGCGGGCCTGCGGCGGCGCAGCGGGGGCTCCACGCCGTCCGCGAGGCGGCGGGCGGTGAGCAGGAAGCCGGTGTGGCCGATCATGCGGTGGTCGGGGCGTACGGCCAGGCCCTCGACGTGCCAGGTGCGGACCATGGTCTCCCAGGCCGCGGGCTCGTTGAAGGTGCCGTGCTCCCGGATGGCCTCGACGGTGCGGGCCAGCTGGGTGGTGGTGGCGACGTACGCGCACAGGATGCCGCCGGGGACGAGTGCCTTGGAGACGGGGCCCAGGCATTCCCAGGGGGCCAGCATGTCCAGGATGACGCGGTCGACGTCGCTGTCGGAGAGGTTGTCCTGGAGGTCCCCGACGGTCAGCCGCCAGGCGGGGTGCGGGGCTCCGAAGTAGCGCTCGACGTTCTGCTGGGCGATCTCGGCGAAGTCGGCCCGGCGCTCGTAGGAGTGCAGCATGCCCTGGTCGCCGATGGCGCGCAGCAGGAAGGTGCTGAGCGACCCGGAGCCGACGCCCGCCTCGACGACGCGTGCGCCGGGGAAGATGTCGGCCATGGCCAGGATCTGCCCCGCGTCCTTGGGGTAGACCACGGCGGCGCCGCGGGGCATGGACAGGACGTAGTCGGGGAGCAGGGGGCGCAGCGCGAGGTACGCGACGTTTCCCGTGGTGCGCACGACGGTTCCCTCGGGGGCGCCGATCAGCTCGTCGTGGGGGAAGGAACCCTTGTGGGTGTGGAAGTTCTTCCCGGCCTCGAGCGTGAAGGTGTAGTGGCGTCCCTTGGGGTCGGTGAGCTGGACCTGGTCCCCGACCTGGAAGGGCCCGCGACGGCGGGCGGCACCGGTCGGTTCGGACATGTGGCCAGCCTACCCGGCCTGGGGGGACGTGCTGACCGCGAGCCCGTACGCGGGCTCCTGGAGGCGAGCGAGGTCTCTCAGGCGAGCGCCGAAGGGCGGGCCCCTGTCGAGAGCAGGGGGCACCTCCCAGCGGTAGCTGGGGGAGAGACCAAGCGTCGGAGCGAGGCACGAGCGACAGAGCGCAGTGTCGAGGAGCGTCGGCAGGCCCGCGGCCGGAGGTCGCTGCGGCGAGCGCCCGGAGGCAGGCGAGCCTCTCAGGAAGACGCCGGCGTTCTTGCCATGGCGGCGACGAAGGCGCGTTCGACGTCTGCTGTCGAGAGGACGCCGTAGATTTCCCCGGTCTCCTCGACCACGAGGTATTCGGTGGCGGGGGTGGCGCGCAGGGTGTCCAGGAGTTCTTCGCCGGTGAGCTCGGCGGAGACCCGCATGCCGTCCTTGAGGTCCTGGGCGAGGCCGCTGACCGCGACCCAGGGGCGGCGGTGTTCGGGGATGCCGACGATGGCGGCTTCGCGCACCACGGCGGTGGGCATGCCGTGGCCGTCGACGACGACGAGGGCGCGGGCCCCGGCTTCGTTGGCGCGGCGCAGTGCTTCGGAGAGGGGGGTGTCCGCCGCGACCGGGACGGCGCGGCGGGTGAGGGTGCGGGCGCGGAGGTCGGGGAGGCGTTCACGCAGGCGGGCCATGCGGAGGCTGTTTCCGGCGCCGGTCCAGATGATGGCGGCGAGTATGGCGGCGAGGAGCGCGTCGGTGAGCGAGTCGACGCTGCCGAAGCCTTTGGCCTCGTCGCCGAAGCCGCCGGTCTGGGTGGCCAGCGGGAGGCCCACGAGCACGGCGACGGCGAGTGCGCGGCCGGTCCAGGCGGCGGCGACGGTGCCCGTCATGGCCCTGCCGGTGATCTTCCAGACGACGGCGCGGAGCATCCGGCCGCCGTCCAGCGGCAGGCCGGGGAGCAGGTTGAAGGCGGCGACGATGAGGTTGGAGATCATCAGTCCGGCCAGCAGTACTCCGGGGACGGTGCCCGGCTCGACGACCAGCATGCCGAGGTAGAAGAGGCCGGAGAGGACCAGCGAGAGGAGGGGGCCGACGAAGGCGAGGACGAACTCCCGGCCGGGGGTCTCGGTCTCCTTCTCGATCTCGGAGACGCCGCCGAAGAACTGGAGCTGGATGCGGCGTACGGGGAGTTTGAAGCGCAGTGCCGCTACGGTGTGGGCGAGCTCGTGGACGAGGACGGAGGCGTAGAAGGCCACCGCGAAGAAGAGCGAGACGATGTAGCGGGCGGCGCCCAGTTCGGGGAGTACTCGTTCGAGCTGGCCGCCGAAGACCCAGGTGATGAGGGCGGCGACCAGGAACCAGCTGGGCGAGACGTATACGGGTACGCCGAAGGGCCGGCCCATCAGGAAGCCGCCGCCCACCTCGCGGGGGCGCTGTGGCTTCTCGCCCTCGGGCCCGGTCGTGCGGTCCGCTCCCCCGCTGTCGGACTGCCGCTGCCCGCTGTTGTCCACGGTGTCCCCTCGTCGGATGCGTCGTTCGCACCCCTATCTTCGGTATGGTCCCCACGATCATGCAGTGTGAGGGCCTTGGACGTCGATGGTATGCGTCCGGTTGTCGGTGGTGGGCCGTAGGGTCTGCGCCATGGGAACCTCCACCGGTAAGGCCGAACGGGCCGGGTCGCCGTCGTCGCCCTCCTTGTCGCCGTCGCGTGCGGCGGACTTCATGCGGTGTCCGTTGCTGTACCGCTTCCGGGTGATCGACAAACTGCCGGAGAAGCCGAGCTCCGCGGCGACCCGGGGCACGGTGGTGCACGCGGTGCTCGAGCGTTTGTTCGACGCTCCGGCCGCCGAGCGGACGGCTCCGCGGGCCCGTGCGATGGTGCCGGGCGAGTGGGAGCGGCTGCTGAAGGCGCGGCCGGAGCTGGCGGAGCTGTTCCGCGGGGAGGACGGGGCCGATGACCCGGAGCGGCTCGGGCGGTGGCTCGCGGATGCCGAGCGGCTGGTGGAGCAGTGGTTCTCGCTGGAGGACCCGACCCGGCTGGAGCCGGCCGAGCGCGAGCTGTATGTGGAGACGCGGCTGGAGTCGGGGCTGACGCTGCGGGGCTATATCGACCGGGTGGACGTGGCGCCGAGCGGGGAGGTGCGGATCGTCGACTACAAGACCGGCAAGGCTCCCGCCCCGCAGTACGCGGGGGACGCGCTGTTCCAGATGAAGTTCTACGCGCTGGTGCTGTGGCGGCTGCGGGGGGCGGTGCCGCGCCGGTTGCAGCTGGTGTATCTGGGCAGCGGCGATGTGCTGACGTACGACCCGGGCGAGTCGGATCTGCTGGCCGTGGAGCGCAAGGTGCGGGCCCTGTGGGAGGCCATCGCGGAGGCGACGGCGACGGGGGTGTTCCTGCCGCGGCAGACCAAGCTGTGCGGCTGGTGCGACCACCAGGCGCATTGCCCCGAGTTCGGTGGGACTCCCCCGCCTTATCCCCTGGCGGCCCATCCGGCGCCGTCCGGCAGAATGGGGCAGGTCTAGCGAAGGAGATCCTGTGGCTATCCGCGTCCTACTGGTCGACGACCAGCCGCTGCTGCGCACCGGCTTCCGGATGATTCTCGAGGCCGAGCAGGATCTCGCGGTGGTCGGCGAGGCGGGGGACGGCCTTCAGGCCCTGGACCAGGTGCGGGCGCTCCAGCCGGATGTGGTGCTGATGGACATCCGGATGCCGCGGATGGACGGGGTGGAGGCGACCCGGCAGATCACCGGTCCAGGCCGGGACGGCCCGGCGAAGGTGCTGGTGCTGACCACCTTCGACCTGGACGAGTACGTGGTGGAGGCGCTGCGCGCGGGGGCGAGCGGCTTTCTGCTCAAGGACGCGCCCGCCCATGAGCTGGTGCAGGCGATCCGGGTGGTGGCGGCCGGTGAGGCGATGCTGGCGCCGAGCATCACCCGGCGGCTGCTGGACAAGTACGCCGGGCATCTGCCGTCCGGCGAGGAGCCGGTGCCGGACACCCTGCACACGCTGACCGAGCGCGAGGTGGAGGTCCTCAAGCTGGTCGCGAAGGGGCTGTCCAACGCGGAGATCGCCGCGGACCTGTTCGTCAGTGAGACGACGGTGAAGACCCATGTGGGGCATGTGCTGACGAAGCTGGGCCTGCGAGACCGGGTGCAGGCCGCCGTCTACGCGTATGAGAGCGGGCTGGTGCGCCCCGGCGCGCAGTGACGCGCGAGCGCGCGCAGTGACGCGCGAGCGCCCCGGTACGCGCCAGGCGTCCCGGGGCGCTCTCCCCTCAGCCGGTTCAGCCGTCGCTGGCGCGGCCGAGCTCCCACAGCTGGAGCATGGTCGAGGAGTCGAGCAGGTATTCGCTTCCCACGATGTCGTCGCGAGCGGCCACGTACTGGTTGCCCTGCCACAGCGGCAGATAGGGCACATCGGCCGCGATGATGTCCTGGATCCGCTGGAGGTCTCCGACCGCGAGGGACCGCTGGGCCTCCCGCCGGGTCCTGGGTATCAGCTCGTCCTGGACGTCCTGGTTGCGGTAGGGCGAGTTGAGGAAGTTGTCCTTGGTGAGGAACGGCGCGATGTAGGTGTCGGGGTCCGGGAAGTCGGGGAGCCAGCCCATGCCGTAGGCGGCGTACTCGCGCTTGGGGACGGCGGGGCGGAATTCGGTCCACTTGACGCCGTGGATCCTGACCGAGAACAGGCCGCTGGCGTTGAGCTGGGTCTGGAGCTTCTTGAACTCCTGGGCCGTCTCCGGGCCGTAGTGGTCGGTGGTGTACGTCAGCGTCAGCTTCACCGGGGTCTCGACGCCGGCCTGCTGGAGCAGGTCGCGGGCGGCGCCGACGTTCGGGTCGCCGTACTCGTTGTGGAACGAGTTGATGTGCGAGGAGATGCTGGTGGGGACCATCGAGTAGAGCGGCTCTGCGGTCCGCTTGTACACGTCGCGCACCAGGGCCTGGCGGTCCACGACGCGGGCGATGGCCTGCCGTACGGCCTTGTTCTTCACCACCGGGGCGGTGGTGTCGAAGACCAGGTAGCGGATGCCCTGGCCGGACATCTCCCGCAGCCGGACGCCCTTGACCGCGCCGGTGTCGAGCCGCTCGAGCTGTTCGGGCGAGAAGCCGCGGTTGACGACGTCGATGTCGCCCTTGGCGAGCGCCTGCTCCATGGTCTTGGCGTCGTCGAAGAAGCGCATCTCGACCTTGTCGCTGCGCGGCTCGATGTCGCCCTGGTACTCGGCGTTCTTGGTGAAGACCACCTTCCGCAGCCGGTTGTCGCTCACCTCGGTCTGTGCCGTGTACGGGCCGGAGCCCACGATGTCCCAGCCCTTGTGCACCGCGTTCTTCCGGTAGACCTCGCTGTCGATGATCGCGGCGGCCGGGGTGGTGAGCTTGGAGGGGAAGGTCGCGTCCGGGCTGGCGAGGTGGATGACGATCTCGCGCGCGTTGGGGGTCTCCACCTTGTCCACGTTGGACAGCAGGGACCACACCCCGTTCTGGTCCTTGATCTTCAGGACCCGCTCCAGGGAGAACTTCACATCGGCGGAGGTGAGGTCGTGGCCGTTGGAGAACTTCAGTCCCTTGCGCAGCTTGCACCGGTACTGCTCGCTCTGCCGGTCCTGGAAGCCGCACGTCTCGGCGGCGTCGGGTACGGGGTCGGTTCCGGAGCGGGGCAGTCTCATCAGGGTCTGGAAGGTGCTGTGCAGCACGCTCCAGGAGGCGAAGTCGTAGGCCTGGGCGGGGTCCAGCGGGGCGGTCGCCACCTTGGACGCCTCGATCCGGTCGGTGCTCCCCACGACGATCGCGCCGTCGTCCGAGCCTGCGCCGTCGGTACCGCCGCACGCGGTGAGCGTGGAGGTCATCAGGCCCGCCAGGACCGGCAGCACCAGCGACTTGCGGTTCATTGTCGGGAGTCTCCCTGCGATCGATCAACTACTCGCGAAGAGATTAGTCCGCGGCGCCAGTCCTACCGGAACACAACGAAGTTGAGGCAATATCACGCCCGGATAACGCGTCAGGGTTCTCCGATATCCGGACGCCGTCACGTACCGCACGACATGTCATCAATCCGGACACATGGACCCGTGCAAACCGGGCCAGAGGGGACCCGAAGCAGAGCGTGCCCGCCGTGTCGACGGTGCGCGCGGTGAGAAACATCACTTCCGGCGACCCTGACCGGGAGGCAAGCGGAATTAGGGCAACCCATTTTCCGGGCCGCCCTTTACCGAAATACGCTCGGTGCGCGATCAGCGCAATGCCGTGACCAGAGTGCGCAGGAACGGGACGTCGACTTCTTCGAGCGAACCGACGACCGTGCGCCCCACGGCGGGCTCGATCGGCACCAGCGACGGCACGGCCACCACCTGGCAGCCCGCCGCCTCGGCCGCCGTCACCCCGGTCACCGTGTCCTCCACGACCACGCAGCGCGCCGGGTCCACGCCCAGCCCGGCGGCGGCGAACAGATACGGGTCCGGGTGCGGCTTGGTGCGGCCGATGTCGTCGCCCGCGACCGTGAGCGAGAAGTGCTCGGGGCCCAGGGAGCGCAGGACCGCCTCCATCACGCGCCGGTGGGAGGCGGAGACCAGGGCGGTCGGCACGCCGTGCGCGGCCAGCTCGGTGAGCAGCCGGCGCGCGCCCGGCAGCAGCGGCACGGTGCCGTCGAGCAGCTCGGTGAAGCGGCTGTTGAGCAGTCCGGTCAGCTCGGCGAGCGCGATGTCCGCGCCGGTGGCCTCGATCAGGAAGGAGGCGCTGCGGGTCATGGGGCCGCCGACGACCACATGGCGGTACTCCTCGGCGAGCGCGTGGCCGAGCTCGGCGAAGATGGAGACCTCCGCGTCCCACCAGATGCCCTCGGTGTCGACCAGGGTGCCGTCCATGTCGAGCAGGACGGCTTGCAGGGCGGAGCCTTCGGCCGTGCGGGTGTCGACGGCGGGGATGCTGCTGGTCATCCAATCACCTCCGGGGGCGAGGGGCACGAAGGCCGGTCGTCCTCCGCGACGTCCGTGGTTACCGCGCTTCAGCGGTTTCCGCGATGTGGAAGGCGACCGGCCTCTACCGGATCGACCAGTTTACGACGGTCCGCCCGCGCGTGCCCGGTGGTTTTCCTCCGGGCGTGTGCGGGCGCGTACCGGGCGCGGCGGGGCCGTCACCGGGCGTTGAAGTACTTGGCCTCGGGGTGGTGGATGACGATCGCGTCGGTGGACTGCTCCGGGTGCAGCTGGAACTCCTCCGAGAGCTTGACGCCGATCCGCTCGGGGCGCAGCAGCTCGGCGATCTTCGCCCGGTCCTCCAGGTCGGGGCAGGCTCCGTAGCCCAGGGAGAAGCGGGCGCCGCGGTACTTGAGGTCGAACATGTCGGTCACGTCCGCGGGGTCCTCGGAGGCGAAGCCGAGCTCGGCGCGCACGCGGGCGTGCCAGTACTCGGCGAGTGCCTCCGCGAGCTGGACGGACAGCCCGTGGAGCTCGAGGTAGTCGCGGTAGGAGTCGGCGGCGAACAGTTCGGCGGTGGCCTCGCCGATCCTGGCTCCGACGGTGACGACCTGCAGCCCGACCACGTCGGTCTCGCCGGAGTCCTCGGGGCGGAAGAAGTCCGCCAGGCACAGGCGCCGGCCGCGGCGCTGGCGGGGGAAGGTGAAGCGGGTGAGTTCGCTGCCGTCGTCGTTCAGCAGGACCAGGTCGTCGCCCTTGGACACGCACCGGTAGTAGCCGTAGACGACGGCGGCCTCCAGCAGGTTCTCGGTGTGCAGCTTGTCGAGCCAGCCGCGCAGCCGCGGGCGGCCCTCGGTCTCCGCCAGCTCCTCGTACGTCGGCCCCTCGCCGGTTCGGGCCTGCTTCAGGCCCCACTGGCCCTTGAAGAGGGCGCCCTCGTCCAGCCAGGACGCGTAGTCGGCCTGCTGGATGCCCTTGACGACGCGGCTGCCCCAGAAGGGCGGGGTGGGCACCGGGTTGTCGGTGGCCACGTCGGAGCGCACCGGCCCCTCGTCGGGCTCCGCCACCGCCACCGCCGCCTCGCGCCTGGCGACGCGGCGTTGCTTGAGCTCGGGCAGGGAGGCGCCGGGCACGCCCCGCTTGACGGCGATCAGGGCGTCCATCAGCCGCAGGCCCTCGAAGGCGTCGCGGGCGTAGCGGACCTCGCCCTCGTAGATCTCGTGGAGGTCCTGTTCGACGTAGGCCCGGGTCAGCGCGGCCCCGCCGAGGATGACGGGGTACTGGGCGGCGAGCTTGCGCTGGTTGAGCTCTTCCAGGTTCTCCTTCATGATCACCGTGGACTTCACCAGCAGCCCGGACATGCCGATCACGTCGGCTCGGTGTTCCTGCGCGGCGTCCAGGATCGCCGAGACGGGCTGCTTGATGCCGAGGTTGACCACGTTGTAGCCGTTGTTGGACAGGATGATGTCGACGAGGTTCTTGCCGATGTCGTGGACGTCGCCGCGGACCGTGGCCAGCACGATGGTGCCCTTGCCCGCGTCCTCGCCGTCGGCGGTCTTCTCCATGTGCGGCTCCAGGTAGGCCACCGCAGCCTTCATCACCTCGGCGGACTGGAGGACGAAGGGGAGCTGCATCTGCCCGGAGCCGAAGAGTTCGCCGACGACCTTCATGCCGTCCAGCAGGGTCTCGTTGACGATGTCGAGGGCGGGCCGCTCGGTGAGGGCCTCGTCGAGGTCGGCCTCCAGGCCGTTGCGCTCGCCGTCGATGATGCGGCGCTTGAGGCGCTCCTCCAGGGGGAGGGCGGCCAGTTCCTCGGCCTTGCCGGCCTTGAGGGACTTGGCGGTGGCGCCCTCGAACAGCGCCATGAGCTTCTGGAGCGGGTCGTAGCCCTCGGTGCGGCGGTCGTAAATGAGGTCGAGGGCGGTGCGTACCTGTTCCTCGTCGAAGCGGGCGATGGGGAGGATCTTGGAGGCGTGGACGATCGCCGAGTCGAGGCCCGCCTTGACGCACTCGTCGAGGAAGACGGAGTTCAGCAGGATGCGGGCGGCCGGGTTGAGGCCGAAGGAGATGTTGGACAGGCCGAGTGTGGTCTGCACGTCGGGGTGGCGGCGCTTGAGTTCGCGGATCGCCTCGATGGTGGCGAGGCCGTCCTTGCGGGACTCCTCCTGGCCGGTGCAGATGGTGAAGGTCAGGGTGTCGATGAGGATGTCCTCCTCACGGATGCCCCAGTTGCCGGTCAGGTCGGCGATGAGCCGTTCGGCGATCTCGACCTTCTTCTCCGGGGTCCGGGCCTGGCCCTCCTCGTCGATGGTCAGGGCGATCAGTGCGGCGCCGTGCTCCTGGGCCAGGCGGGTGACCTTGGCGAAGCGCGAGTCGGGGCCGTCGCCGTCCTCGTAGTTGACGGAGTTGATGACCGCGCGGCCGCCGAGCTTCTCCAGGCCGGCGCGGAGGACGTCGACCTCGGTGGAGTCGAGCACGATGGGGAGGGTGGAGGCGGTGGCGAAGCGGCCGGCCAGCTCCTCCATGTCGGCCACGCCGTCCCGGCCGACGTAGTCGACGCACAGGTCGAGCAGGTGGGCGCCCTCGCGGATCTGCTCGCGGGCCATCTCCACGCAGTCGTCCCAGCGGCCCTCCAGCATGGCCTCGCGGAACTTCTTGGAGCCGTTGGCGTTGGTGCGCTCGCCGATCGCCAGGTACGAGGTGTCCTGGCGGAACGGCACGGTCTGGTAGAGGGAGGCGGCGCCGGGCTCGGGGCGCGGGTCGCGCGGGGTGGGGGCCAGCTCGCGGACCCGCTCCACGACCTGACGCAGGTGTTCGGGGGTGGTGCCGCAGCAGCCGCCGACCAGGGAGAGCCCGTATTCGCGGACGAAGGTCTCCTGGGCGTCGGCCAGCTCGCCGGGGGTGAGCGGGTAGTGCGCTCCGTCCTTGCCCAGCACCGGCAGGCCGGCGTTGGGCATGCAGGACAGCGGGACGCGGGCGTGGCGGGCCAGGTAGCGCAGGTGCTCGCTCATCTCGGCGGGGCCGGTCGCGCAGTTCAGGCCGATCATGTCGATGCCGAGCGGCTCGAGGGCGGTGAGGGCGGCGCCGATCTCGGAGCCGAGCAGCATGGTGCCGGTGGTCTCGACGGTCACCGAGCAGATGACGGGGAGGTCGGTGCCCGTGGCGTCCAGGGCGCGGCGGGCGCCGAGGACGGCGGCCTTGGTCTGCAGCAGGTCCTGGGTGGTCTCCACCAGGAGGGCGTCGGCGCCGCCGGCGATCAGGCCCTCGGCGTTCGCCTGGTAGGCGTCGCGGAGCACGGTGTACGGGGCGTGGCCGAGGGTGGGCAGCTTGGTGCCGGGGCCCATGGAGCCCAGCACCCAGCGGGGGCGGCCGTCGGCGGCGAAGCCGTCGGCGACCTCGCGGGCGACCCGGGCTCCCGCCTCGGACAGCTCGAAGACCCGGTCGGAGATCTCGTACTCGCCGAGGGCGGCGTGGTTGGCGCCGAAGGTGTTGGTCTCCACGCAGTCCACGCCGGCTTGGAAGTACTCGGTGTGGACGGAGCGGACGATGTCGGGGCGGGTGATGTTGAGGATCTCGTTGCACCCCTCGAGCTGCTGGAAGTCCTCGAGGGTGGGGTCCTGGGCCTGGAGCATGGTGCCCATGGCGCCGTCCGCGACCACCACCCGGGTGGCGAGGGCCTCGCGGAGTGCGCGGACCCGGTGGGCGGAGTCGGTGGCTGTGGACGTGGGCGTGTGCGAGGCCATGGGTGAGCTCCCTGAGGTGCGACGGCTGTCGGCTTTGCGCCCTCCTCGCGGAGGGCGCACCAGGCCAGCGTAGCCGCCGGGGGGCTCTCGACGGGGGGTGTTCCACGTGGCGGGACAGTTCTCGGGGGGCTCGGGGGGTGCCGCTCGGGGGGCGCCTTTGATCGTTTAACCTTTCCCCGCTGTACCGCCGGGTCGGCATGGACCGATAGTGTTCAGCATTGTCGAACCGTAGTGTCAGGAGGGGTGCGCGATGGCACGGACCATCCAGTCGCTCGAGCGAGCTGCCGCGATGCTACGCCTGCTGGCCGGCGGCGAGCGCCGTCTGGGGCTGTCCGACATCGCCTCCTCGCTGGGGCTGGCCAAGGGCACCGCGCACGGCATCCTGCGCACGCTCCAGCAGGAGGGCTTCGTCGAGCAGGACGAGGCGTCGGGCCGCTATCAGCTGGGCGCCGAGCTGCTGCGCCTGGGCAACAGCTATCTGGACGTGCACGAGCTGCGCGCCCGCGCCCTGGTGTGGACCGACGACCTGGCGCGCTCCAGCGGGGAGAGCGTGTATCTGGGGGTGCTGCACCAGCAGGGCGTGCTCATCGTCCACCATGTCTTCCGGCCGGACGACAGCCGCCAGGTGCTGGAGGTGGGGGCGATGCAGCCGCTGCACTCCACGGCCCTGGGCAAGGTGCTGTCCGCGTACGACCCGGTGGCGCACAGCGAGGCGGCGGAGGCGGCGCGCGAGGCGTTCACGCCCCGCACGGTGACCTCCATGGCCGGTTTCGAGTCCGTCCTGGACCTGACCCGGGCGCGCGGCTGGGGTTCGGACGTGGAGGAGACCTGGGAGGGCGTGGCGTCGATCGCCGCCCCGATCCACAACCGGCGGCGGATGCCGGTGGGCGCGGTGGGCGTCACCGGCGCGGTGGAGCGGGTGTGCAAGGAGGGCGAGCTGCGCTCCGATCTGGTCGCCGCGGTGCGGGACTGCGCGCGGGCCGTCTCGCGCGATCTGGGCGCCAGCCGCTTCTGAGAGTTACCGACTGGTATCCGTCGGTTCGCACCTGGTTGCCCCGGTACGAGTTTTCGGTCACACGACCCTTGACCTCAGCCTTCACCGTGCAGAAAACTGCCGTTCGTCGGTCGGCATTGTCGAACATCTGACGACAATATTCGCTAAGGTGTGACTCGCCGCGGGCCGACCAAGCCTCACCGAAGGGGCGCTGGCCATCGGATAAATCCCGTGGCGCGGCGCTTCCCGGTGTCCATCTGGACGAAGGACAAAGGAGTCGCGGGTGTCCAGCTCCGACATCTTCATCGGCGAGACCATCGGTACCGCCGTTCTCATCCTGCTCGGCGGTGGTGTCGTCGCCGGCGTTGTCTTGAAGCGCTCGAAAGCGTTCGGCGCGGGGTGGCTCGCCATCACCTTCGGGTGGGGTTTCGCCGTGCTGACCGGCGCCTACATCTCGGCGCCGCTCTCCGGGGCGCATCTCAACCCGGCGGTGACGCTCGGCCTCGCGATCGAGGGCGGCACCGAGTGGAGCGATGTGCCGATCTATGTGCTCGGCCAGATGACCGGCGCCATCCTCGGCGCCGCACTGGTGTGGGTCGCCTACCTGGGCCACTTCCAGGCCCATCTGACCGACCGCGAGATCGTCGGCGGTCCCGGCGCGCAGGACACGGCCACCGCCCCGGCCAAGGCGCCGACCGGCGCCGGCCCGGTGCTCGGCGTCTTCTCCACCGGCCCCGAGATCCGCAACACCGCGCAGAACCTGGCCACCGAGATCATCGCCACGGCCGTGCTGGTGCTGGCCATCCTCACCCAGGGCCTGAACGGGAACGGCAACGGCCTGGGCGTCATCGGCGTCCTGATCACCTCGCTCGTGGTGGTCGGCATCGGCCTCTCGCTCGGCGGGCCCACCGGCTACGCCATCAACCCGGCCCGTGACCTCGGGCCGCGCATCGCCCACGCCCTCCTGCCGCTGCCCAACAAGGGCGGCTCGGACTGGGGCTACGCCTGGATCCCCGTCGTCGGCCCGCTGATCGGCGGCGCCCTGGCCGGCGGACTCTACGAGATCGCCTTCGCCTAGCCCCATCCCCACCCACCCCCTCTTACCGCGCAGGAGAGCCGCACACCATGACCGACACCCACTCCACCGGCCCGTTCATCGCAGCGATCGACCAGGGCACCACCTCGAGCCGTTGCATCGTCTTCGACCGGGACGGCCGTATCGTCTCCGTCGATCAGAAGGAGCACGAGCAGATCTTCCCCAAGCCCGGCTGGGTCGAACACAACGCGACCGAGATCTGGGAGAACGTCCGGGAAGTCGTCGCCGGGGCGATCAGCAAGGCCAAGATCACCTCTGCCGACGTCAAGGCGATCGGCATCACCAACCAGCGCGAGACCACGCTGCTGTGGGACAAGAACACCGGTGAGCCGGTGCACAACGCCATCGTCTGGCAGGACACCCGCACCGACGCCCTGTGCCGGGAGCTGGGCCGCAACGTCGGCCAGGACCGGTTCCGCCGGGAGACCGGGCTGCCCCTGGCCTCGTACTTCGCGGGGCCGAAGATCCGCTGGCTGCTCGACAACGTCGAGGGGCTGCGCGAGCGCGCCGAGGCCGGCGAGATCCTCTTCGGCACGATGGACTCCTGGGTGATCTGGAACCTCACCGGCGGGCCGAACGGGGGCGTGCACGTCACCGACGTCACCAACGCCTCCCGCACCCTGCTGATGAACCTCCGCACCCTCGACTGGGACGAGCGCATCCTGTCCTCGATGGAGATCCCGGCGGCCGTGCTGCCCGAGATCCGCTCCTCCGCCGAGGTGTACGGCACCACCGCGGACGGCGTGCTGGCGGGCGTGCCGGTGGCCTCCGCGCTCGGCGACCAGCAGGCGGCCCTGTTCGGCCAGACCTGTTTCTCCGAGGGCGAGGCCAAGTCGACGTACGGCACCGGCACGTTCCTGCTGATGAACACCGGCGGCGAGCCGGTCAACTCGTACAACGGCCTGCTGACCACCGTCGGCTACCGGATCGGCGACCAGAAGCCGGTCTACGCCCTGGAGGGCTCGATCGCCGTCACCGGTTCGCTGGTGCAGTGGATGCGCGACCAGATGGGGCTGATCAACAGCGCGGCCGAGATCGAGACCCTGGCCAGCTCGGTCGAGGACAACGGCGGCGCCTACTTCGTGCCGGCCTTCTCCGGCCTGTTCGCCCCCTACTGGCGGGACGACGCGCGCGGCGTCATCGCGGGTCTGACCCGCTACGTCACCAAGGCGCACATCGCCCGCGCCGTGCTCGAGGCCACCGCCTGGCAGACCCGCGAGATCGTCGACGCGATGACCAAGGACTCCGGTGTCGAGCTCACCGCGCTCAAGGTCGACGGCGGGATGACCTCCAACAACCTGCTGATGCAGACGCTCTCCGACGTCCTGGACGCGCCCGTGGTGCGCCCGATGGTCGCCGAGACCACCTGCCTCGGCGCCGCCTACGCCGCCGGGCTCGCCGTCGGCTTCTGGCCGGACACCGACGCGCTGCGCGCCAACTGGCGCCGCGCCGCCGAGTGGACCCCGCGCATGGACGCGGACGTCCGCGACCGCGAGTACAAGAACTGGCTCAAGGCCGTGCAGCGGACCATGGGCTGGATCGAAGACGAGGAGTAACCAATGACCACCCTGCAGAGCGTCCCGGCCCTCGGGACGCACCCGGCTGCCGGCTCCCTTCCGAGCCGCGCCGAAACCCGGGAACAGCTCTCCAAGGCAACGCACGACCTCCTGGTGATCGGCGGCGGCATCCTGGGCATCACCACTGCCTGGCACGCGGCGCAGTCGGGACTGCGGGTGGCCATGGTGGACGCCGGCGACTTCGCCGGCGCCACCTCCTCGGCCTCCTCCAAGCTGCTCCATGGCGGGCTGCGCTACCTGCAGACCGGCGCGGTCAAGCTGGTCGCCGAGAACCACTTCGAGCGGCGCGCGGTCTCCCGCAGCGTCGCCCCCCACCTGGCGAACCCGCTCACCTTCTACCTGCCGGTCTACAAGGGCGGCCCGCACGGCGCCGCCAAGCTCGGCGCGGGCGTGTTCGCCTACTCGGCGCTGTCGGCCTTCCGGGACGGCGTCGGCCATGTCATAGGCGCCGACAAGGCCGCGCGGGACGTCCCCGAGCTGCGCACCGAGGGCCTCAAGGCGGTCGCGGTCTACGGCGACGGCCAGATGAACGACAGCCGCATGGCGCTGATGACGGTCCGGGCCGCCGTCGAGGCCGGGGCGACCGTGCTCAACCACGCCGAGGTGGTGGGGCTGCGGAAGACCGACGGGCGGGTCACCGGCGCGGACCTCAAGGACCGCCTGGACGGGAGCGAGTTCGGGGTCAACGCCCGTCTGGTGCTGAACGCCACCGGGCCGTGGGTGGACCACCTGCGCAGGATGGAGGACCCGAACGCGGCGCCGTCCATCCGGCTCTCCAAGGGCGCGCACCTGGTCCTCAAGCGCACCTCGCCGTGGCGGGCGGCGCTGGCGACCCCGATCGACAAGTACCGCATCACCTTCGCCCTCCCCTGGGAGGACATGCTGCTGCTGGGCACCACCGACGAGGAGTACGAGGGCGACCCGGCCGACGTGCGGGTGAACGAGAAGGACATCGCCCAGATCCTCGACGAGGCGGCCTTCTCCATCCGGGACCGGCAGCTGTCCCGCGACCTGATCACCTACTCCTTCGCCGGGCTGCGGGTGCTGCCGGGCGGCCCCGGGGACACCGCCAAGGCCAAGCGGGAGACGGTGGTCACGGAGGGCCGCGGTGGCATGCTGTCCATCGCGGGCGGCAAGTGGACCACCTTCCGCCACATCGGGCGCACGGTGATGAACAAGCTGGCGCAGCTGCCGGGCCACCCGCTCGCGGACGACATGGAGCCCATATCCCGGCTGCCCAAGCACGTGCCGCTGCCGGGCCTGGCCAATCCGCACGCGGTCGCGCACCGGCTGCTGGTGGACGGCGGCACCCCGGGCCCGCGGATGGCCGCGGACACCGCGCGCCACCTGGCCACCCACTACGGCTCGCTGTCCTTCGACATCGCGCGGCTGGCCAACGAGGACCCGGCGCTCGGCGAGCGGATCCACCCGGACGCCCCGGAGATCTGGGCGCAGGTCGTCTACGCCCGGGACCACGAGTGGGCGCGGACGGCGGACGACGTGCTGCGCCGCCGCACCACCTTGACGATCCGCGGCCTGGCCACCGACGAGGTGCGCGCCCGGGTCCAGGAGCTGCTGGACCGCCGGACGGACTGACGTTCACCTACGGGGGGGATTCGCGCACGAGGTCGTTCGCGTACGAGGTCGTTCGCGCACGAGGGGGAGGCTCCGTCCGGGGCCTCCCCCTCGGCGTACGTCCGAGCCGTCATGTGCCGGGGGTGCGCTACGGCGTGGCGCCGAGGACCTCCTCGACCAGCACCCGGACACCGGCGGCGTCCCGGAGGCGGTCGCGGCGCAGGATGAGCTCGCGGCCGAGCAGCAGGGCACGGCGGGAGGCGGGGCCGGGGTCGGGCAGCGTGGTGAGGTCGGTGAGGTGGGCGAAGCCGATGACGCGGCGGATGATCTCCGTGCCGGCGAAGCCCAGGCTCTCGGACCACACCTGGGTGAGGAAGCGGTCCAGGTAGGCGTCGTCGAAGAAGGTGTCGATCCGGGCCGGCCAC
This sequence comes from Streptomyces sparsogenes subsp. cuspidosporus, assembly GCF_039532705.1. Taxonomy (NCBI): domain Bacteria; kingdom Bacillati; phylum Actinomycetota; class Actinomycetes; order Kitasatosporales; family Streptomycetaceae; genus Streptomyces; species Streptomyces sparsogenes. The sequence continues at coordinate 152,082 of NZ_BAAASD010000014.1, read as the reverse complement.
AGCCGGCGCAGCTCGGCCTCGAAGGCGTCCCAGCTCAGGGCGAGTTGCTCGGCGTGGTCGCCCGGGGTGCCGAGGGCGTGGGCACGCAGTTCGGAGACGAGGACGTTGCCCCAGTACAGGCCGAGGTCGAAGCCGATCGGGCCGACGAAGGAGAACTCGGGGTCGAAGACGCGGACCACGTCGGCGCCCTGACGGGTACCCACCATGACGCTGCCGGTGTGCAGATCGCCGTGGAGCAGGGCTTGGGCGCTGGTCATGAAGATGTGCCGCAGGGCGGCGACCTCGGTGCGCAGGGCGGGGTCGGCACGGAAGGCGGCGGCGAGGTCGTCGAGGCTGTGGTGCCAGTGGTTGTGCTCGTGGTCGAGGTAGGGCTCGCTGAGCACCACATCCTCGGTGATCTTGCACAGCTCGGGGCTGACCGAGGTGGCGACGAGTGCCTTGCGGTCGGCGGAGGCCATGCCGAAGTCGCTGGTGGCGAAGGACAGGGCGGCGACGAAGGTGCCGATGTGGCGGGAGACCGAGCCGTATTCCCCGCCCTCGTTGAGGTGGGTCCGCAGCACCCGCAGGTCGGACATGTCCTCCATGGTGAGGGCGTAGTTGTCGGTGTCGTAGCCGTGGATGGCCGGGATGGTGTCCGGGGCGACGGCGGCGACCTGGCGGTAGGCGCGGGCCTCGGCGTCGGCGCGGGCGGGGCTCATGGGCCAGGAGGGGCCGGCGACGCGGACCCAGGGCAGGGCCTGCTTGACGGCGAGGCTGCGGCCGCCGCCGGGGTCGCGGGCGACGAAGACGCGGTTCATGTTGCCGTCGGAGACCTCGTGGACCTCGATGGCCTCGCCCGTCCAGTGGCCCCTCTCCCGCAGGTAGTCGGGGATGTCCTCGGGCTCCAGGACGCGGTAGGCGGCCGGGGCGGCGGTGTGCGGCGGGAGTGTCATCGGCGGTTTCCTCGGGACAGGGTGAAGCTGAAGACCAGGGCGAGGATGAGTACGGCGCCCTCGACCACGTCCTGGGTGTAGTACGGCAGGCCCTTGATGGTCAGTCCGGTGGTGATGACGCCGATGAGGACGGCGCCGAGCGCGGTCCCCCAGACATTGGGTTTGCCGCGGCCGAGCACGGAGGTGCCGACCAGTGCCACGGCGACGGCCTCCAGCAGTTGGGAGGTGCCGGCGGAGACGTCGCCCTGTCCGATCCGGGAGGCCAGGATGAGGCCGCCGACGGAGGCGAGGACGCCGGACAGGACGTAGGCGAGGGCGCGGTAGGCGCCGACGCGGACGCCGGCGAGCCGGGTGGCCTCGGGGTTCGACCCGATCGCGTAGAGCACGCGGCCCCAGCGGGTGCGGGAGAGGAAGATCCAGGCGGCGAGGGTGAGTCCGGCGAAGATCACCACCGAGATCGGCACCCCGGCCACGGTGCCGCGGTCGATGGACAGGAACCCCTCGGTGAACTTGCCGGGTGCGGTGGTGCCGTCGTCCAGTGTCATGCCGGGTGAGATGGACTGGCCGTCGACGAGGATCAGCTTGAGGCCCTGGATCACGAAGAGGGTGCCCAGGGTGGCCAGCATGTCGGGGACCTTGAGGACCACGATGAGCAGGGCGTTGACGAGTCCCACGAGCGCGCCCGCGGCGATCACCGCGAGGACGGCGACGGCGCCGACCTGGTTGTAGATCACCATCGTCTTGGCCGCGACGGTCACGCCGAGGCCGGCCACGGCCCCCACCGACATGTCCATTCCGCCGACCGCCAGGGTGAGGGTGACGCCGAGGCCGAGGATGGCGGCGACGGAGACGTAGCGGAGGGTGTCCAGGAGCGTCGCCGAGTCGCGGAAGGTGGGTTCGGTGAGCGAGAAGAACGCGAAGAGCGCGACGGTGACGAAGATGAAGCCGTATGTGACGACGGCGCCCTGGACGCGCTGACCGGCGCCCGCCGCGGCCGGCTTCCCGGCGGTCACCGGCGGGGCGGTGGAAGGGGTGAGGGTCATCGGAGGGCCTGCTGCTTCCTTCTTCTGCTGTTGCTTCTCGGGTGTGGTGTGATCCGGCGCGGTGTCATACGGATGCCGAGATGGCCTCGATCACGCGGTCGCGCTCGGCGTCGGCGCCGTACGCGTCGAGGCGGATCTCGCCGTCGGCGAGGACCACGACCCGGTCGGCGACCTCCAGGACCTCGTCCACGTCGGCGCTGAGCACGAGGACGGCCGAGCCGTCGGCGGCCAGGGCGCGGGCGCGGCGGCCGATGTCGCGGCGGGCGCCGATGTCCACTCCTCGGAACGGCTCGTCCAGCACCAGGACGCGGGGGCGCTCGGCGAGCCAGCGGCCGACCACGACCTTCTGCTGGTTGCCGCCGGAGAGCTCCTCGACGGGGCTGTGCTCGTCGCGGGTGACGACGCCGAGTCCGTCGATGGTGCGCCGCCCCAGCTCGGCCTCCTGGCTGCGCCGCACCAGGCCGGCGAGGGAGAGGGAGGACAGGAAGGGCAGCGAGATGTTGCGCGCCACCGACCAGCCGGGGATCAGCGCGTCCGCGTGCCGGTCCTCGGGCACCAGGTGGACACCGCGGCGGATGGCGTCGGCGGGGCGGCGCGGCCGGTACGGCTCGCCGTCCAGCTCCAGCTCGCCGGTGCGGAACGGCTCGGCGCCGAACAGGCCGCGCGCCAGCTCGGTCTTGCCCGCGCCGAGCAGCCCCACGACGCCGGTGACCTCGCCCTCGCGCAGGTCGAGGTCCTGGGGCAGCCGGCCGGGCAGCAGCGGTACGCCGCGCAGCGACAGCGCGACGGCCCCGCCGCGCCTGCCGTCGGTCGGCCGGGCGGTCGCCGCGGCCTGGGGCTGGGCGAGCATGGCGCGCAGCGCGCGGTCCCAGTCGAAGGGGCGCGGGAGGTCCTCGGTGAGACGGCCGTCTCGCAGGACGACCAGTCGGTCGGCGAGCGAGTCGATCTCGCCGAGCCGGTGGGAGACGTAGAGCACCGCGATCCCGTCGGCGCGCATCCGCTCGACGATCGCGAACAGCCGGGTGGCCTCGGCCGCGGACAGGGCCGAGGTGGGTTCGTCCAGGATGAGCAGCCGGGGGCGGGTGGACAGGGCGCGGGCGAGGATGAGCAGTTGCTGGTCGGAGATGCCGAGCTCGGCGACATCGCGGCGCAGCAGCTCGGTGGACCAGCCGAGTCCGAGGGTGTCCTGGATCTCGCGGGCGCGGGCGAGGAGGTGACGGGTGCTCAGGAAGGGGTTGCGGCCGCGCCGGGCCAGTTCCTCGAAGACCAGGTTCTCGGCGACGGACAGGCCGGGCACCACGCCCTCGCCGATCCGCTGGTGCACGGTGCGGATGCCGAGGGCGTGGGCCGCGGCGGGCGAGGGCAGCGCGGCGGCCTCCCCGCCGACCAGGACCCGGCCGCCGTGTCCGGCGTGCACCCCGGAGAGGATCTTGATCAGGGTGGACTTGCCCGCCCCGTTGGCCCCCAGCAGCGCGACCACGCTGCCGGGGGCGATGTCCAGGGACACGGAGGTGAGCACCGGCTTGCCGCCGAAGGCCATGCTGACCTCGCGCAGCGAGACGGCGGGCGGCGCCGCGGCGGCCTCGGCTCCGGTCGCGGCTCCGGCATCGGCGCCGGGCTCGGCTCCGGGCGCCGGGTCAGTGGGCGACATTGGGGATCCAGTCCGCCGTGCTGACCTTGCTGAGGTTGAGGGCGGGAAGGGCGGCGCGCAGCTGGTTGAGGTTCTGGATCTTCTTGCTCACCAGGAAGTCGCGGGTGATCGCGACGGCCGGGAACTCGACCGACTTGGTCTTCAGTTGACCGGCGAGTTCCAGGGCGGTGGTGCGGACGACGGCGGCGCCGACGGCGGAGGGGTCGGTGCCGGCGGTGGCGGTCCAGGGGCTGTTCTTGGCGGTGATGACCTGGATGTCGGCGTTGGACACATCGGCGCCGAAGACCTTGACCTTGCCCGCCAGCTTCTTGTTCTGGACGGCGAGGACCGTGCCCTTGGCCAGCTCGTCGTACGGCGCGAAGATGCCCGCGACGCCGGAGTGCTGGGTGAGGGCGGCGCTGACCAGCGGGACGTTGTCGGTGGCTGTGGAGTCGGTGACCTTGCCGACCTTGAACGACTGCTTCCAGCCGTTTTCGGTGACCCGCTTCCTCCAGACGGTGTCGCGCTTGTCGAGCGCGGCGTATCCGGCGACGTTGACGTAGCCGATCTCGGCCTTCTTGCCGAGTTCCTTGGTCATCACGTCCAGGACGGCGTTGGCCATGCCGGCGTCGTCCTGCTTGGTGGAGACGACCCCGGGGTTCTTGGTCTCGACGTCGTAGACGACGACCTTGATGCCCTTCTTGACCGCCTTGTCGATCTCCGGCTGGATGGTCGAGGGGAAGCCGTGGTCGACGATGATCGCCTCTGCCCCGGAATTGATCGCGGCCGACAGGTCGGTGGCCTGCTTGGCGTTGTCGGCCTGGGCGTCGTAGACGGTGAGGTCGATGCCGAGCGCCTTGGCCTGCGCCTTGGCGCCGCTGCCCCACTGCTCGAAGTAGTCGCCCGCGCCGCTCTGCCGGACCAGGGCCACCTTGATTTTCTTCCCCTGGTCGAAGGGCGCGGGCTTCTTGCCGGTCGCGGCCTTCGCCGAGGCGGGGGTGTCCCCGGAGTTCTTGGCGTCCGAGGCGGAGGAGGACTGGGAGCAGCCGGTGGCGACCAGGGCCGTCAGGGAGACGAGGGACGCCGCGGCGAGGGGCAGTCTGGAGCGGGACATGGGGATCTCCGAGTGGTGCGGCAGCGCGGGCGCGCCGGTGGTGCGGGAAAAGGGGTGAAGCCGGCCGGGAAAGACGGGAAAGGCCGGAAGAGGGGGACCAGTGAGGGCTACGGCGGGTAGGGGTCAGCTACAGCTGGCCGTAGTCGTCCGAAGGAGATCCACGTACAGCCGCCGAACGAGCAGCAGCGTCTTCATGCCCACATCATGAGAACGGTTTCAGCCATGCGTCAAAGGTCAGGACGCTCCTTCTCACGACCTGAGACGCGTTCTTCCTCACACCTCCCGGTGTGTCAGGTCCGGGTTACCATCCGGGTCCCGCGCCTCTTCCGGATGTCCCCTCCGTCTCGTCTGCCTCAGGAGTCCTCGATGACCCTTCTGACCACCTGGCCGGAGTCCGGCCCCCAGACCGTCGTGCGCCGCACCGACGACCCCGCCGAGATCGCCGCAGCGCTCGCCCCGATCGGGGTGCGCTACGAGCGGTGGCCGGTCCGCGAGGACGTGCCGCGGGACGCCGGCGGCGACGCCGTCTTCGCCGCCTACCGGGCGGAGATCGACAAGCTGGTCGAGGAGGAGTCCTTCGCCACCGTCGACGTGGTCGCCCTGCACCCCACCGACGACCCCGGCTGGGCGGAGAAGGCCAAGGCGGCGCGCGAGAAGTTCCTCAGCGAGCACACCCACGACGATGACGACGAGGTGCGCTTCTTCGTCGCCGGCGCGGGCGTCTTCTACCTCCACGTGGGCGGCGAGGTGCACGCCGTGCTGTGCGAGGCGGGCGACCTCCTGGGGGTGCCGCGCGGCACCACCCACTGGTTCGACATGGGCGTGAGCCCGTCCTTCACCGCCATCCGCTTCTTCCACGAGGAGGACGGCTGGATCGGCAACTTCACCGGCAGCGACATCGCCCTGCGCTTCCCCGACTTCGACGCCCTGCGGGCGGGGCGGACCGCCGCGTGACCGCTGCCCTGACCTTCGACGGCCTCGACTCGGTGGTGCTGGACATCGAGGGCACCACGAGCGCCACCGGGTTCGTCGTCGACGTGCTCTACCCGTACTCCCGCGAGCGGTTCGGCGCGCTGCTGGCCGAGCGCGGCGCGGAGCCGGCGGTGCGGCGGGCCGCCGACCAGGTCCGCGAGGCGGCCGGCGAGCCGGCGGCCGACGCCGCCCGGATCGAGCGGATCCTGGGTGGCTGGCTGGACGAGGACCGCAAGGCCACCCCCCTGAAGACCCTTCAGGGCATCATCTGGTCCGAGGGGTTCGCGCGCGGCGACCTGGTCTCGCACTTCTACCCCGACACCATCCCGGCGCTGCGCCGCTGGCACGCGGCGGGGCTGCGGCTGCACATCTACTCCTCGGGGTCGGTGGCCGCGCAGCGGGCCTGGTTCGGCCACACGCCCGAGGGGGATCTGCTGCCCCTCGTCGAGGGGTTCTACGACACGGAGAACGCGGGCCCCAAGCAGTCTCCGGAGTCGTACGCCGCGATCACCGCGGCCATCGGCGCCGAGCCGGCCCGCACCCTCTTCCTCTCCGACCGCCCCGGCGAGCTGGACGCGGCCCGCGCGGCGGGCTGGCGCACCGTCGGCGTACGGCGCCCGGGCGAGCCGTACTTCGAGCAGGGGGTCGGCGACCACCCCGAGGCCGCGTGCCTCGACGAGCTCACCCTCACAAGGAGGACCCCGTGACCGAGACCGCCGACCGGGACCCGGACCTGACCCCGGACGCGGCGCGGGAGCTGACCCCGGCGCGGGACCTGGACGCGGAGCTGGAGCGGGCCGGGGCCGTGCTGGCCGCCGAGGCGGCGCGCTTCGCGTCGTTCGGCTGGATGCGCGGCACGTCCGGCAATCTGTCGGTGGTGCTCTCGCGCGACCCGCTGCGCCTGGCCGTCACCGCGAGCGGCCGGGACAAGGGCGAGCTCACGCCCTCCGACGTGGTCCTGGTCGACGCGGCGGGGGCGGCCGTGCCGCTCCCCGACGACCGGGAGCCGGGCCGGCCCTCGGCCGAGGCGGAGCTGCACGCCCGCGTGGCCCGGCTGACCGGCGCGGGCGCGGTGGTCCATGTGCACACCGTCGCCTCGGTGGCCCTCGGCCGCCGCCACCCGGCGGGGCTGGTCTTCAAGGACCTGGAGATGCTCAAGGGCGTGGGCCACCCCGCCGAGGACGAGGAGATCACCCTTCCGGTGATCGCCAACAGCCAGGACATGCGCGTCCTCGGCGACCGTCTGGAGGAGGCCCGCGACCCGCGGATGCCGGCCGTGGTGGTCGCCGGGCACGGGCTGTACGTCTGGGGGGCGGATCCGCGGCAGGCGCGCCACCACACGGAGGTCGTGGAGTGGCTGCTGGAGCTGGAGCTGGCCGGGGGCCGGTAGGTACGTGTGGTCCGTGCCGGGTGGCCGCCTCCCGGGCGGCCACCCGACCGGCTGTCCCCTCGGCGGGCTGTCCCCCGGGCGGGCTGTCCCCTTGCGAGCGGACGGCCAGGTGACTCGCCAGTAAAAAATCAACGAATCGCTCTTGCGTTCTTCGGTGGCGCGCGCATCAATAACAGCGCCCCTCCCGACAGGCTCCTTCTGACGGCCGGTCAGGGACGGTGGCGGTCTGCGCGAGGCCCGAGCCGCGACCCCGCGCGATCTCAACCCCCCGCACCGCGTACGCGAAACGCAGCGACGCGCCCTCGGGCGCGCCGGGATCCCGCCGCGCCTCGTGTGCGCCGCTCCAGGCACCGACGCAACTCCGCGGCTAGGCAGGCACCTCCCCCACACCGGAAGGCAGTCCCATGAGACGCATGAAACTCGGGATCGGCACGGCACTGGGAGCGGCGGGCATGGCCATGGGCGCGCTCGCGCTGGCGCCGACCGCCACGGCGGTCACGCCCACCACCGCGACCCTGACGGCCGAGTGCGGAACCTACGGCTCCGGCCTGGCCACGCTCACGGCCACGCAGAGCGGGACGTCCGCGACCATCACTCTGTCCTCGGGCGCCATCAAGGCGCCCATCGATGTTCCGGCGGGCTCGGTCAGCTCGACCCTGACGCTGTCGAAGAACGGCTCCGGAACCACGACCTTCACCGGCAACTCCAACCCGGCCATCAAGACCGGCGCCGACGTGTCCACCGGTCCGCTCAAGGGCACGGTGGCCGCCGGTGACAAGCTCGAGGCCAAGTCGCTGAAGCTGGTGATCTTCGGCCTCATCACGGTGAACTGCACCGCCACCTCACCCCAGTCCCCGGGGCCGTTCACCTTCTGATCGCGTACGGCGCGTCCAGGCACCATGTGATCGTCAGCGGACCGGCGTCCACCCGGCAGGGGGCGCCGGTCCGCTCGGCGTCAGGCCAGGCGCTCGCCCGGCAGCTGACCCGCCGCCACCTCCAGCACCCCGCGCTCGGTGACCAGGGCGGTGACCAGCCGTCCGGGCGTCACGTCGAAGGCCGGGTTGTGGCCGCGCGAGGCGGCCGGGGCGGTGCGCACCCCGCCCCACTCCAGGACCTCCCGCTCGTCGCGCAGCTCGATGTGGATGTCCGCGCCGCTGCCGGTGGCCAGGTCCACGGTGGTGGTCGGGGCCGCGACCAGGAACGGGATGCCCGCGTCGGCGCAGGCGAGCGCGACGCCGACGGTGCCGACCTTGTTGGCGGTGTCGCCGTTGGCCGCGACGCGGTCCGCGCCGACGATCGCCGCGTCCACCTCGCCGCGCAGGATCGTGCCCGCGGCCGCGCCGTCGGCCTGGACGTAGTGCGGGATGCCCTCGTGGGCCAGCTCCCAGGCGGTGAGCCGGGACCCCTGGAGCAGGGGGCGGGTCTCGTCGGCGTACACGACCTCCACCAGGCCGCGCGCGTGCAGCTCCCGGACGACGCCGAGGGCGGTGCCCCAGCCCGCGGTGGCCAGGGCGCCGGTGTTGCAGTGGGTCAGCAGGCGCAGCGGCCGGTCCGCGGCCACCCGCTTGACGAGCCAGTCGGCGCCGTACGCGCCCATGGCGCGGTTGGCCCGCTCGTCCTCGCGCTGCACGGCGTGCGCCTCGGTCAGCGCGGCCTCGCGCCCCCGGTCGAGCAGCGGCAGCACCCGGTCCACGCAGACGGCCAGGTTGACGGCGGTCGGGCGGGCCTCGCGTATGCGCGAGACGGCCGCGAGGAGGGCCGTACGGTCCCAGCCCTCGCGCTCGGCCTGGAGGGCGGCCAGCACCACGCCGTACGCCCCGGCGGCCCCGATGGCCGGGGCGCCGCGCACGACCAGCCGCTGGATGGCGTCCACCAGGGCGTCCACGGTCTCGACGCGGAGCCGGTCCAGGCGGCCGGGCAGGGCGGTCTGGTCGATCAGCCACAGGCCGTCTCCGGCCCACTCGACGGCACGCAGTTCCTGGCTCACGGGCGGCCCTCCTGACGGTACGGGGGTGCGGGCTGGGGGTGGCGCCACCGTACATGAGCTGCGCGAACCACACTGCGAGACGCCGGGGCGGCAGCCCGGGGACGGTGCTAACCTCCTGCCCCCATGACCATCACTCGCGGCTTCACCGGCCGGGCCCGCCCCGCCCGCCCCGACCGCAGGCTGCCTCCCGGGCAGTACGACGCGGGAGACGCCTTCCCCGTGCTCGCCGCCGAGGTGACGCCCCGGCCGGCCGCCGCCGACTGGACCTTCCGTATCGACGGCCTGGTGGCCCGCCCCCGCTCGTGGAGCCACGAGGAGATGCGGGAGCTGCCGCGCGCGGAGTACCACGGCGACATCCACTGTGTGACCGGCTGGTCGAAGTTCGGGGTGCGGTTCGCCGGGGTGAGCGTGGACGACCTCCTCACGCAGGCGGGGCCCGCTCCCGAGGCCACCCATGCGATCGCCTACTCGCACACCGGCTACACCACCGACCTGGCGCTGACGGATCTGACCGGCGGCCGGGCCTGGATCGCCTTCGAGTACGACGGTCGGCCGCTGGCGCCCGAGCACGGCGGCCCCGCGCGGCTGCTGGTGCCGCATCTGTACTTCTGGAAGAGCGCCAAGTGGATCGCGGGGCTGCACCTGCTGGACCACGACGAGCCGGGCTTCTGGGAGCGGAACGGCTACCACCGGCGCGGCAACCCGTGGCGGGAGGAGCGCTACGCCGGTGACTGACGCGCCCGGCTTCGTGCCCGACACGGCGTTCGCGGTCCCGGGGCGGCTCGTGCCCAGCAACCGGGCCGCCGCCCGCTGGCAGCCGGCCCGCATCGCCGCGATCCGGCGGGAGACCCCGCGCGCGGCCACCTTCCGGCTCGCGCTGCCCCACTGGACCCCGCATGTGCCGGGCCAGCACTACATGGTGCGGCTGACCGCGCCGGACGGCTACACGGCGCAGCGCCACTACTCGGTCGCCTCCCCGCCGGACGACGACGGCTTCATCGAGCTGACCGTGGGCCATGTGGCGGGCGGCGAGGTGTCCGGCCATCTGCACACCACCGCCCGCCCCGGCGACACGGTGGAGGTGCGCGGCCCGCTCGGGGGCTTCTTCGCCTGGCCCGGCGACCGGCCCGCGCTGCTGCTGGGCGCGGGCACGGGGGTGGTGCCGCTGATGGCGATGGTGCGCCACCACCGGCGCCGCCGACTCGCCGTGCCGCTGCGCCTGATCGTCAGCGCCCGTACCCGCGAGGACCTGCTCTACGCCGAGGAGTTCGGCCCGGAGACCACCGTGGTGCTGACCCGGACCGCGGGGCGGCTGTCGGCCGCACATCTGGCCCCGTATCTGCCGGGCGGCGGCGAGGAGGCGGACTGGGAGGCGTATGTGTGCGGCGGCAACGGCTTCGCCGAGCACGCCTCCCGGCTGCTGGTCGACGGCGGCCTGCCGGTGAACCGCATCCGGATCGAACGATTCGGGTGAACGGAGGGCGGAGGCGACGGCGGGCACTGCAAAAGGCGCCATAATGGGGGCAGACATCGGATGTCTGACCCGGGGAGGTCCATCATGGCGGTCACCGACGAGGCGATCGAAAAGATCAAGGGGATGATCGTCTCGGGGGCGCTGCGCCCGGGTGACCGGCTCCCGAAAGAGAGCGAACTCGCCGCCGAGCTGGGCCTGTCGCGCAACTCGCTGCGCGAGGCGGTCCGCGCACTGTCGCTGATCCGGATCCTGGACGTGCGGCAGGGCGACGGCACCTACGTCACGAGCCTGGACCCGCAGCTGCTGCTGGAGGCGCTGAGCTTCGTCGTGGACTTCCACCGGGACGACACGGTGCTGGAGTTCCTCGCGGTCCGGCGCATCCTGGAGCCCGCCGCGACGGCGCTGGCCTGCGCCCGGATCAGCGATGCCACGCTGGACGCGCTGGACTCGCAGCTGGACGCGCTCGGGCCGGAGCCGTCGGTGGAGGAGCTGGTCGACTGCGACCTGGACTTCCACCGGGGCATCGTGCAGGCATCGGGCAACTCGGTGCTGTGCTCGCTGCTTGACGGCCTGTCCGGGCCCACCACCCGGGCCCGGGTCTGGCGCGGGCTGACCCAGGAGGACGCGCTCGGCCGCACGCTGCGCGAGCACCGGGCGATCCTGGCCGCGCTGCGCGACCGGGACGCGGAGGCCGCGCGGTCCTGGGCGACGGTGCACATCGCGAGCGTGGAGCAGTGGCTGCGCTCGACGCTCTGAGGGGGCCCACGCCTTCAGGCCCCACACCTTCGGGCCCTACAGCCTTCAGGCTGTCCACCTTCAGGCCCTACGCCTTCAGGCGCTACACCTTCAGGCCGTACGCCCTGGCCGCCGTGCCCCCGAACACCGCCGCCCGCTCCGGCTCGGCGAGGTGGAGCGTGGCGGCCTCGGCCAGGGCGACCACCTGGTCGTAGGTCGCGGCCAGGGTGCACACCGGCCAGTCGGAGCCGAAGAGCACCCGGTCCGGGCCGAAGGTGTCCAGCACATGCCGGGCATAGGGCAGCACCTGCTCCGGGCGCCAGGCGTCCCAGGCGGCCTCGGTCACCAGACCGGAGAGCTTGCAGACCACGTTCGGCAGCTCCGCGAGCGCGGCCAGCTCCCGGTCCCAGGGGGCGCGGGCGCCGTCGGCGACGGGCGGTTTGGCGGCGTGGTCGAGGACGAAGCGTACGGCGGGCAGTTCGCGGACGGCGTCGATGGCGGCGGGCAGTTCGCGCGGGGTGACCAGCAGGTCGTAGGCGAGGTCGGCACCGGCCAGGTGGGTCAGCGCGCGGCGGACGTCGGGCCGGTCGAGCCAGCGCGGGTCCGGCTCGTCCTGCACCTGGTGGCGCAGGCCCACGAGGCGGTCGCCGCCGGACGCGGCGCGCAGGGCGGCGACCACCTCGGGCAGGGCGGGGTCGGTGAGGTCGGCCCAGCCCACGACGCCCGCGACGCGCTCCGAGGCGGCGGCGGTGGCGAGGAGTTCGAGGGTCTCCTGGTGGGAGGAGCTGGACTGGACCACGACGGTGGCGGCCACGCCATGCGCGTCGAGGTGCGGCTCCAGGTCCTCCACGGTGTACGTACGGCGGATCGGGTCGGCCCAGGGGCCGTCCATCCACGGCTGTTCGCGGCGGGCCAGGTCCCACAGGTGGTGGTGGGCGTCGATGCGCGGCACGGAAGGGCGCTCCTCAAAGATCGGTGGCGGGCGGGCGGCGGGGCGTCAGCGGGTGGTGGGCAGGGGGAGGTCCTCGTCGAGCAGGCCGCGGTCCACCAGGGTCCGCCACAGCTCGTCCGGGATGTCGTACCCGAACATCTCGGCGTTGTCGCGCACCTCCTCGGGCGAGACGCAGCCGACGACCGCCGCGGCCACGGCCGGGTGGCCGAAGGGGAAGCGCAGGGCCGCCGCCCGCAGCGGCACCCCGAACTCGCCGCAGACCGCGGCCAGCCGCCGGGCGCGTTCCAGCACGTCGGCGGGCGCCCGCTCGTAGTTGTAGCGCGCGTCGGGGCGGGGGTCGGCGAGCAGACCGGAGTTGTAGACGCCGCCGACCACCACGGAGGTGCCGCGCCGCTCGCACACCGGCAGCAGGTCGTCGTAGGCGGTGCGCTCCAGGAGGGTCCAGCGGCCGGCGCACAGCACCACGTCGACGTCGAGGTCGGCGACGAACCGGGCGAGCACATCGCTGTGGTTCATGCCGAAGCCGATGGCGCGGACGAGTTTCCGGTCGCGCAGCTCGGCCAGAGCTGGGAAGGCGGTCTCGTAGACCTCGGGGATGTGGTTTTCCACATCGTGGAGGTAGACGATGTCCACGCTGTCCAGGCCGAGGCGGTCCAGGGAGGATTCGAGGGTGGCGCGGATCCCGTCCCGGGTCAGCGTCCACTCGCGGACCCGGTCCGGGGTCTCCACGAACCCCTGGGGGTCGGCCGGCTCCCCGGGCCTGCGGGGCCGCAGGGCGCGCCCCACCTTCGTGGAGAGGGTGTACGAGGCGCGGTCGCGACCCGTCAGCGCGTGCCCGAGGCGCTCCTCCGACAGGCCGACGCCGTAGTGCGGGGCGGTGTCCAGGTAGGTGCACCCGGCGTCGAAGGCGGCCTGGACGGTGGCCAGGGCGCGTTCCTCGGGCACGGGGGCGTACAGATTGCCCAGCGGCGCGCAGCCCAGCCCGAGCGCCGGTACGTACACGCCCGTGCGCCCGAGTTCACGCGGCCCCGTGGGTGGCTGCGCCATGGGTCCCTCACCTCTTTCGTCAGTCAGTCCTGCTTCTCGCCGCTGGCGTAGCGGGAGATGATGAGCGCGACGATGATGATCGAGCCGTTGATGAACTGGTTCCACAGCGGCGGGACGCCGCCGAGCGTCATCACGTTGACCACCAACTGCAGCGTAAGCACGCCCGTGAGCGCGCCGAAGAGCGTGCCGCGGCCGCCCTTGAGGCTGATGCCGCCGATGACCGCGGCGGCGAACACCTGGAAGATCCAGCCGTTGCCCTGGGAGGCGGCCACCGAGCCGTAGTGGCCGGTGTAGAGGATGCCGGCGAAGGCGGCGAGCAGCCCGCCGACGGACAGCACGATCCAGGTGATCCGGTCGACCCGGACCCCGGCCGCGCGCGCGGCCTCCGGGTTGCCGCCGATGGCGTACAGCGCGCGTCCGTGCCGCAGGTAGGCCAGGGCCAGGCCGCCGGCCGCGTACAGCCCCAGGCAGATCCACACGGCGGCCGGGGCGCCCATCCAGTCGGCCTTCCCCAGGTAGCGGAAGGACTCGGGGACGTTGATGATCGACTGGCCCTCGGCGACGCCGACCTGGAGGCCGCGCAGCATGGTGAGCATGCCGAGGGTGGCGATGAACCCGTTGACGCGCAGTTTGAGGATGAGGAAGCCGTTGGCCGCGCCGATCGCGGCGCCGACGGCCAGGCACAGCGGGATCGCGGTCCAGGTGGGCAGCAGGCCCAGGCCCTCGAACCGGGCGCCGTGGGCGGGCAGCACCAGCCACATGGCGATCACGGGGGCGACGGCGATGGTCGACTCCAGGGACAGGTCCATCCGCCCGCAGATCAGGATCAGCGCCTCGCCCAGCACCAGCAGCCCCAGCTCGGTGGACTGCTGGACGACGCCGATCAGGTTGTCCTGGGTGAGGAAGGCGGGCGAGACGATGAAGCCGATCACGCCCAGGACGAAGATCACCGGGACCAGTGACAGATCCCGCCAGCGGGCGAAGTCGATCCTCGGCCGCGCCGGTCCCGCCGCCGCCATCTCGCCGGCCGCCACCACGTCGCCGGGGCGCTGCCGTGCGGTATCGGTCATGACTGGCTTCCCTCTCTCCCCTGATCGCCGTTCTTGCCTCTCTTGCCGCTCTTGCCGCTCTTGCCGGTCGCTCCCGCTTCCGCTCCCCTCGCCGGCGCGCCGTGCTCCGCTGTGGCCATCCCTTCCATCGCGGCGACCAGTGCGCGGTCGCTCCAGTCGTCGCCGAACTCGGCGACCACCCGCCCGTGGAAGAAGGCCAGGACCCGGTCGCACACCCGCAGGTCGTCCAGCTCGTCGGAGACGATCAGGGCGCCGCTGCCGGCCGCCGCCACCTCGCACACCACGCCCAACAGCGCCTCCTTGGACTTCACGTCCACCCCGGCGGTCGGGCGGATGGCCACCAGCACGCTCGGTTCGCGGGCCAGCGCCCGCGCGATGACGACCTTCTGCTGGTTGCCGCCGGAGAGGCCGGAGACGGGCTGTGCGGGGCCGGAGGTCTTGATGTCGAGGGAGGCGATCATGCGGCTCGCGAACGCGCGGGTCCGGGAGGGCAGCACCGTTCCGAAGGGGCCGAGCTGGTCGGTCACGGTCAGCGTGGCGTTCTCGGCGACGCTGCGGCCCAGGACCAGGCCCTGGCGGTGCCGGTCCTCGGGCACGTATCCGATGCCCGCGTCCAGGGCGTGCGGCACGCTTCCGGGGCGTACGGCGCGGCCGTGCACCGCCACCCGCCCGCCGTCCGGCTTGCGCAGCCCCACCAGGGTCTCGCCGACAGCGGTGTTGCCGCTGGCCGTGGCCCCGGCCAGGCCCACCACCTCCCCCGGCCGCACCACCAGGTCCAGCGGGTCGAACTCGCCCTCCAGGGCGAGCCCTTCGGTGCGCAGCACCGGCTCCGCGCCCGGGCCGGTCTGCCGACGCGGGACGGCCTCCTGGCGAGGGGCGGACTCCTGGCGGGGTACGGGGGCGCGCACCGCGCCGCGCGCCCGCTTCGGCGGCCCGGCTTCGGCGTCCCCCGTCATCGCCGCGACCAGTTCGTCCTTGGGCAGCTCGGCGACCGGGGCGGTCACCACGTGCCGGGCGTCGCGGAAGACGGTGACGGTGTCGCAGAGCTCGTAGACCTCCCGCAGGTGGTGCGAGATGAACAGGAAGGCGACGCCCTGCCGGCGCAGCTCGCGCAGCTTGGCGAAGAGCCGTTCGATGCCGCCCGCGTCGAGCTGCGCGGTGGGCTCGTCGAGGATGATCAGGCGGGCGCCGAAGGACAGCGCCCTGGCGATCTCGACGAACTGCCCCTGCTCGACGGTGAGGTTCTTGGCGCGGGTGCGGGGATCGACGTCCACCCCGTACTCGGCCAGCAGGGCGCGGGCGTCCTCGCGCAGCGCGCGCCAGCGGATCCGCCCGGTGCCCTGGAAGCGGCCCAGATAGAGGTTCTCGGCGACGGTCAGGTCGGGCACCACCATGGATTTCTGGTAGACGCAGGCCACCTTGCGCTGCCACGCGGCGGTGTCGCCGTAGCCGGGCGCGGGCTCGTCGGAGAAGGTGACGGTGCCCTCGTCCGGGCGCTCCATGCCGGTCAGCACGGACACCAGCGTGGACTTGCCCGCGCCGTTGCGCCCGACCAGCGCGTGGGCCTCCCCCGGCCGTACGGCCAGGTGCGCGCGGTCCAGGGCCACGGTGGGCCCGAACCGTTTGACGACTCCCTCCGCCCGCACGGCGGTGGGCCGGTCCGCTGCGGCCATGGCTACTTCTTCTCGAGCTGGTTGGCCCACAGGGTCTTGTCGTCGACGTTCTCCTTGGTGACCAGGGGTGCGGGAAGCTGGTCCTCCAGACCGTTCTTGATCTTGACGATCTCGGAGCCGTGGCCGGTCTTGCCGGGCTTGAACTTCTTGCCGTCCAAGGCGGCCTTGGCGTACTCCAGCGCGTACTTGGCGTAGAGGTCGGCGGGCTGGGAGAGGGTGGCGTCGATCTTCCCGGAGCGGATGGCGTCCAGTTCCTCCGGGATGCCGTCGTTGGAGATGATCGTGATGTGCCCGTTGGACCCGGCGGGCTTGAGCCGCTTCTTCTGCTCCAGCAGCGCGAGCGTGGGCTGCAGGAAGGCGCCGCCCGCCTGCATGTAGATGCCGTCGACGTCCTTGTGCTGGGCCAGCAGGCTCTGCAGCTTGGCGGAGGCGACGTCGCCCTTCCAGTCGGTGGGCAGCTCGTGCACCGTGATGCCCGGGAACTTCTCCTTCATGCAGGAGGCGAAGGCCTCGGACCGGTCGCGGCCGTTGATGGAGCTGAGGTCGCCCTGCAGCTCGGCGACCCGGCCCTTGCCGCCCAGCTGCTTGCCCAGATATTCGCAGGCCTTGGTGCCGTAGGCGCGGTTGTCGGCCCGTACGACCATGTAGACCTCGCCGGCGTCGGGGCGGGTGTCCACGCTGACGACGGGGATCTTCTTCTCCTTGAGCTGGTCCAGGGTGGAGGAGATCGCCCCGGTGTCCTGGGGGGCCATGACGATGGCCTTGGCGCCCTGGTCGGTGAGGGCCTGGACGTTGGCGACGAGCTTGGCGATGTCGTTCTGCGAGTTGGACAGCGGCAGCGCGTCGACGGTGCCGTCGTCGATGCCCTTCTCGAGGTACTGCTGGTAGGAGTTCCAGAAGTCCGTGTCGGTGCGCGGCATGTCGATGCCGACCTTGCCGCCGCCCGCGCCGTTGCTCTCGCGGTTGCAGCCCGCGAGTGCGGCGGCGGCGAGCAGCACGGCACAGGCGACGGTGCCGGTCGTGCGAATTCTCGTCATCGTCCCGTCCTTGGTGGAATGGTGCGGCTCTGTGCTCCTGGGCTGGGGGCTGTGCGTGCGGGGTTCAGGGGGCAGGGGGCGGGGGTCGCGGGGCAGGGTTCGTACGGCCGTTCAAGTGGCCGTTCAGGTGGCGGGGCGCAGGCGCAGGCCCTGCATCCCTCCGTCGACGGCCAGCGCGGTGCCGGTGACGGCCGCGGCGGCCGGGCCGGCCAGATACGCGACGGCCGCGGCCACCTCGTCGGCGGACACCAGCCGTCCGGTCGGCTGACGGGCCTCCAGGGCGGCGCGCTCGGCGGCCGGGTCGGCGGCCCGGCCGAGCAGCCGGCCGACCCAGGGGGTGTCGACGGTGCCGGGGTTGACGCAGTTGACGCGGATGCCGTCGCGCACGTGGTCGGCGGCCATGGCGAGGGTCAGCGCGAGCACCGCGCCCTTGCTGGCGCTGTAGGCGGCGCGTTGCGGCAGCCCCGCGGTGGCGGCGATGGAGCAGGTGTGGGTGATGGAGACGGCGCCGGGCCGCTCGGCGGCGGCGGCGCGCAGATGGGGCAGCGCGGCGCGGGCGGTGCGCACCAGGCCCAGGACGTTGACGTCGAGCACCCGCCGCCACTCCTCGTCGGAGTTGTCCTCGACGGTGCCGATGGCGCCGATCCCGGCGTTGCCGACCACGGTGTGCAGCGCACCGAACTCGGCGACCACCTCGGCGACCCCGTTCCGTATGGCCTCGTCGGAGGTGACGTCGGCCTTCACCAGGAGGGTGCCGGCGGGGGCGCCGGCCGGATCGCGGTCGAGCACCGCGACCCGCGCGCCGCGGTCGCGCAGCAGGGCGGCGATCGCGGCGCCGATGCCGGAGGCGCCGCCGGTGACGAGCGCGGCCAGTCCGTCGAAGTCGCCGGTGGGTTGGGCCTGGTTCACGGGGTTCCCTCCTGTCGTGCGGCGGTCCGGGCCTGCCACTGGGGCCCGTCGGGGTAGCGGTAGGCGGCGATGGATCCGGGGTGCATGCGGGCCGAGGAGCCGGGCAGGGCCGGGGCGCGGTAGCGGCCGCCCTCGACGACGGCCGGGTCGTCGAAGTGCTCGTGGAGGTGGTCGACGTACTCGATGACCCGGTCCTCCCAGCTCCCGGAGACCGCGACGAAGTCGAACATGGCCAGGTGCTGGACCAGTTCGCACAGTCCCACGCCGCCGGCGTGCGGGCAGACCGGCACCCCGAACTTGGCGGCGAGCAGCAGGATCGCCAGGTTCTCGTTGACGCCGGCCACCCGGGCCGCGTCGATCTGTACGAAGTCGACGGCGCCGGCCTGGAGCAGCTGCTTGAAGACGACGCGGTTGGCGACGTGCTCGCCGGTGGCGACCTTGACGGGCTGCCCGCTGCGGATGGCGGCGTGGCCGAGGACGTCGTCGGGGCTGGTGGGCTCCTCGATCCAGTGCGGCTCGTACGGCGCCAGGGCGCGGGTCCAGCGCAGCGCCTCGGCCACGTCCCAGCGCTGGTTGGCGTCCACCGCGATCCGCACCTCGGGGCCCACCGCCTCGCGCGCCAGGCGCAGCCGCCGCAGGTCCTCGTCGAGGTCGGCGCCGACCTTGAGCTTGATCTGCCGGAAGCCGTCGGCGACGGCCTCCTGGGCGAGCTTGACCATCTTCTCGTCGGAGTAGCCGAGCCAGCCGGGGGAGGTGGTGTAGGCCGGGTAGCCCCGCTCGACCAGCAGCGCGGCGCGTTCGGCGCGGCCGGGCTCGGCGGCGCGCAGGATCTCGAGCGCCTCGTCGGGGGTGAGGGCGTCGGTGAGGTAGCGGAAGTCGACCAGCTCGACGAGGTCTTCGGGCGGCATGTCGGCGAGAAACCGCCACAGCGGCTTGCCCGCCTGCCGGGCGGCGAGGTCCCAGGCGGCGTTCACCACCGCGCCGGCCGCCATATGCATGACCCCCTTCTCGGGCCCGAGCCAGCGCAGCTGCGAATCGTGCGTCAGCTCCCGGTAGAGGGCGCCGAGATCGGCGGCGGTCAGCGGGGCGGCGCGGCCCACGAGATGGGGGCGCAGGGAGCGGATCGCGGCCGCGGTGACATCGTTGCCACGGCCGATCGTGAAGACGAACCCGTGGCCCTCGGCCGGGCCGCCGCCGGTCTCCTCGGTCCCGTCGGTGCGCAGCACGACGTACGCCGCCGAGTAGTCGGGGTCGGGGTTCATGGCGTCCGAGCCGTCGAGCTCTTCCGAGGTGGGAAACCGGACGTCGTGGACCTCGATCTCGGTGACGGTCGGGCGCAATCTCAACGGGACTCCCTGTGCAGCGCGATAGAACATCGGACCTTTCGCGGTGATCCGATGTATAGCGCCGTCAGAGCCGCCTCGTCTAGGGGCGTGCGCGAACTTTCCCGGGAGCTTCGGAGCACAGGTCGGATGAATCAGCAGGTCCCTTGTCGGCTGCTCGCCGTACGGGCTTCCTTGATCATTTCTCCGTCCGCTCCCCTCCCCGCTCCTGCCCCTCCGCGGGCCCACCCTCACATGGGGGCTGCGGCCCGGGGGCCGGGAAGCCGTAGGCTTGGGACGCACGCGAATGGAACTGCAGCTGGTGGCGGTACGGACCCGTCCGCCCCGGTCGGAAGGAGGCGCTGGGTGATCGAGCTTGAGGGGGTTCCCGAGCTGATCGACCCGGTCATGATCTGTGCCTTCGAGGGCTGGAACGACGCCGGAGACGCCGCCTCCACCGCGGTCGGGCACCTGGATCGGGAATGGAAGGGCGAGGTCTTCGCCGCCCTCGACGCCGAGGACTACTACGACTTCCAGGTCAACCGGCCGACCGTGGCGCTGGAGGGCGGAATCCGCAAGGTCACCTGGCCGACCACCCGGCTCTCGGTGGTCCGCGCGAGCGGCGGCGACAAGCCCCGCGACCTGGTGCTGGTGCGCGGCATCGAACCGAGCATGCGCTGGCGGTCGTTCTGCAACGAGATCCTCGGGTACGCCCACGAGCTGGGCGTCGAGATGGTCGTCGTCCTCGGCGCACTGCTCGGCGACACCCCGCACACCCGGCCGGTGCCGGTCAGCGGCGTCACCTCCGACCCGGACCTGGCCCGCACCCTCGATCTGGAGGAGTCGCGGTACGAGGGGCCGACGGGCATCGTCGGGATCCTCCAGGAGGCGTGCACCCACGCGGGCGTCCCGGCGGTGAGCCTGTGGGCGGCCGTGCCGCACTACGTCTCGCAGCCCCCGAATCCCAAGGCGACCCTGGCCCTGCTCAACCGCCTCGAGGACCTGATCGGCGTGCGTATCCCGCTCGGCGAGCTGACGGAGGACGCGCGCGCCTGGCAGCTCGGGGTGGACCAACTCGCCGCGGAGGACAGCGAGGTCGCGGAGTACGTCCAGTCCCTGGAGGAGGCGCGCGACACGGCCGAGCTGCCGGAGGCGTCGGGCGAGGCGATCGCCCGCGAGTTCGAGCGCTATCTGCGGCGCCGGGACGGCCAGCCGGGCCCGGGCGGACACGCCACGGACGGGGGCGGGCTCGGGGACGGCCGGGACGCGGGCGCGGGCGGCCCCGGCTCGTATCTGCGCGACTCCTCGGCCTCCGGATCCGGCGGCTCGACGGGGGCGACGGGCTCGACACGTCCGCGGAGACCTTCGGCGCGGGACGAGGCCGACGCCGGGTCGGACACCGGCTCGGACACCGGCTCGGACGCCGGCTCCGGATCCGTTGACGGGCCGGGCGACGGCGGCGAGGGCGGCCGTGAGCGCCCCGACGAGCAGGAGTAGGCGGACCGGGAGCAGGCGGCCCCGGAGCGGGTGGGGCCAGGATCAGGCGGGACCGGGCGGCGCGCCTCGCGCCCTCCCGGTCCCGCGCGGTGTTCCGCAAACGCGGCGGTGTGTCCGAACGCGGCGGTATGTCCGAACGCGCGGTGTTCCCCGAAGGCGAGCGGGCCGGGCCCGGGGGCGAGACCCCGGGCCCGGTCGGCAGTCGGCGGCCTGCGGGCGGCAGTCGGCGGCCGGCGGTCGGCGGGGGCCGCCGCTAGGGTCTTTCGTTTGGATCAGGCCGGATCAGGGAGCGGGGTCTGGTGCAGGGGGCACCTCCCAGCGGTAGCTGGGGGAGGATCGCAAGGCGGAGGAGGGCGCCATGGCGGAGCCATGGCAACCGACGACAACGCCGCGAGGCGCGGTGCCAGACCCCGCGAGCCCGGCATGATCCAAACGAGAGGCCCTACAGCGCGACGCCCAGCAGCGCGTCCACCGCGCGGGACACCAGGCCCGGAGCCCCCTCGTCCGTGCCGCCCTCCGACGCCTGCGCCGCCGCCCAGCGGTCGACCGCGGCGAGCGCGGCCGGGGCGTCGAGGTCGTTCGCCAGGGCGGTGCGGATCTCGTCCAGGAGCCCGTCGGCCGGCGGGCCGGCGGGGCGGGAGACGGCGGCGCGCCAGCGGGCCAGGCGCTCCTCGGCCTCGCGGAGCACGCCGTCGGTCCACTCCCAGTCCGCGCGGTAGTGGTGGGAGAGCAGCGCGAGCCGGATGGCCGCCGGGTCCACGCCGTCGCGGCGCAGCGCGGAGACGAAGACCAGATTGCCCTTGGACTTGGACATCTTCTCGCCGTCCAGGGCCACCATGCCCGCGTGCACGTACGCCTTCGCGAACGGCCGCTGACCGGTGAGGACCTGGGCGTGGGAGGCGCCCATCTCGTGGTGCGGGAAGGCGAGATCGGAGCCGCCGCCCTGCACGTCGAAGCCCATGCCGAGGTGATCGAGCGCGATGGCCACGCACTCGATGTGCCAGCCGGGGCGGCCGGGCCCCAGGGAGCCGCCGTCCCAACTCGGCTCGCCCGGGCGGGCGGCCATCCACAGCATGGGGTCCAGCGGGTTCTTCTTGCCGGGTCGGTCCGGATCGCCGCCGCGCTCGGCCGACAGCAGCCGCATGGCCTCGGCGTCGAGCCCGGAGACGCCGCCGAAGGAGGCGTCCGACTCGACGGAGAAGTAGATGTCGCCTTCGAGTTCATAGGCGGCGCCCGCGTCGCGCAGCCGCTCCACGAGCGGCACGATGCCGGGGATCGCCTCCACGGCGCCGATGTAGTGGCGCGGCGGCAGCATCCGCAGCGCCGTCATGTCCTCGCGGAACAGGGAGGTCTCACGCTCTGCGAGGGCCGTCCAGTCGAGGCCCTTCGCCACGGCGCGCTCAAGCAGGGGGTCGTCGACGTCGGTGACGTTCTGGACGTAGTGAACCTGCCGCTTGGTGTCGAGCCACACGCGTTGTACGAGGTCGAACGCGTTGTAGGTCGCCGCATGTCCCATGTGGGTCGCGTCGTACGGGGTGATCCCGCAGACGTAGATGCGGGCGACGGGGCCGGGGTCGAGGGTGATCGATCCCCCGGTCGCGGTGTCGTGGATCCTCAGGTCGCGGCCTCTGCCAGGCAGGGCGGGCACCTCGGAAGCGGGCCAGGCATACATGTGTCGAGCGTAACCGGACGCCCCTTCCGGATACGAACCGGATGGGGTCTGGTTGGCTTGATAGGCGGTCTTGCGAATTCGCCCATGACCTGCTGTGTCTGCCGCATCGGCCCCACAGGCCGCACTGCGGGGCCGGTGGGGGCACCCTTTCCGGGCCGTTTCCGGGCGTGGTTCCGGGAGCCGGTTGGTGGCCGGGGGCGCGGTCAGACGGGGGGCCAGGGGATGGCGGGCCACTGCCCGCTGGGCTTGGGGTGGCGCCCCGACCGCAGCAGGCCCGCGATCCGGGCGCGCAGCGCCGCGATCTCGGTCTCGGTGATCAGCTCGGACAGCCGGGCGGTGAGCGGATCCCCGTCGGCCAGCCGGTCCGCGAGCCGACGCAGCACCGCGAGCGCCTCGTCGGTCAGCGGCTCGCCGGCCCAGCCCCACAGCAGGGTGCGCAGCTTGTCGTCCGCGTTGAACGTCACACCGTGATCGATGGCGTAGAGCCGCCCGTCGGCGGTGGGCAGCAGGTGGCCGCCCTTGCGGTCGCCGTTGTTGATCACGGCGTCGAGGACGGCCAGCCGCCGCAGCCGCTCGTCGTCGGCGTGCACCAGCAGCGCGGTGCGGCCCTCGTCCACCTCGGCGAAGGCCACGGCCTTCCAGCCGGGACCCGGCTCGTCGCCGTCGACGAGCGCGAGCAGCCCCGGGTCCGGGGCCCCGTCGCCGTCCTCGCCGTCCTCGCCGTCCTCGCCGTCGCCGCCGGTGGCGGCCTCGATCCACAGCTGGCACATCCCCTGCCCGTACGGCCCGTCCCGCAGCACGGTCGGGGGCACCAGGCCCCACCCGGTGGCCTCGGAGAGCTCGTACGCCGCGACCTCGCGCTGGGCCAGCGTGCCGTCCGGGAAGTCCCACAGCGGGCGCTCCCCCGCCACCGGCTTGTAGACGCACGCCACGCTGTGGCCCTCGTACTCGACCGTGCAGTACAGCACCGCGTTGGACGCCTCACGGACCCGCCCGCGCACCGTCAGCTCGCCCCGCGCCAGCAGCTCGGACGGCTCCGGAGGCGTCACGCCCCGCGGCGATATCCGTTCTGGCGCGGACATACGTGTCCCTCCGGGTCGAGCGGCAGACTGCACAGCGGGCACGGCGGGCGGCCGGCGTTGACGACCTCCAGGGCGCGCTTGGCGAAGGCGCGCGCCTGGGGCCCGGTGAGCCGCACGCGGAGCATCGGCGGCCCGTTGACCTCGTCCTGGAGCAGCCGCTCCTCGGCCTCCGCGAGGTCCTCCTCGGACTCCGCCTCCAGCTCGACGAGGGCCTGCGCCTCCACGATCATGCGCTGTTCCTCGCCGTCCCAGGCGAGCGCCATGGTGCCGACCCGGAACTCCTCCTCCACGGGGACTTCCAGCGGCGCGGTGTCGGTGAGCTCGGGGGGCGCGACGGCCGGCACCGGGGCGCTTCCGCCGGTGCGCCGCACCACCTCGTCCAGCAGCTCGTCTATCCGCTCGGCGAGCGCGGCGACCTGGGTCTTCTCAAGCGCGACGCTGGTGGTCCGGCCGCCCCCGGACGCCTGCAGGAAAAAGGTGCGGCGCCCGGGCAGCCCGACCGTGCCGGCGACGAAACGGTCCGGCGGGTCATAGAGGAACACCTGACGGGACAACGTCCTGCTCCATTTGTTTCGACGTGGTTCGGCGTGGTCTTCGGCGTAGTTGCGTGGTCTTCGGCAGGTCTTCGGTGTGGTCTTCGGTGGGTTTCGACATGGTTCGGCGTGGTTTTCGGCGGCCTCGGCCGCTGACTGCCGAGGTCACACACCTGCCTGGTCACGGCTGCCCGCGGTTGGGCGGCGCCGCGGCACCACCCTACTGCGCCCGGCGATCACGGTGCTCACGCGCCGCCGCCCACCTCCGCGTCCCCGGACCGGCCCTCGCCCGCGCCGTCCTCGCGGGGCGCGAGGGAGCCGAAGTCGCCGGTGTCGCCGAGCCGCACGAGGAAGGGGCGCAGCCGGGTGTAGCGGATGGCGGTGACCGAGCAGGGCTCGACCGAGACGCGCTGGAAGAGGTCCAGGTGCATGCCCAGAGCGTCGGCGACGAGCGCCTTGATGATGTCGCCGTGCGAGCACATCAGGTAGACCGCGTCGGCGCCGTGCTCCTCCTCGATCCGGGCGTTCCAGTCGCGCACCGCGTCGACCGCGCGGGCCTGCATGGCCCGCATGGACTCGCCGCCCGGGAAGGCGGCGGCGGACGGGTGCTGCTGGACGACCTGCATGAGGGGCTCGTCGGCGAGCTCGGCCAGCTTGCGGCCGGACCAGTCGCCGTAGTGGCACTCCCCGATCCGCTCGTCGGTGTGCAGGGGCAGCTCCGGCCGGGCGGCCAGCAGCGGGGCCAGGGTCTCCCGGCAGCGCTGCAGCGGGCTGGTGACGGCGGCGGCCAGCGGGAGCGCGGCGAGCCGCCCGGGGAGGGCGGCGGCCTGGGCGGCGCCGCGCTCGTCGAGTGCGACGCCGGGCGTCCAGCCCGCGAGGAGTCCCGCGGTGTTGGCGGTGGACCGGCCGTGCCGTACGAGGATCAGCGTGGGCATGCCTGCCACCCTACGGCCCCGGTGCCCCCGTACCCCGTGCCCCCGTGCCTCGTACCCCGTGCCTCGTACCCCGTGGCCCGTGCCCCAGCCCGTCGCCCGTGCCCCCGTGCCCCAGCCCGTCGCCCGTGCCCCCGTGCCCCAGCCCGTGGCCCGGTGCCCTACGTCCGGGCTCGCCCGGAGGCCGCCCGGTGTGCTTTCAGCGGAAGGGGGCAGAATGCCCGGCGTGATCGTGGACTGTGCCATTTACCGGGGCGGGCGCCGAACCGAGGGGCCCGCCGACTTCTCCGACGCCCTCGCGGAGGCGAGAGCCACCGGTGACTCCTTCCTGTGGATCGGGCTGCACGAGCCGACCGAGAGGGAGTTCGACCTGGTCACCAGCGAGTTCGGGCTGCACCCGCTGGCCGTGGAGGACGCGCTGCGCGCCCACCAGCGGCCCAAGCTGGAGGTCTACGACGACTCGCTGTTCCTGGTGCTCAAGCCGGTCGAGTACGACGACTCCGCCGACAGCGTCACCGCCGGGGAGCTGATGGTGTTCGTCGGCGACTCCTTCGTGGTGACCGTGCGGCACGGCAGCACCAATCCGCTGGGGACGGTGCGCGAGCGGCTGGAGAGCAACCCGGACGTGCTCCAGCACGGGCCCACGGCCGTGATGTACGCGGTGTCCGACGCGGTCGTGGACCACTACCTGGACGTCGCGGACGCGCTCCGCGTCGACCTGGACGAGCTGGAGGCGGAGGTGTTCAGCCCGGCGGGGGCGGTGGGGAACACGGCCGGGCGGATCTACACCTTCAAGCGCCAGGTGCTGGAATTCCGGCGGGCCACCGGTCCGTTGGGGGACCCGATGATGCGGCTCGCGGGGACGGGGCTGCCGTTCGTCCACGAGGGGTCCCGGCCGTTCTTCCGCGACGTCAGCGACCATCTGACCCGGGTGAACGAGCACGTGGAGGGGCTGGACCGGCTGCTGTCGGACATACTGTCCGCGCATCTGGCGCAGATGGGCGTGCGGCAGAACGACGACATGCGGAAGATCTCGGCGTGGGCGGCGATGGCGGCGGTGCCGACGATGATCGCCGGGATCTACGGCATGAACTTCGAGTACATGCCCGAGCTGGGGTGGCGGTGGGGGTATCCCGCGGTGCTGATGCTCATGGGCGGGGCGATCTTCGGGCTGTACCGATTGTTCAGACGGCGCGGCTGGCTGTGACGGGGCGGCGGGGCCGGGCGTAGGCGGCCGGCCGGGGCGGCGGGGCCGAGCCGTAGGCGGCGCGGCGAACGTAGGCGACCGGCCGGGCGGTGGGGCCGGGCGTAGGCGGCCGGCCGGGGCGGCGGGGCCGAGCGGCGGGAGCGGCCGCCCGGGGCGGCGCGGCCGGGCGTCAGGCGAACTCGGGGGTGGGCTCGGCGGGCCCGCCGAGCGCGTCCAGCAGTTCCGGCGTCCGCAGGGTCACCATGCGCCGCCAGCCGCCGAGCCGCTCGTACAGGTACACGGCGTGGACGCCCGCCGTCAGCAGCGCCCCCCTGGCCCGCGACCAGCCCAGGATGCGGCCCATACGGGCCATCACGGCGAGGCTGACGTCGCGGTGCACCCGGGCCTCGACGAGCGCGCACTCCCTCAGGGCGCGCCGGATCGCCCGGCCGTGCCCGGCGGCGGCCAGGCGCAGCAGCTCCTCGTGGCAGTAGGCCAGGTGGTTCCTCTCGTCGCCCGCGATCATCTTGAGCGCGCGGCCGAGGAGCGGATCGTCCCCGAAGAACCGGCACAGCATCGCCATCTGGCCGGCCGCGCGCTGCTCGGTGACCCGGCTGTGGGCGAGGTAGGCGACGATGTCGTGCTCGGTGAGCGGTGCGTCGCGGCGCAGTTTGTCGTGGGCGAGGCCGACACCGCGCGCTTCGAGCAGCATGGTGTAGTCGGTCTCGGGCGGGACCTCGACCGGTTCGAGTCCGCGCCGGCGCAGCAGGGCGTTGAAGATCCTGCCGTGCTTGTCCTCGTCCGCGCCGTGCCGGGCGATCTTCGGGGCGAGGGCGCGCTCGCCATCCGGTACGAGGGTGGCGATCCTGCCGTTCTCCCAGCCGCCCTGGGCCTCGCCGCCGGCGGCGATGGAGCAGAAGAACCGGAAGGATTCGTCGTTGTCGACAATCTCCTGGAACAGCCTTTTCGCCGAGAGCATCTCCGCCACCTCCGTGCCCGACGTCCGCGCAGCAAAAGTCAAATGCCGGGCGCCGGGCACGGCAACAGGTGGCCTCCTCCGCTCCGCCGGCCGAGGGACCGGCGAGGTCCCGGGCACTCGCGTAACCGCCCGGGGGCCTGAGCGTTGTGCTGGGTGACGGCCGTGGCGGGGAAGACACCCCGAGCCCCCACCACGGCCGCAGATCTTCTCCCAGGTGCCCGCCGACCCCCCGGGACCGCCCGGGCTCCGGCTAGGCCAGCCCGGCTCGCTCCAGCGCCTCGATGCCCGCGCGGAGCCCCGCGACGCGCTCTTCGAGGGTGAAGCCCGACGGGGACAGTGACAGCGTGGTGACGCCGGCCTCGGCGTACGCGCGCATGCGGTCGGCGATGCGCTCGACGGGGCCGAGCAGCGTCGTGGAGTCGATCAGCTCGCGCGGGACGGCCGCGGCGGCGCCCTCCTTGTCGCCGGCCAGGTACTTCTCCTGGATCTCGGCGGCCTCCTTCTCGTACCCCATGCGCTGCGCCAGCTTGTTGTAGAAGTTCTGCTTCGCGCTGCCCATGCCGCCCACGTACAGCGCGGTGTAGGGGCGGAAGACGTCGGCGAGGGCGTCGATGTCCTCGCCGACGGCCAGCGGGACGGTCGGCACCAGGTCGAAGCCGTCCAGGCTCTTGCCCGCCTTCTCGCGGCCCGCGCGGATCGCGCTCAGGGTCGTCGCCTCGGCGTGCTCGGGCGCGAAGAAGACGAGCAGCGCGCCGTCGGCGATCTCGCCGGTCTGCTCGAGGTTCTTCGGGCCGATGGCCGCGATGTACAGCGGGATGTGTTCGCGCACCGGGTGCACGGTGAGCTTGATGGGCTTGCCGGGGCCGCCGGGCAGCGGCAGGGTCCAGTTCTCGCCCTCGTGGGTCAGGCGCTCGCGCGCCATGGCCTTGCGGATGATCTCCACGTACTCGCGGGTGCGGGCGAGCGGCTTGTCGAACCGCACCCCGTACCAGCCCTCGGAGACCTGCGGCCCCGAGACTCCGAGCCCGAGCCGGAAGCGGCCTCCGGAGAGCGAGTCGAGGGTCGCGGCCGTCATCGCCGTCATCGCGGGCGTCCGGGCCGGGATCTGGAAGATCGCCGAGCCGACGTCGATGCGCTCGGTCTGGGCGGCCACCCACGCCAGCACGGTGGCGGCGTCGGAGCCGTACGCCTCCGCGGCCCAGCAGACCGCGTAGCCGAGGCGGTCTGCCTCCCGGGCGACCGCCAGGTTGTCCGCGTCCATCCCGGCGCCCCAGTAGCCGAGGTTGATTCCGAGCCTCATGCCGCACGCACCCCTTACCCATCAGTAACGTACCTGTCGCCGGGACTCTAGCGCGCCGGGTCCGGGTACGTCAGGACCGGGTTATCCACAGGCCGCCACGGCTCGTGGCGCGGCCAGTAATCTCAACGTTCATGGAGCTAAGGCACCTCGGCCGCACGGGCCTGCGCGTATCCCGCCTCGGGCTCGGCACGCTCACCTGGGGGCGGGACACCGACGAACACGACGCGGCGGATCAGCTCAAGGAGTTCTGGGAAGCGGGCGGGACCCTCGTGGACACCGCCGATGTGTACGCGGACGGCGAAGCGGAGTACATCCTGGGCCAGCTGATGGGGGGCCTCGTACCGCGCCGTGAGCTGCACATCGCCACCAAGGCCGGCAGCGTCC
Source organism: Streptomyces sparsogenes subsp. cuspidosporus (assembly GCF_039532705.1). Lineage (NCBI taxonomy): Bacteria > Bacillati > Actinomycetota > Actinomycetes > Kitasatosporales > Streptomycetaceae > Streptomyces > Streptomyces sparsogenes. The sequence goes on along the minus strand of NZ_BAAASD010000014.1, from coordinate 123,230 downwards.
CCGATCCCGACCGCCGCTTCGACGGATCGCGGGGGTATCTGCTGGGCGCGCTCGACGCCTCGCTCCAGCGGCTCAACACCGAATACGTCGATCTGTGGCAGGTGCACGCCTTCGACCCGGCCACCCCGCTCGAGGAGACGCTCCAGGCGCTGGACATCGCGGTCAGCAGCGGGCGGGCGCGGTATGCCGGGGTGTCCAACTTCTCCGGCTGGCAGCTCGCCAAGGCCGCCACCTGGCAGCTCGCCTCGCCCGGCGCGCACACCCGGCTCGCCAGCACCCAGATGGAGTATTCGCTGCTGCAGCGCGGCATCGAGCGGGAGGTGCTGCCCGCGGCCCTGGACCTGGGCCTGGGCATCCTGCCCTCCTCCCCGCTGGGCCGCGGGGTGCTCACCGGCAAATACCGCCACACCACCCCTGCCGACTCGCGCGGCGCCTCCGACCAACTGGCCGCCTTCGTCGCCCCCTACCTCGACGAGGAGGCGAGCCGGATCGTCGAAGCCGTCAGCACCGCGGCCGACGGCCTGGCCACCACCCCGCTGCACGTGGCGCTCGCCTGGGTCCGCGACCGCCCGGGCGTCACCGCGCCCATCGTCGGCGCTCGAAACGCGCAGCAGCTCAGGGCGGCGCTGTCGGTGGAGGCGCTTAGTCTTCCGGAGGAAATCTGCCAGGCGCTCGACGATGTGTCGGCGCCCGTGCACCGCTATCCCGACCAGGACTGGAGCACGCTGTGAGTACCGACCGCCTCGCCGGCGACGCCGCCTCCGCGCCCGAGGAGGAGCCCACCACCGGCGCCCCCGCGGCGGGGACGGACGCGGATACGGATACGGGTACGGGTCCGGCGGGGCCAAGCGCCGCGCCACCCTCCGGCGCGGAGGCCGCGGCCGACACCACGCCGCGGCTGGGCGACGCCAACCAGCCACCGGGCGACGCCAACCAGCCACCGGGCGATGCCACCGAGCCGCAGGGGGACGCCACCCCGCCGCAGGGCGACACCACCGTGCCGCTCGGCGGAGCCACCCAGCCACCGGGCGACGCCACCCACCCGCAGGGCGATGCCACGGCGGCGCCGCGCGGAGCCGCCGTGGGCGCCGGGGGCGGCAAGCGGTCCGCCGCCGCGGAGGCGCTGGCCGCGGCCGTGCGTGCCGTCGAAAGCGGGGAGCGGTCGGCGGCCTCGTTCTTCACCGACACCCCCGCGGCCCGCCAGGGCCGAGCCGCGGCCCGCGGCACCGGGGGCAGCGGGGCCGGTTCCGAGGGGGCGCGGGAGCGCACGGGCGGCCCGGGGCGCGAGCAGCCCCGGGCGAGCGCGCCCGGCGGACCCGCCCCTGCGAGCGGGGCCCCCGCGGGGCCGGGCGCCGGGGCCGGGCAGCCCGTTCGGATCATGCCCAGGGCCGCGTCCGGCCCGGTCGACAACGCTCCCGGCGCCGCCGAGGTCCGGCGGGTCCTCGCCGAGGGCGGCGCACCCGAGAGCCTGGCCGGCGCGGTCGTGGCGGCGCTCGGCGAGGGGGCCGCCGAGGCCCTGCGCGAGGACCCGTGGCAGCTGCTCGCCGTGCCCGGCGTGCGCCCCGACCAGGCGGACGGCTTCGCCCGTTCCCTGCTCGGCCCGAGCTGCGGGCCGGACGACGAGCGCCGGGCCCAGGCGCTCACGGTCTGGCTGCTCGAGCGCGCCGCGCTCGAAGGCCACACCGCGCTGGAGTCCTCCGCGCTGCGCGCGGGGCTGGCCAAGCTGTCCGTACCGGACCCGGACGCGGGTCTGCGCTCCGCGATCGCGGACGGCCGGGTGCTGGTCTTCCAGGACGCCCTCGACACCCCGGGCGCCGCCCGCCCGGCGGCCGGGGACGGGGACGAGGAGGACGAGCAGCCGGTGCGGGTCCTTCTGGGGCTGGACCGCTTCGCGCTGGCGGAGGAGAGCCTGGCCGACGGCCTGGCCCGGCTGGCGAGCACCTTCAGCGACCGGCTGAGCGCGACGGCGCCGGGTGGCGCGGGCGACGAGGGCGGCGACGCGGGCGGTGCGCCGGAAGCGACCGGGGCTGCGGCCAGTCAGGCGGCGGCCGGGGCGGCCGGGGCGGGCGGGGCCGATGAGCCCGAGACCGCTGAGGCCGGAGCCGACACGGACAGTGCGGCCGGGGCCGGCGCGGCGGGGGCGACCCGTCAGACTGCGGCTGCCGCGGCCGGGAGCCACACGGCCGGGGCCGGGGCGGGCGCGGACAGTGCGGCCGGGAGCCACTCGGCCGGGGTCGACGCGGCCGGGGCCGGGGCGAACGCCGACAGTGCGGCCGGGGTGGGCAAGGCGACCCCGGCCGTGACCGCGGCTGCCGAGGCCGGGGGCGTGGCGGCCGGGAGCCACACAGCCAGGGCCGACGCGCCCGGGGCGACCGGAGCCGACACGGACAGTGCGGCCGGGGCGGGCGGGGCGACCCGTCAGGTTGCGGCTGCCGAGGCCGGGGGCGTGGCGGCCGGGAGCCACGCGGTCGGCGCGGTCGGGGCCGGGCGCGGTGGGGATGGCGCCGCGGGCAGTTCGGACGCGGCCGGGTGGGCGGCCGCGGCCGCCGCCGCGCCCAGCCCGTCCGCCGCGGAGCTGATCCGCGCGGTCGCGGGCCACGGCCTGGTCGCGCACACCGGCGGCGAGGCGGCCCGGGCCGAGCCGGCGGCGCTCGTCGCCGCGGCCGGGTCCCTGGGGCTGCGGGCCTACGCGGCGGCGCATACCGAGGACGGCAGGCGCCGGCTGGCCGAGCTGATCGGCGACGCCGCGGCGGTCACCGTCGCGGGGCTGCTCGCCGGCCAGGAGGGTCCGGGGCGGGACGAGGACGGGGCGCTCGCGCTCGATCTGATCGCCGTGCTGGACGCCCCGCAGCTGGACGTGGAGACCGCGGCGATGCTCGTGGAGTCGTTGCCGGACGGCGCGCGGCTGGTGCTGAGCGGGGACCCCGGGGTGCTGTGGTCGGCGGGGCCTGGCAAGGTCTTCGCGGATCTCCTGGCCGCCCGCCGCTGCCCCCAGGTCGTCTCCCGCACGCCCGACCCCGGGCCGATCGGGGAGCTGGTCTCGGGCATCGGGATCGGGGAGCTCAACCAGGTCGAGGCGCCGGGCAAGGAAGTCGTGATCGTCCCGGTGCGCGACGCGGGCGAGGCCGTGCACCGCACGGTCCAGCTCGTCGCGGACTCGGTGCCGCGCGCGCTCGGCGTGCCGTCCGAGCACACACAGGTGATCACCCCCGGCCACGGCGGCGCCGCGGGCACCCGCGCGCTCAACGCCGCCCTGAAGGAGCGGCTGAACCCAGGACCCGGCCGGTTCGGCGGCTTCGACCCGGGCGACCGGGTCGCCTATGTCCCGGCGCCGGGCCGTGCGCTGCCCGGCACGGTGGTCTCGGCGGACGCCGAGGGACTGCACCTCGACTGCGCGGGCACGGCCGTCGTGGTGCCCCGCGAGCAGGTCGCCGACACGGTCCGCCCCGGCTGGGCGCTCACCGCTCACCAGGCCGTCGGCACGCGCTGGCCCGCGGCGGTCGTGGTGCTGCCCCAGGACGCCGCCGCGGGGCTGACCCGGGCCTGGGTGTACACCGCCTTCAGCCGTGGCGAGCGCCACCTGTCCGTGGTGCACGGGGCGGACGCGGCACTGGCGCGGGCGGTGGCCGAAATCCCGGCGACGGAACGGACCACCCGCCTGCGATCGCTGCTGCAGACCCAGCTCCCCTCCACGGCGCGCTGACCGGCGCCCCGCCCCGGACGCGGGCGGGGCAGCCGTGGAGGCGCCCTCACGCACCGGCCGCCCTCACGCACCGGCCGCGCTCCCGCGCCCCGGGGGCGGCACTCCCGGCACCTGCGGCCGTCCGGAGACGGGCCGTGCAGGGCCTGAGGCGTCACGCGGACCGGCATGCCCGCGTGACGCGTGCGGCACGGCACGTGCAGCCCCGCGGCGGCGGTCCGTAGAGCCACGCGGCCCATGAGCGAGCCCGCACGCTCAGCGCAGGCGGACGGACACCCTGCGGCCCACGGGCGCGGCCGTACGAGGGGCGGTGGAGAGGCCCCCACGCGCCGCGCGGGCCGGCCGCCGCGCCTGCAACGGTGACGCCATGCGGCCCGGAAGCGCGCAGCCCGGCACGCGCGGCACCTGCCCTGCGCAGCCGGAGCCCAGGGGGCGACGCGGCTCATGCGCCGGGCGGCACGCGTGAGCCCCTGCGGCGCCGCGGCGCCGCAGGGGCTCAGGACAGGCGGGCTCAGTTGCCGGGGCCCAGCACCTCCAGGTCGTCCTCGCCTTCCGCCTCGTCGTCGTCCTCGACCTCGTCTTCGTCGTCGTCGAGGTCCTCGTCGAAGACCGAGCTCACGTCGAAGCGGCAGACGACCTGCTGCGGGTCCGGCTGGTCGAAGGGGGCGGCCAGCCACTCCCCCGGCTCGGCGAGTTCGTCGCCGGCCGCCACCCACAGGGTGGAGTCGCCCTCCTCGAGGCCGAACTCCTTGTGGCGGGAGGCGATCTCGTCCGGTTCGTATTCGCCGAAGAGCACGCCGATGGCGGACTGGACGCTGTCGCCGACGACCGCCGCGCCGGCCGGCCCCGCCGTTTCCGCGGGGACCTGGTCCAGCTCGGCGACCCGCCGGGCCTGCGCGAGCAGGCGCTGGGGTTCGACGACGGCGTAGTCCCGGCGGATCAGCACGCTGAGGGCACTCGGTTCGTCGGGGCCGGCGTAGGGGGGCAGGGAGTCGTCGCCTGGGATCTCGAAGGGCGTCACCTCGTCGTAGGCGTCATAGAGCAGCTCGTCGTACACCTCGGCTGCCGCGGCCAGGTCGTTGAACGCGGCGTAGACGGCCGGGTCGTCCTCCCCGGACCGGCGTTCGACAGCGTCGAGGTGACGATCCAGTGCGGCTTTCACCGCTTCGGCGGCGGCGCGTACCTCGGCAGCGGATGGCTGCGCAGCATCAGACATAGTGCAGACGCTATCCGTAGGGGGCCTGGTCCCGCACAATAGATGCGATGCCGGAATACGAATTCTGCGACGTGTACGTGCCGCGCGGGGTCTCCCGCAAGGCCGCCACGCGCTTGCTGACCGATCATGCCGAGTACGGACACTGGGAGCTCGACCGCCTTCGACTCAATCCCGACGGCAGCCGCAGGGTGCGGTTGCGCCGCCGGATCATCCGCCAGCTCCGCGCCACCTGGTGAATCGCCGAAGAGTGAACCGTGAAGACTCGAACCGTGCAGACGTAAACGGCTGAAACGCCGAGCGGGCCCCGCCGTGGGCGGGACCCGCTCGTTGTCACCTCATCTCATCGCGCCGGGGGCGGCGCGATGTGCCGGTCTCAGCGCTGCTCGGCGCTCCTCAGCGCTGGCCGGCCCGCGCCCTGCGGTAGAGCACGGTGCCCGCGAGCAGCATGCCCGCCGCGGCCGGGAGGGCGATGGCGACCGGCCCGGCGCCGGTGTGGGCGAGCTGCTCGCTGCCGGTCGGCTGGGAGCCGCCGAGGTGCGAGGAGGCGCCGTGGGCGCCGGCCTGCTGGGCCCCCTGGTGCCCACCGTGGCCCGCCCCGTGGCCGCCGCTGTTGCCCGGTGTGGAGGGGGCAGGCGTGTGGCCGCCCGGGTTGTCGTCCCCGGGGTGGTGCGGCTTGCCCGGGTCGTCCGGGTCACCGGGGTTGCCGGGGTCGCCCGGGTTGCCGGGGTCACCCGGGTCGCCGGGGTCACCCGGGTCGCCGGGATTTCCGGGGTCACCCGGGTCGCCGGGGTTCCCGGGGTCGCCGGGGTCACCCGGGTCGCCGGGCTGCCCCGGGTCTCCGGGGTCGCTCGGCTCGGCGTCCACGACGCCGCCGCATTCGCCCCCGAAGTCGGAGTTTCCACCCGTGCCGACCCCGATGTCGTTCCCGCAGACGTTCGCCGGCACATGGATCGGGGCCTGGATGCTGTTGCCGGAGCCGATGCCCGGCGAGTGCTCCGTGCGGCTCTCCGCGCTGGAGCCGCTCTGCTGGGAGCCGCCGGACGCGCCCCCACCGACCGTGTTGCCACAGCCGGTCCCCCCGCTCCCGTTGAGCACCCCGAGGATCTGCACGGTGTTACCGCAGACGTTCACCGGAATCTCGACGGGTGCCTGGATCGAGTTGCCGGACACGGCTCCCGGCGAGTGCGCGGTCGTAGCGCCCGCCCCCGTGCCCGCGTAGGCGTAGCCGCCGGTCACGGCCAGTACGCCGCCCGCCGCCGCCATGGTGATCAGGCCCTTTTTCGCAACCTGTCGCATAACTCTTTCGCTCCCCTGCCTTCCGTCCTGCGGAATGCGCGCGAGCCGAAGCGCCCGCCCCCCATCCCCGGCCTCCCCGGAGCACCTCACCGGCCTCCGGGGCCACCCGGGATCACACCCCTCCGGACTGTGACTTCACGTCACGTGATCAATGCCGCGACCCCGTTGAGGGCCGCACACCATGTAACGAGGAAGGAGCAATCGAGCTATGAATCTACGACCCCATTCACCCTTATTGGTTCAGTCGGTATGTGTGATCGATTACCGCGCCGACGAGGGCGCGGCCGGGCCGGTCAGCAGGCGTCGAGGAACCGGTCGAGCACCCTGACCCCGAACTTCAGCCCGTCCACCGGCACCCGCTCGTCGACGCCGTGGAACATGCCGGCGAAGTCCAGCTCCGGCGGCAGTCGCAGCGGCGCGAAGCCGAAGCAGCGGATGCCGAGGTCGTCGAAGGACTTGGCGTCGGTGCCGCCGGAGAGGCAGTACGGCACGGCGCGGGCGATCGGGTCCTCGGCCTTGAGCGCCGACTGCATGGCGTCGACGAGCGCGCCGTCGAAGGTGGTCTCCAGGGCCTTGTCCGCGTGGACGTCCTCGCGCCGGACCCGGGGGCCGAGGATTCGGTCGATGTCGGCCAGGAACTCCTCCTCGTACCCCGGCAGGAAGCGGCCGTCCACGTGCGCCGTGGCCTGGCCCGGGATGACGTTGACCTTGTAGCCGGCGCCGAGCATGGTCGGCGCGGCGGTGTTCTGCAGCGTCGCCCCGATGAGCTTGGCGATGCCGCCGAGCTTGGCCAGCGTCTCCTCCATGTTCTCCGGGTCGAGCGGGGTGCCGAGCGCGTCGGACAGCTCGTCCAGGAAGGACCGTACGGTCTTGGTGACCCGGACCGGGAACTTGTGCCGCCCGAGCCGGCCGACGGCCTCGCACAGCTCGGTGATCGCGTTGTCGTTGTTGGTCATCGAGCCGTGACCGGCGGTGCCGTCCACGGTCAGCCGCATCCAGTGCATGCCCTTCTGGGCGGTCTCGACGAGGTAGAGGCGCAGGTTCTCGTTCACCGTGAAGGAGAAGCCGCCGACCTCGCCGATCGCCTCGCTGACCCCCTCGAACAGGTCCGGGTGCCGGTCGACGAGGTGCCGGGCGCCGTACACCCCGCCCGCCTCCTCGTCGGCGAGGAACGCCAGCACGATGTCGCGCGGGGGCTTGCGGCCGCTGCGCAGCCGGTCGCGGACGACCGCGAGCGTCATCGCGTCCATGTCCTTCATGTCCACCGCGCCCCGGCCCCAGACGCACCCGTCCGCGATCTCGCCGGAGAAGGGGTGGTGGGTCCAGTCGTGGGCGTTGGCGGGGACGACGTCGGTGTGGCCGTGGATGAGCAGCGCCGGGCGCGAGGGGTCCTCGCCCTCGATGCGCGCGACGGTCGACGCCCGGCCCTGGTGCGACTCGAAGATCTGCGGCTCGAGCCCCACCTCGGCGAGCTTCTCCGCGACGTACTCGGCGGCCGCGCGCTCGCCCGGGCCCGAGTGGTCGCCGTAGTTACTGGTGTCGATCCGGATCAGGTCGCGGCACAGGTCGACGACCTCGTCCTCGCCGCTGACCGTGCCGGTCGCCCTCGCGGCCGAAATCGACTCGCTCACGCTGCCTCCTCAGGTTTCTGCTGTCCTGGGCCATCCTCCCCCGCCCGCCCGCTCAGCCCAAGGCGGAAATACCGCTGTCACACCCCGTCCACACCTCCCGGCTCCGCACCCCCGGGCCCGCCCCCCGGGGCCCGGGCACGCGTGATCGAGCACGTCCGGATGTTTGCTATGGTTTTCCCGTCGGAACGGCCGCGGGCCGGACGGCAGACACCTTGTCCGGGTGGCGGAATGGCAGACGCGCTAGCTTGAGGTGCTAGTGCCCTTTATCGGGCGTGGGGGTTCAAGTCCCCCCTCGGACACCACACCAGCTCGGCTCCGGCCCGGCTCCCCCTCCTCGAGGCGCCTGAACACCAGTTCGGGCGCCTTGTTCGTTGGCGGACCGTTCCCTGGCGTCCGGGCGCCCGACGCGTGAAATCCGGGACCTCTGGGCAGGCATCGCCCCGATCGCGCGGGAACCCGAAACGGGACGTGAAGCATCACATCAAACGAGTCCGATCCTCGAAACCGGGGCGGGCCGGTTTGTCCGTGTCTTGTCCATTTTCTCAGCCAATGGGTAGGTGAGTGTGGAATCAGGGGTTCCGCTCAGCGTCGTATTGGTCGATGATCACCCCGTGGTACGCGCGGGCATAGCGGCGTGGTGCGCCGCCGCCGATGTGCCGATCAAGGTGGTGGCCGAGGGGTCGGACGTGTCGGTGGCCCTCTACGGTCCGGGCCGGGGGGCGGACGTCGTGGTCCTGGACCTGTTGCTGCAGAACGGAAGACCCGCGTACGAGGAGTTACAGGAGCTGGTCGCCCAGGAGCGCAAGGTCGTCGTCTACACCATGCGGGACAGCCAGGAGGCGGCGTTGACCTGTATGGACCTGGGTTCGGCCACCTACCTCACCAAAGCCGAGGGGCAGCGGCACCTGGTCAAGGCGATCCGGGCCGCCGCCGACGACATTCCCTACACACCCCCGTCACTGGCCGGCGCGTTCGGCAGCGACACCCGGCAGAGCCGCCCGTTGCTGTCCGTACGGGAGGTCGAGGTGCTGGTGGAGTGGTTCCAGTCCGAGTCGAAGGCCATGGTCGCCCAGAGCCTGGGAATCTCGGAACGCACCGTCAACACCTATCTGGACCGGGTGCGCATCAAGTACGCGAACGTCGGGCGCCCGGCGACCACGAAGGCCAAGCTGGTGGCCAGGGCGGTTCAGGACGGCCTGATCTCGCTGGACGAGTTGTGACCCGGCACGCGGCCTCCACCAGGAGGCGGTCCTCGCCGTGAACCGTGCGCACCTGGATCCCGCAGGCCGCCGGCGCGGGCAGCCGCTCCTGCGGGGTGTCCACCACGATGCCCACCCGCACCTGGTTCTCGCGGCGGATCACGGTGACGCGCGCCGTCCGCCGGGCGGCGGCCAGCGCGGCGATGACCGGGTCCAGGAGCGCGCGGCGCAGTGGCAGTGGCAGCTCGAGGGGGTCGCCGCGGACGGCGAGCTGGACGGTCACCCCGTTGCGCTCGGCGACGTCGATACAGGCCCGCATCTCGTGGACCAGCGGGTCGAAGGTGCAGTCGCTCTCCGCGAACAGCCGCCGCAGCCGGGCGGCCTCCAGCGCGCAGGCCCGCCGCACCTCGTCGTCCCGGGGATCGAGGGAGCCGTCGGCGAGACCGGTGAGCAGAGGCAGCACGGTGGTGTTCAGCTCGGCGTACCGCCGGCGCTGGTCCACCTGGATCTGTCTGCCGACGGCGATGCGGGTGCGCACCCGCTCCTGCACCCGCAGGGCCTCGCCGATGGCCGTGCTGCTGGTGAGCAGCAGTTTCGCGCCGGCGGCGATGGTCATCTGGAAGCAGCAGGCGGACAGGGCGCTCAGGGCCATGGCCGCCCCGACGGGGCGCGGCGGCACGTCGGCCGCCAGCGTCTGGGCGACGGTGGCGGCCAGATGGCAGCCGATGAAGGCACCGGACGCCATGGGTCCCCGGTCGCCGAGCAGCACGACGGCGAACCAGCCCGTGAGGGAGAAGGACCAGTGGGCGGGGTCGACGAAGTAGTGGTTCGCCGGCACCTGGCTGGTCGCGGCCATGGAGGCGGCGAAGGTGCAGGCGAGCGCCGACGGCACCCAGCCGCGCGGCCATGGGCGCCCGCCGAGGCCGAAAAGGACGCAGCCGCCGAGGACCAGGGTGAGCAGGCCGTAGGCGGCCAGCGGGAGCCAGGGGTGAGGGTAGACGTCCAGGTTGCCCAGGAGGCGGGGCAGCGCGTACCCGACATGGAGGGTGACGAGGATGACCAGGGCCCCGGCGCGGATGCCGCGGCGCTGGTGACGGGTGATGAGCTGGCCGTGGTCCTCAGGCACGCGGCCACTCCAGGCGCACCGTCGTGCCTCGGCCCGGCCGTGACTCCACGGTCGCCCGGCCCCCCACGTTGCTCATCCGGCCGCAGATGGAGTGCTTGATTCCGATGCGCTGGACGGGAACGCGCTCGGTGCGGAACCCCACTCCGCGGTCGGCGATGACCACGGTGACGACGTGCTGGGTGCGCTTCGCCGTCACTCGCACCACATCGACCCCCGCGTAGCGGGCCACATTGCGCAGCGCCTCGCCGAGGCCGCCGCGCAGCGCGGTCGCGGCGGGGCACCAGACCGTGCCGAGGTCCTCGTCGAACCGCGTGATGACATGGAGGGAATGCGCGGCGATCTCGTCGGCCAGTTCGGAGGCCAGGTCCACCTCCCCCGCGGGCGACTGCTCGGCACGCAGTCGGACGAGATCTCGCGCGGCCTGGGCCCGCAGCGTCTCCGGCCGCATCGACGCCCACGGCGCCGATGCGATCAGCAGGGTCGCGCAGGCGGTGTCGTGGAGGGCGGCCAGGTATTCCCGCTCCGCGGCGCAGCGGGCCTCCGCCGCCTCGCCCTGCCGCCGTGCCCGGGCGGCCCGGTCGGCGGCCTCGTCGGCCGCCCGGCTCTCGCTGAACACCAGCCGGACCACCACCTGGGCCAGGACGACGTTGACCAGCACCCAGGTCACGCTGGGCAGGGCGTCGGTCCATTCGTGGCGCGGGCGCCACGCGGCGCCCGTCAGATCGGCGCAGCACAGCCATAACGCCGCCAGGATCGCGGTGAGCGGCGGCTGCATGAGCTGGTAGGCCACGGCCGTGAAGTTGACGGACACCAGGATCCATGTGCTTCCGTGCGCGGGCTGCCCGTCGGGGACCGTGATCCGCTGGCTCAGGCACAGAGCCGTCATGACCGCCACATCGAGGAAGAGAAGCAGCCTGGGCCGCGCGGTCGAGGCGGTGGCGAGCCACAGGTGGATCCAGCACCAGGCGAGCGCGGCGAACGCCACCGCCGCGGCGGGCGCGATCTTCCCCACCGGCATGGCCGGCACGGCCAGGAGGGCGCAGGCACTCATCACCGCGGCGCGGCCGTAGAGCGCCAACCGCCGGTTGAACACCACATAGGCCCGGGCCCAGGGCCCTGCCGGACCGGGGAGGCGCGCCAGGCCGGGCAGGGCGGCCCCGGGCGGGAGTGAGGGAATCGGCATCGGTCATCCCCCCTCGGCGATCGGCCGCGGTATACGGCGACCGGGGTGACCCGACGGTCCGTGATCAGAGGAAATGTCTTTTGTCGGTCGAACGACCCTCACACCGCATGACCCGGCCCGTCTAGGCTGGACCGAGCGCGGCGGCTCCGGGGGAGCGGGTCGGGACGATCTGGAATCCCACCCATGTCGGGCCCCGCAAGCCCCTTGCGAGGAAGTAATGCCTCGAGCATCGGCGCGCTTTCGCCTCATGCCAACCTTCTCTTGAACGTGTAGCGAAGGGAATGCAGTCGTTTATGTCCGCACCCGCGCCCAACGTTGTCCTGCTCGGCGGTCCCATGCCGCTGGCCGATCAGTGCACGCGATATGTCGATGACACCGAGTCGACGCTGAAGCTTCTCGTCGGCAACGCCTACGAACACTTCCAGCCCACAGGCGAGTTCACCGAACACCAGGGACGGCACCTGCGGGTCTTCCAATGGATCCGCCGGACCTACATCGCCGAGTGACCAGGGGTCGGAACATCGCCGGCGGGCCCCCTCGCGCTATGCGAGTCGACCCCCCGGCGAGTTCGGGCAGACCGGACGGGGCCGGCGTCACCGCCGGCCCCGTCCGTCAGGTCGAGGCCAGAACCGTGTGGCGCAACTCCCTGAGTTTCCGGCCGGGTTCCAGTCCCAGTTCCCGGTCGAGGACGCGCCGGGCGGACTCGTATATGCCGAGCGCCTCGGACTTCCGCTCGGAGCGGTAGAGCGCCAGCATCAACTGCCGGTAGAAGGTCTCGCGGAGCGGGAACTCGGCGACGAGCGACCGCAGCCGGCCGACGAGTTCCTGATGCCGGCCGAGTTCCAGCTGCACCTCCGCGGACATCTCCGCGCATTCGATGCGCATCTCGTCCAGTCGCTTCAGGAATCCGGCCACGATCGGCCCGGCCTGGACATTGCCGAACGCCGGCCCGCGCCAGAGCGCCAGCGCCTGCTCGAAGCAGCCCGCCGCCTCCGCGTGTGCCCCGCGCCTGACGTGCTTCCGCCCGTCGGAGACCAGCCGCTCGAAGGCATCGAAATCACATTCGGTCGACGCCCTGCGCAGCATGTATCCGCCCGGCCGCGTGATGATGGGGTCCTTTCCGCCCGGCCGGTCCAGGAACTTGCGCAGCCGCGAAATGCAGACGTAGATACCCGCGGTCGTGCGCTGCGGAGGCAGTTCGCCCCAGATTTCTCTCGTGAGCTGTTCCGCCATCACGACCTGGTCGGAGCGGATCAGCAGAACCGCAAGGACGGTGGCGAGTTTCTGCGCTCTGAGCGGCGCACTTCTCTTTTCGTCGACCACTCGGAGAGGTCCCAAAATCTCGTACCGCACTGAATTCCCCCCTGTATTCGTTCGATTAGGCGGCTTCGATTTCCGGGGCGTCGACGAGGACTGCGTGATGCAGCCGCTTGAGCGCGGCGGACGGCTCGAGTCCGAGCTCCTCCCCCAGCACGGTCCGCGCCGACTGGTAGACGCTCAGGGCGTCGGCCCTGCACCCCGAGCGGTAGAGCGCCAGCATGAGTTGCCGGTAGAACGCCTCGTACAGCGGAAGCTCTTCGATCCGGGCGTAGAGGAAGCTGACGAATTCGCGGTGGCGGCCGAGTTCCAGGCCGGCGTCCACGAACGACTCGACGCATTCGAGTCGGGACTGCTCGGCCCAGCACACGAAGCCGTTGACGATCGCCCCGTCGCGCAGATCCTCGAGAACCGGGCCGCGCCAGAGGTCCAGGCCCTCCTCGTACGCCTCACACGCCTCCTGGGTGCGCCCGGCCCGGCGCGCGGCACTCCCCTGGCGGACCAGGTCCTGGAAGACATGGAAGTCCAGTTCGTCCGCTTCATCCGCGCCCAGCCGCAGGACGTATCCGCCGCGGGCGGTCACGATGGGGCTCTCGGTCCGGTCGGGGCGCCTGAGGAACTTGCGGAGCTGGGAGACGTAGACGTGAAGCGTCGCTATGGCCTGCCGCGGCGCCCGGGTGCCCCAGATCTCCTTGACGAGGTCTTCGCTGCTCACCACCTCGTCCGCGCGCACCAGCAACGCCGCCAGCAGCACCTCGACCTTGCGGGCGCTGAGCGAGGTGATCGACGGTCCGTCGACAACGCGTAGCGGGCCAAGGATCTCGTACCTCATGACGCCCGACCTCCCCCTGTCACCGGCGTCTCCTCGGACCAGAGGGGCTCTCCATTACGATCGAATTCGGTCAGCATTCGAAAAAATTCACCCCCGATTTTGGAAGCCTTTATGGTCACACTTCAGGCCTCGGCGTCGATGCCTCCCCACGCCGAACCCAGTTTAGAGAGAACGAACTCACCACCGCGCTCAGCCACGCCGATGCAACACCGCCCTCAGTGCGATTTTCGGTCAGATGAGAGTGGTCTTCTGTCTACGGAAGTCGGCGGCGTGCTCCGCGGTCGGCGGTTGCGCCGACACATGGCACCGAACAACGACGGTCGGTGCCCCGGACGCCGGTTGCCCCTGACGAGACGACAACCAGCGGCAGCGTTCGCAAAGAGACAACATCGCCGCATCCTAACCGCGCCGCGCGGGACAGTGTGAGGGTCAATAGACCCACAACCAAATCGGCACATAGGAGGATTCATCGATCAGTGACCGTCACGGGGCCCGCCCGACTTCCGCGGCGCCGGACACCTGCCGCCCGTGCCCCGGCCGGTTAGATCAACTTTAGAGAACATTCCGAGAATGAGCGCAGTTCGGGGCATGTCGTGAGCCATAACCAGCGGTCCCGCGATTCACGTATGGGGGTGTCATGACCGGGAGCAGCCCGACCCGCTCACCGCAGGAGATGTCCCCCGTCGCGATCGTGGGCCTGGCCTGCCGACTGCCGAACGCGCCGAATCCGGAGGCGTTCTGGCGGCTGCTGCGCGAGGGCGACAGCGCCGTCGCGCCCGTCCCGGCCGACCGCCTGCCCCAGCGTCCCGGGTCCCCGCCGTACTTCGCCGGACTCCTGGATCACGTGGACACCTTCGACGCGGCGTTCTTCGGCATCTCGCCGCGCGAGGCGACGGCGATGGATCCGCAGCAGCGGCTGATGCTCGAACTGGCCTGGGAGGCCATGGAGGACGCGGGGCTCGTCCCCGGAACGCCGGCGGACAGCAGGACCGCGGTGTTCACCGGCGCGATCTGGGACGACTACGCCACCGTGCTCCACCGGCACCGGCCGCACGAGGTCAGCCGTCACACGATGACGGGTCTGCACCGCGGCATCATCGCCAACCGGATATCCCACCGCCTGGGCCTGCGCGGCCCGAGCCTCACCGTGGACGCGGCGCAGTCCTCCGGGCTCGTCGCCGTGCACCTGGCGTGCGAGAGCCTGCGCAGGGGGGAGGCCGATCTGGCGCTCGCGGGCGGGGTGAACCTGATCCTGGCCGAGGAGAGCATGCGGGTGGCCGAGGCCCAGTTCCAGGGGCTGTCACCGGACGGCCGGTGCTACACCTTCGACGCGCGCGCCAACGGCTTCGTGCGCGGCGAGGGCGGCGGCATGGTGCTGCTGAAACCGCTGGCCGCGGCCCTGCGGGACGGCGACCCGGTGTACTGCGTGATCGAAGGCAGCGCCGTCAACAACGACGGCGCCACCGACGGCCTGACGCGGCCGAGCGCCGAGGCCCAGACGGAGGTGGTGCGGCAGGCGTGGCAGCGGGCCGCGGTGACGCCGGCCGACCTCCAGTACGTCGAACTCCACGGCACCGGCACACCGGTCGGCGACCCGGTCGAGGCGGCCGGCCTCGGCGCCGCGCTCCGCGGCCACCGCCCGGCGAACGCCCCGCTGCGGGTCGGGTCGGTCAAGACCAACCTGGGCCATCTGGAGGCCGCCGCCGGCATCGCGGGGCTGCTGAAGACCGCCCTGAGCATCCACCACCGGCACCTCCCGCCCAGCCTGAACTTCGCCACCGCCAACCCGGACATCCCGCTGGCCGAGCTAGGCCTGCGGGTCCAGACCGAGTCCGGGCCCTGGCCCGACGAGCGGCGGCGCCTCACGGCCGGGGTCAGCTCCTTCGGCATGGGCGGCACCAACTGCCATGTCGTGCTGGCCGAGCCGCCCGCCCCGGCCGCGCCGCCGGCCCGTACGGCACCGGCCAGGGGCGCCTCGCCGCGCACCGTCCCGCCGGTCACGCCCTGGGTCGTCTCGGCGGCGAGCCCTCGGGCGCTGGCCGCCCAGGCCGCCGCCCTGCGCCAACACCTGCGAACCCGTCCCGGACTCCACCCGGTGGACGTCGGCCACGCCCTCGCCACGACCCGGGCGGCCCTCCCCCACCGGGCCGTCGTCCTGGGCACGGAGCCGGGCACGGGCACGGACCCGGACGGCGGACTCCTCGGCCGTCTGGAAGCCCTGGCCTCGGGGACGGAGACGGCGGGAGTGGTCCGGGGCCGCGCGGGCGAGGGACGGGTCGCGTTCCTCTTCAGCGGCCAGGGCAGTCAGCGCCCCGGCATGGGCCGCGAGCTGTACGCGGCGTACCCGGTCTTCGCCGCCGCGCTGCGGGAGGTGTGCGCCCACCTGGACCCCTGGCTCGACACCCCGCTGCTGGACGTGATGTTCGCGCCCGCTCCGCCGGGCGACGAGCCGCTGCTGGACCGGACGGTGTACACCCAGCCCGCGCTGTTCGCGATCGAGGTGGCCCTCTACCGCCTGGTGACGTCGTGGGGCCTTGTGCCCGACCACCTGATGGGCCACTCGGTCGGCGAGATCACGGCCGCGCACGCGGCCGGGGTGCTGTCGCTGCCCGATGCCTGCGCGCTGGTGGCGGCGCGCGGCCGTCTCATGCAGTCGATCACCGCTCCCGGTGCGATGGCCGCCTGGCAGGCGACCGCCGAGGAGGCCGGACACGCGCTCGCGGCGTACGGCGGCCGGATGAGCCTGGCGGCCGTCAACGCCCCCGCCTCCGTGGTGGTCTCCGGTGACCGCGACGCCGTGGCCGAGGCGACCGCCGCCTGGCGGGCGCGGGGCCGCAAGGCCACCGTGCTGAAGGTCAGCCACGCTTTCCACTCCCCGCACCTGGACGGCGTGCTCGACGAGCTCCGCGAGATCGCGGCCGGGCTGACGTTCGCCGCGCCCGCCATCCCCGTCGTATCGAATGTGACCGGCGGCCCGGCCACCGAGGCCCAGCTGCGCTCACCGGACTACTGGGCCGACCACGCGCGGCAGGCCGTGCGGTTCGACTCCGGTGTGCGGCACCTGTGCGACGCGGGAGTCGGCACGTTCCTCGAGCTCGGTCCCGACGCCTCGTTGACGGGCATGGCGCGCGAGAGCGCGGCGGCGTGGGCCGGCGACGCGCCCCGTCCGGTGGCGGTCGCGGTGCAGCGCCGCGACCGTCCGGAGGCGCTCGGCTTCGTGTCGGCGATGGCCCAGGCCCATGTGCGCGGCGTCCGCGTCGACTGGGCGGCCGCCTTCGCCGGGCACGAGACCCGGCGGGTGCCCCTGCCGACCTACGCCTTCCAGCGCGAGCGCCACTGGCCCGGCCCCCCGGACGAGCGGCGGGCGGACGCGCCCCGGACGGCCCCCGCCGCGCCACCGGCCGGCGCCGCCCGGCCGGCCGACGCCACGGGTGACGCCCCGCCGTCCGCCGACGGCGTGACCACCCCGGGCGGGCTTCTGGCGCTCGTGCGCACCCACACGGCCCTCGTCCTCGGACACGACAGCCCCGACGGCATCGACCCCGGTCTGACCTTCAAACAACTCGGCTTCGACTCGCTGGCCGCCACGGAGCTGAGCGAACGCCTCAGCGCCGCGACCCAGGTCGCCCTGCCCGCCACCCTCACCTTCGACCATCCGACGCCGAACGCGGTGGCCGCGTGGCTGCGCGCGGCGGGCGAGGGCAGGCCGGCCGCCGCCCCGGTGCCGACGGGCGGAGCGGCCACGGCCGACGATCCCGTCGCCGTGGTGGCCGTCGGCTGCCGCTACCCGGGCGGTGCCGACTCGGGCGAGGCGCTGTGGCGCCTGGTGGACGAGGGCGTGGACGCCGTGGGCGAGTTCCCCGGCGACCGGGGCTGGGATCCGGCCGAGCTGTTCGGCCGGGAACCGGACGGGAGCGGGGGCAGCGCGACAGGCCGGGGCGGCTTTCTGTACGACGCGGGGGACTTCGACGCGGAGTTCTTCGGGATCAGCCCGCGCGAGGCGCTGGCCATGGACCCCCAGCAGCGCATCCTGCTCGAACTCTCCTGGGAGGTCCTGGAGCAAGCCGGCATCCCCCCGGCCTCGCTGGCCGGCAGCGCGACCAGCGTCTTCGTGGGTGCGACGGCGGCGGACTACGGACCGAGACTGCACGAGGCCACCGCCGAGATCGACGGCCACCTGCTGACCGGCTCCACACCGAGCGTGGTGTCCGGCCGGGTGGCCTACGCCCTCGGTCTCGAGGGACCGGCGCTCACGGTGGACACGGCGTGCTCGTCCTCGCTGGTGGCGACGCACCTGGCCGCACAGGCGCTGCGGCAGGGCGAGTGCGACCTCGCCCTCGCGGGCGGGGTGACGGTGATGGCCACGCCGGGCATGTTCACCTCGTTCTCCCGGCAGCGCGGCCTGGCCCCCGACGGCCGGTGCAAGCCCTTCGCCGCCGCCGCGGACGGTACCGGGTGGAGCGAGGGCGCCGGGCTCGTCCTGCTCGAACGTCTCTCGGACGCCAGGCGCAACGGCCACCGGGTGCTCGCCGTGATCCGCGGGTCGGCGGTCAACCAGGACGGCGCGAGCAACGGCCTGGCCGCCCCCAACGGCCCGTCCCAGCAACGCGTCATCCGCCAGGCGCTGGCCAACGCCCGCCTCGGCCCGGCGGACGTGGACGCGGTCGAGGCCCATGGCACCGGCACCACCCTGGGCGACCCCATCGAGGCCCAGGCCCTCCTGGCCACCTACGGCCAGGGCCGCCCCGACGACCGGCCGCTGTGGCTGGGATCGGTGAAGTCCAACATCGGCCACACCCAGGCCGCCGCGGGCGTCGCGGGCCTCATCAAGATGGTGATGGCCCTGCGCCACGGCCGCCTCCCCGCCAGCCTCCACATCGACCGGCCCACCCCCCATGTGGACTGGTCCGGCGGACGTGTCCGGCTCCTCACCCGGCCCACCGACTGGCCCGAGGCCGGCCGGCCCCGCCGCGCCGCCGTCTCCTCCTTCGGCATCTCCGGCACCAACGCCCACCTCATCCTCGAACAGGCCGCGTCTCGGCCGGAACCGCGCGAGCCGGTCGCGCCCGGGGGCGGCGTGGTGCCCTGGGTGCTGTCGGCCCGTACCGCCGAGGCGCTGCGCGCCCAGGCCGGGCGCCTGGCCGAGTGGGTCACCACCGGCGCCCCGGCCTCCCCGGCCTCCCCGGCGGACGTGGGGTGGTCGCTGGCCACGACGCGCTCGGCGGACCGGCACCGGGCCGTGGTCAGCGGTATCGACCGGGACGAGCTGCTGTCCGGACTGCGGGCGGTGGCCGAGGACCCGTTGGACACCGCCGTCGCGGCGGGGGCGGCTCCCGGCCCGGTCATGGTGTTCCCCGGGCAGGGTTCGCAGTGGCGTGGCATGGGCGTGGAACTGCTGGACGGCTCCCCCGCCTTCGCGGCTCGCGTCGCCGCGTGCGAGGCGGCGCTGGGCGAGTTCGTCGACTGGTCCCTGACCGCGGTGCTGCGCGGCGCGCCGGGCGCGCCGGAGCCGTCCCGGGTCGATGTCCTCCAGCCGTGCCTGTGGGCGGTGATGGTGTCGCTGGCCGCCGTCTGGGAGAGCTTCGGCGTGCGGCCCGCCGCGGTCGTCGGACACTCGCAGGGCGAGATCGCCGCGGCCTGCGTGGCGGGCGGACTGTCGCTGAGGGACGGCGCCCGGGTGGTGGCGCTGCGCAGCCGGGCCCTGCGGGCCCTCGCCGGGCAGGGCACCATGGCCTCGCTCGCGCTGAGCGGCGAGGAGACCGAGCGTCTCCTCGCGGACCTGGGCGCGGAGGCCGAGCGGGTGACGGTGGCGGTGTTCAACGGGCCGTTCTCCACCGTGGTGTCGGGGCCGACCGAGCGGGTCGCGGCGGTGGTGGCCGCGTGCGAGGCGGCCGGCCACCGGGCCCGGACCATCGAGGTGGACTACGCCTCGCACGGCCCGCAGGTCGACCGGCTCGCCGACACCATCCGCGCCGACCTGGCGGACCTCGGCCCCCGGGCCTCGGGCGCGGAGTTCTACTCGTCCGTCACCGGCGCCCCGCGGCCGACGGAAGAGCTGGACGCCGACTACTGGTTCACCAATCTGCGGCAGCCGGTCCGGTTCGCGCCGGCGATCGACACCCTGCTGGCCGCTGGATACCGCGTGTTCATTGAGGTCAGCCCCCATCCGGTGCTGATCCCCGCCCTGCGGGAGTGCTTCGAGGAGGCCGACGTGGCGGCGGCCACCGTGCCGACGCTGCGCCGGGACCAGGGCGGCCGGGAGCAGTTGGCGCGTGCGCTGGGGGACGGCTTCGCGGCGGGGCTCGCCGTGGACTGGAGCCGCTGGTTCACCGACGGCGAGGGCGCCCGGCCGCGTACGGTCGAGCTGCCCACCTACCCGTTCCAGCGACGACGGTACTGGCTGACGGCGGACCAGGGCCGCCGCGCCGGGCGGAGCTCCACAGCCGGCACCCGGCCCACCGGCCACCCGCTGCTGTCCTCGGCGGTCGAACTGGCCGACGGCGGGCTGGTGCTGAGCGGCCGGCTGCCCGGCGACGCCGACTGGCTGGGCGCCCACACCGTGGCGGGCGTCCCCCTCGTGCCCGGCGCGGTCCTGGTGGAGTGGGCGCTGCTGGCCGCCGACGAGGCGGGCGGGACGGTGCTGGAGGAGCTGCTGCTGCGCGCGCCGCTGCAGCTGCCCGGGCTGGACGGGCTGAACGGAGGTGTGCTCGCTCAGGTCTCGGTCATGGCTCCGGACGACTCGGGCCGCCGTGAGATACGGATCTCGTCCCGGCCGGAGGACGCCGGCGCCGGTGGCGGATGGACGTGTCACGCGGTGGGGTCGCTGGTCCCGTGGAGCCGGCCCGCTCCCGCGGATGCGGTGGCGCCGGTCGTCCCGTGGCCGCCGGCGGGCGCCGAGGCCCTGGAGCCCGGCGGGCTGTACGAGCGGGCCGAGCAGCGCGGTTACGGCTACGGGCCCGCGCTGCGGGGGGTGCGGGCGCTGTGGCGGGACGGCGCCGACCTCGTCGCCGATGTGGTGCTGCCCGAGGCGACCGGCGAGGGCGACGACGGCCTCGGTACGGGCGGCGCGGCGGGGTTCGGCATCCACCCGGTGCTGCTGGACGCTGCGTTGCAGCCCGCGCTGCTGACCGCCCCCGATGACGAGAGCGGCGAGGGTGGCGAGGGCGACGGGGGCGATGCCCGGCTGTGGCTGCCGTTCGCGTGGAGCGGGGTCCGCCTGTGGGCGACCGGGGCGCGCGCCGCGCGGGTCCGGCTGACGCCGGCGGAGGACGACGGGGGCGCCGCGGACGAACGGGAGCTGCGGATCGCCGTGTCCGACCCGGCGGGGGCTGCCGTGCTGGGCGTCGAGACGGTGGTGCTGCGCCCGCGCAGCGTACGGCAGGTGCGGGAGGCCGGCGGGGCCGCCGCGGGCGGTCTCTTCACCCTCGGCTGGACGCCGGTGGGGCCCGGCGAGCCGGCCGGCGGGAAGGACGACGCAGGACGCGTGGCCGTGCTGGGCGAGGCGCGGGCGGAGCCGGACGCCGACGGGTGCCAGGAGGGGTACGGGGGGCGGTACGCGGACCTCCCGGAGCTGCTGGCCGCGCTGGACGCCGGGGCGCCGGCCCCGGCCGTCGTGGTGTGGCGCCCCCCGACCCCCGGCGTCGGCGCCACGCCGGACGCCGCCCTGTCCGCCGTACGAGGCGCCATGGCGCTGCTGCGCGCCTGGAGTGCCGAGCCGCGGCTGGCGGACAGCCGGCTCGTGGTGCTGACCCGGGGCGCGGTGGCGCCCGACGGTGACGGGGGCGAGCCGGTGGACCCGGCCGCGGCGGCGGTCTGGGGCTGTGCCGCGGCCGTCCAGGCGGAGCACCCCGGCCGCTTGTTCCTCGTGGACGCGGACGCCGGCGCCGACATCGGTACGGGGGCGGGTCCGGCCGCCGTGGCGCGGGTGGCCGTGCTCGACGAGCCGAGGGCCGCGCTGCGCGGGGACACCCTGTTCGCGCCACGCCTGTCCCGGTCCTCCGCCGCCGTGGGCGGCGGGGCGTTCGACCCGGAGGGCACCGTCCTCGTCACGGACGCCGGGGGCCCGCTCGCCGAGGCGGTCGCCGAGCGTCTGGTGCGCCAGGAGGGCGTCAAGCGGCTGCTGCTGGTCTGCTTCGAGGGCGCGGACGGCACGAACGACGACACGGCCGACGAGACGAGGTGGGGTGCCCGGGTGCGCGTGGCCACGGTCGATCCGCTCGACGCCGCCGCGCTGGAGCGCGTGGTGGAGGGGGTCGATCCGGCCCATCCGCTGACCGGCGTCGTCCATGCCGCGGGGCTGTCCGCCGGCGCCGGGTCCGTACCGGGGTGGGCCGCGGCGGCCGGGGCGGCGGAGGCGTTGCACCGCGCCACCGCCGGGCTGCCGGGGGTCCGGTTGGTGACCCTGGCGGACGCCGCCGCCACATGGGACGGCCCGGTGGCCCCGGAAAGGGCCGCGGCGGGCGCGTTCTGCGCGGCCGTGACGGCCATGCGGCGACGGGCCGGGCTGCCCGGCGTGGCGGTGGCCTTCGGGCCGTGGGCCGCCACCGGTGCCGATTCCGGCGGGCGCTGGGCCGGGGTGCTCGGCGCGGACCACGGGATGGCGCTGCTCACGGCCGCGTGCCGCGCCGACGGCCCGGAGCTGGTGGCGGCCGACCTCCGCGCCCGTCCCCTGGCCGCCCACCCGGCCCACGAGCCGCTGGCCGCGCTGCGCGCGCTGGTCGCGGGCGCGGCCGGCCGCCGTCCGGCTCCTGGCCGGGGGCGGCGGCCCGGCGCACGGAGGTCCGCGGGTCCGCGACCTCGCCGTGCGCGTCCTCGGGCGCGTGCGCGCCCGAGCCGGCGGCAGGGCTGGTGGCCTGCCGCTCGTTGGGGGAGGTGGGGTGCTCCGTCACGCGTGGGTTTCCATCCGTCCGGGGCCATGCGCCCTGTTCGCCCGGGCGCACCGAGTGTCAGACACTTCGTCGGCAGTGCAGATAGAGCTGGATCTCGGGTGGTACGTCCGTGCTGGCCGGAGCGTACGAGTGGGAGTCCTCCGCAGCGATCTCGAAGCCCGCGTCCCGCACGACCCGCCGCAGTTCGTCCCGCAGGTAACCGGATACCCGGACCGAGTTGCCTAGGAACGGGATCGCGAAGTCGTCCACGTCCGCCTCGACCATGGCCAGGGCCAGCAGCCCGCCGGGTCTCAGCAGCCCGCGCAGCGCCCGCAGCGCGTACGGGATCTCCGGGCGCGGCAGCATCAGCAGCGAGAAGAAGGCGACGATCGCGTCGAACTCGCCCAGGTCGCGGGCGCCGCCCGGCCCGTAGCGGCCGCCGGCCCGCAGATCGACGATGTCCGCCTGGTGGAAGGTGGCCGCCGGGACGTTCTCCCGGGCGAGCGCCAGCATCCCGGGCGAGATGTCGATGCCGACCAGCTCGTGTCCGGCCTCGACGAGCTGACGGCCCGTGGGCAGGCCGGTGCCGCAGCCGACGTCGAGCACCCGGGAGCCGGGCGCGAGGGCGTCGGCCAGCCACTGGCCGGCCGACACCTGGCCGTCCTTGTGCGGAAACGCCTCGTCGTAGCGGTCGCCGATCGCGTCGAAGGCCTCCGCCTGCCCGCTGCGGTCCAGCGCCAGGCGGTCGAAGTCCTCGAACCCCTCGTAGTCGTCGGCGTAGTGGTCCACCGCCGCGCCGTCCGTCACCTGCCCCCCGTGCTCCGCCCCGTCGTGGACGCGCCGGCCTCCCTCACCGCTCACGCCTCCGCCCCCTCCTGTGACCGCGTCAGATGCGCCGACCCCTTGGTGAGTTGCGCCCCTGTCTGGTTTTTTCCCGAGTGCAGTCTTCCGGACGACGATCCTACGTTTGAAACACAGGGGCGCAGCAAGAGGTTCAGGACCTCGAGTGCGCCGACGTGCGACACCGGCCGGTACGGGCGGCCGGCCGTCGCCAGTCCGCCGGCAGTTCCGGGACGGTCCACGCCGGGTCCGGACGCCAGTCCTCCCAGCCCTCCCGGAACGGCGCTCCCCAGGATTCGATGAGACCGACGGCGGCCCGGCCCGCGGCCCGCACGCGCTCGGCCTGCTCGGGTGCCATCAGGCCGACGCGCTGGGCCTGCGCGAACTCGTCCTCGTCCTTCCATTCCCAGCTGCGGTCCGGGTAGACCGCGATGTCCAGGAAGTGGTCCTCCGAGTCGATGCCGCCGCTCCAGCGCAGCCGCGGCTCCTCCAGGTTCACGTACCAGTTCTTGAACCGCCAGTCGCGCTCCCAGAAAAGCCACACCGACCACGGGTCGCCGGGCCGGGCGAGCTTGAGCACCCCGGTGCCCAGCCAGGAGCACAGCGCGGTGGTGCGGGGCTTGGTGTAGCGGGTGGACAGCGGCTCGTGGTGGACGGAGGTGCCGTCGGTGAGCTGCGGCTTGACGCAGGCGGTGCCGGGCGCCAGCCAGACGGCGAGCAGCTCGTCGGTGTCCTGGACCACGGTCACGGGGCGGCAGATGTGGATGCGGTCGGCGGCGTTGGCGCGGTAGCGCCACAGGATGTGGTCGCCCCGCGCCCACCGGGCGGTGCCCGCCGTACCCGTCGTCTCCACGATGTCCGCTGTCATGAGCAGATCTTAGGTGGGCGGGCGGCATCACGCCGTGACCGGTACCGCAACACCGCGTTACGGATGGGTCATCCGCAACACGTCGAGCGCCTCGTCGAGCTGTTCCAGCGTCAGCAGCCCGCGCTCCACGTACCCCGACTCCAGGACCACCTCGCGGATGGTCTTCCGCTCGGCCAGCGACTTCTTGGCCACCTTCGCCGCCTCCTCGTAGCCCAGGTAGCGGTTGAGGGGGGTGACGACCGAGGGCGAGGACTCCGCGTACTCGCGGGCCCGCTCCGCGTTGGCGGTGATTCCGTCGACCGTGCGGTCCGCCAGCAGCCGGGAGGCGTTGGCCAGCAGCCGCACCGACTCCAGCAGGTTCTTGGCGATGACCGGGAGCATCACGTTGAGCTCGAAGTTCCCGGCCGCCCCGGCCCAGGCCACGGTCGCGTCATTGCCGGTGACCTGGGCGGCGACCATGAGCACCGCCTCGGGGATCACCGGGTTGACCTTCCCCGGCATGATCGAGGAGCCGGGCTGGAGGTCGGGCAGGGCGATCTCGGCGAGCCCGGTGCGCGGCCCGGAGGACATCCAGCGCAGATCGTTGGCGATCTTGGTGAGGGAGACCGCGAGGGTGCGCAGCTGCCCGGAGGTCTCCACCAGGCCGTCGCGCGCGCCCTGCGCCTCGAAGTGGTTGCGGGCCTCGGTCAGCGGCAGCCCGGTGGCGCGGGCCAGCTCGGCGATGACGGCCGCGGAGAAGCCGGGCGGGGTGTTGATGCCGGTGCCCACGGCGGTGCCGCCCAGCGGCAGCTCGGCCAGCCGGGGCAGCGAGGCGCGCAGCCGCTCCACCGCGTAGCGGACCTGGGCGGCGTAGCCGCCGAACTCCTGGCCCAGCGTCACCGGCGTCGCGTCCATCAGGTGCGTACGGCCCGCCTTGACGACCTCGGCGAACTCCTCCGCCTTGCGCTCCAGGGCCCCCGCGAGGTGGTCGAGCGCCGGGATCAGATCGCCGGTGACGGCCGCGGTGGCCGCGATGTGGATGGAGGAGGGGAACACGTCGTTGGACGACTGGCTGGCGTTGACGTGGTCATTGGGGTGTACGTCGCGGCCCAGGCGCTCGCTCGCCAGCGTGGCCAGCACCTCGTTGGTGTTCATGTTGGAGGAGGTGCCCGAGCCGGTCTGGAAGACGTCGACGGGGAAGTGGTCGTCCCAGCGCCCCTCGGCGACCTCGGCCGCCGCGCCCGCGATCGCCTCCGCGACCTCGGCGTCCACCACGCCCAGCTCCGCGTTGACCTTCGCGGCCGCGGCCTTGATCCGGGCCAGCGCCTCGATGTGCGCGCGCTCCAGACGCTGCCCGCTGACGGGGAAGTTCTCCACCGCCCGCTGCGTCTGTGCCCGCCACTTGGCGTGCGCCGGGACCCGCACCTCACCCATGGAGTCGTGCTCGATGCGGTACTCCCCGCCGGACTGCTTCTCGTCTGTCATGACGCCCACCTCCCACTCTTTGCGGCTCTTCGCCTCCGGGGCGCCTCAGCCTCCCCCAGCCTTCGGCCGGGGGTGCCCCCTGTCGACGGTCGACCGTGCTCGGCTGCTCGTTCCTCGCAGCCTCCGCGCGCTCTCCCTTTCGACAGCGGCGCGCCCCTTCGGCTCACTCGCCGATGATGCTCACAGCACCCGCTCCGCCCGCCGTGTTCCCCCTGCCGCGCAGGTGATCGCGTGAGCCGGGTCACCGGACGGCCTTCGGCGCGGGCGTGCGCGGCGTGTCCACCTCCCCGGTGCGCCGCAGCTTCTGCCACGGCAGCAGGGCCCCGGTCGCCGCGGTGACACAGGAGTGCAGCAGCACCACGTACATCAGCTGCCGGTAGGCGATCTGCTGCAGCGGCAGCACCAGCAGGGGGCCGTACCGCTCGCGGTCCAGCCGGAAGGCGTAGGCCGCGCCGAGCAGTTGCGCCAGCATCAGCGCCGACCAGGCCAGCAGGGACTTCACCGGATCGAGGAAGATCGCCCCGTACAGCGTGAACAGGTCGATCAGCGGGGCGCACAGCGGGGCGACCACCTGGAAGAACACCACCAGCGGCATCCCGACCCGGCCGAAGCGCCCCGAGGGGCCCTGGTCGATGAGGGAGCGGCGGTGCTTCCACAGCGCCTGCATGGTGCCGTAGCTCCAGCGGTAGCGCTGCCGCCACAGCTGGCCCAGCGTGCCGGGCGCCTCGGTCCAGGCGCGGGCGGTCTCCTGGTAGACGACCCGCCAGCCGGCCCGGTGCAGGGCGATCGTGATGTCGGTGTCCTCGGCCAGGGTGTCGGCGCTCATGCCGCCCACCTCCAGCAGGGCGCGGCGGCGGAAGGCGCCGATGGCGCCGGGGATGGTCGGCATGCAGCGCAGCAGGTCGTACATCCGCCGGTCGAGGTTGAACCCCATCACGTACTCGATGTGCTGCCAGGCGCCGATCAGGCCGGAGCGGTTGCCGACCTTGGCGTTGCCCGCGACCGCGCCGACGCCGGGGTCGGCGAAGGGGCGGACCAGCTCGCGCACGGTGCCCGGCTCGAAGACGGTGTCGCCGTCCATCATCACGATCAGGTCGGAGCGGGCCTCGGCGATGCCGTGGTTGAGCGCGGCGGGCTTGCCCGCGTTCTCCTGGCGCAGCACGTGTACGTTCGGCAGGTCCAGGGCCTCCACGAGGTCGGCGGTGCCGTCGGTCGAGCCGTCGTCCACCACCAGGATCTCGATCGGATGGGTGCTCGCGGCCAGCGAGTTCACCGTGTTGGCGATGCACTCCTTCTCGTTGTAGGCGGGCACGATCACGCTCACCGGCTCGTCCACGTCCGCGCCCCAGGTGAAGCGCCGCCGGTCCCGGGCGCGCCGGTGCCACCAGGCGAGGATCAGCATCATCAGCAGCCGGGCGAGGACGGCCACGCCGACCACGGCCAGCAGCCAGGCCAGGGCCGGCATGGTGACCTCGGTGAAGGAAGCGGCCCAGATCAGGGCCCGGCCCTGCCAGACGCGCGCCCCGTGGGCCGGGTGGACGGCGGCCTCGGCTCCGAGCGCCCCGGTGACGGTGGCGAAGGTGTAGCCCTTCGCCTTCATCCGCTCGATGTACCGGTCCAGGGCGGCGACGGTCCGTGAGCGGTCGCCGCCCGCGTCGTGGAAGAGCACGGCGGCGCCCTTCCCGGCCTTCGGGGTGGCGTTACGGATGATCTTCTCGACGGGCGGGCGCTGCCAGTCCTGGCTGTCGACGTCGCTGAACGCGCTGATGTAGCCGCGGTGGCCCAGATAGCGCTGGACCGGCCAGCTCCGGTCGTCGAGCGCGGAGAGCTGCGAGGAGTACGGGGCGCGGAAGAGCGAGCTGTTGATGCCGGCCGCGCCGGCCAGGGCCAGCTGGGTCTGCGCCAGCTCGCGGTCCACCCGGTCGTGGGTCTGGTACGCGAGGTCCGGGTGGGTGAAGGTGTGCACGCCGATCTCATGGCCGGCCTCCCGCATCCGGCGCACCAGGGTGGGCTCGCGGACCACCATCTGGCCGAGCACGAAGAAGGTGGCCGGCACGTCGTGGTCGCGCAGCACCTTGAGGATCTCCGGGGTCCAGCGGGGGTCGGGCCCGTCGTCGAAGGTCAGCGCGATGGTCCGGGCCGGGATGTGGTGGCTGGTGGGCCTGCCGCGGTTGTCGAAGGTGAGCACCGGGCCGCCGGAGAGGGCCCGCTCGGGGACGTGGCGGGCGGGGTACGGGGGGTGCACCCGGGAGTCGTTGCCGACCTCGGCGTGCAGATAGCCGTCCAGGAGCATCGTGCAGGCCAGCGCGATCAGCGTGACCACGCCGAGCACCAGGCGCGTCCGGGGCGCGGCCCGCCGCCGCCCGGCCGCGGCCGCCTTGGACACCGCGCGCCCCGTCGCTCCCCGGCCCCGCCGCCCCCGCGGCCAGGGGTGCGGCCGGGGCTCGGCGGCCGGGTGCCTGCGGCGGCGCGGACGCGGCAGCCTCGGCTGCCAGCCGCCGCTCATCGGGCCCCGGCCCCCGTCCGGCGCTCGGCGTGCCGGGCGGTTCCCGCCGTGGCCGAGGGGATACGGGCCTTGGTGTGGCCGCGCCGGGTGTCCTTCGAGTCCCGTCCGGCCGGGCCGGTCGTGGCGCCGCTGTCGGGGAGCTGGGTGTCGGGGGCGACGGCGGTGCCGCCGGAGAAACCCGCTCCCAGCAGGGCGGTGTATCCGAGGACGACGCTCCCCGCGACCACGCCCGCGTGCCGCAGCAGGCGGGCGCGGCGCCCGGAGAGGTCGACGAACACCGGCCCCTCCGCGGCCTCGGCCGCGGCCGTGTCCGGAGCCTCGTCGGTGGCTTCGTCCGGAGCCTTGTCCATGGTCTCGTCGGGAGCCCCGTCGGGAGTCAGTAGGCGGGTCGGCATGCGCTCGGCCACGTCTGATTGATCCATGAGCCCGAGGCTAATGCAGCAAATAGGATTTTCCGCATATAGGTAAACAATGCGGTGTGTCATAGCCCATGACGGTTCATTCGGTGTGCGAGCTTGGGAGAGCGGAACAAGCGCCGCGCCCCGGAGGCCGGCAGAGCCTCCGGGGCGGGCCCCGGCCCCGTCACGGAAGGAGCGCACATCGCGTGAGGGCCCTCTCCACCCCGCGCCTGGGCGGCTACACCACGCTCGCCGCGACGCTCTGCGCCGCCATCGCCGTATGGGCCGGTGGCGAACGTCCGCCCCCGCCGCCCGCGACCCCGTCCGCGCACTCGCCCACCTCCGCCCGCCCGTCCGCGCCGGCTGCTCCGTCGGTGCTGGCTCCTCCGTCCGCCCCGCCGCGCCCGCCGGCCCCGGCCCGCCCGTCCGCGCCCCCGCCGGCCCGCCCCGGCGCCCCGTTCGTGCCGTACGTCAGCGCGTGGGCGGCCACCGGGTACGACATGGCCGCGGCCGCCGCGCGCGGCGTCAAGGAGTTCGCCCTCGGGTTCGTCGTCGCGGGCAGGGGCTGCGCCCCCGTGTGGGACGGCGGGATCCCGCTCGCCGACCGGGCCCTGATGGCCCGTATCGCCGCCGCGCGCCGGGCCGGGGGCGATGTGCGGGTCTCCTTCGGCGGGGCGGGCAGCCGGGAACTGGCCACGATCTGCCCCGGCGTGCCGCAACTCGCCGCCGCGTACGCTGCGGTGATCGACCGTTACGGCTTCACCAAGGCCGACTTCGACATCGAGGGCCCCGCCCTCGCCGACCCCGTCTCCGCCACCCGCCGGGCGCGGGCCATCGCCTGGCTCCAGCGCGCCCGCCCGGACCTGGACGTCTCCTTCACCCTGCCCGCCATGCCCTGGGGGCTGACCGACGACAGCAGCGCCCTGCTCGCCAACGCCCGGGCCCAGGGCGTCGCCGTCTCCGGCGTGAACATCATGGCCATGAACTACGGCGGCGAGCACACCGGCGACATGGGCCGCTACGCCGTCCAGGCCGCCATCAACGCCCACGGCCGGATCCGCGGCGTCCTCGGCCTCTCCGAGGCCGCGGCCTGGAAGACCCTCACCGTGACCCCAATGATCGGGGTCAACGACGTCTCCGGAGAGGTCTTCACGCTCAAGGACGCCGCCGTCCTCGCCCGCTTCGCCGCGGCCAAGGGCATCGGCCGGCTGTCCATGTGGTCCGCCGAACGCGACCGCCCGTGCCCCCCACGCGCCACCACCCCCCGCCCGGCCCCCACCTGCAGCGGTGTGGCCCAGCGCCCGGGGGCGTTCGAGGCGATACTGACCGGCTGACCCGGCGGCCGTCCCTTTCCCGATGGCCGCCCTCGCATTGTTCGGCCCTGGGGGGCCTCGCAAGCTTCGGGCGGCCGCGCCGGACTCCGTCCGTCGGGTGGTCGCCGTCGACTGTCGCTACGCTCCCGGGCGCACCGGGATGCTGGTGACGAACGGCTGGGACGGGCCCGGGTCGGTGAAGAAGTCGTTCCCCTTGTCGTCCACCACGACGAACGCCGGGAAGTCCTCCACCTCGATCTTCCAGACCGCCTCCATGCCCAGCTCCGCGTACTCCAGGACCTCCACCTTCTTGATGCAGTCCTGGGCCAGCCGCGCCGCCGGGCCGCCGATCGAGCCGAGGTAGAAGCCGCCGTGCGCCTGGCAGGCCTCGGTGACCTGCTTGGAGCGGTTCCCCTTGGCCAACATGACGTACGAGCCGCCGGCCGCCTGGAACTGCTCGACGTACGCGTCCATACGGCCCGCCGTCGTCGGTCCGAAGGACCCGGAGGCGTATCCCTCGGGGGTCTTGGCCGGGCCCGCGTAGTAGACGGCGTGGTCGCGCAGGTACTGCGGCATCTCCTCGCCCGCGTCCAGCCGCTCCTTGATCTTCGCGTGCGCGATGTCGCGGGCGACGACCAGCGGGCCGGTGAGCGAGAGCCGGGTCTTGACCGGGTACTTGGTCAGCTCCGCCCGGATCTCGTCCATCGGCCGGTTGAGGTCGATGCGGACCACGTCGTCGTCCGACAGGTGCTCGTCGGTGGTCTCCGGCAGGTACTTGGCCGGATCGGTCTCCAGCTGCTCCAGGAAGACGCCCTCGGGGGTGATCTTCGCCAGCGCCTGGCGGTCGGCGGAGCAGGAGACCGCGATGGCCACCGGGCAGGACGCGCCGTGGCGGGGCAGCCGCACCACCCGGACGTCATGGCAGAAGTACTTGCCGCCGAACTGCGCGCCGATCCCGATCCGCTGCGTCAGCTCGAAGACCTTCTCCTCCAGCTCCTGGTCGCGGAAGCCGTGACCGGTGGGGGAGCCCTCGGTGGGCAGCTCGTCCAGGTAGTGCGCCGAGGCGTACTTCGCGGTCTTGAGCGCGTACTCGGCGCTGGTGCCGCCGACCACGATCGCCAGGTGGTACGGCGGGCAGGCCGCCGTGCCCAGCGAGCGGATCTTCTCCTCCAGGAACTTCATCATCGAGGCCTCGTTGAGGACCGCCTTCGTCTCCTGGTAGAGGAAGGACTTGTTGGCCGAGCCGCCGCCCTTGGCCATGAAGAGGAACTTGTACGCGCCGCCGTCGGTCGCGTACAGCTCGATCTGCGCGGGCAGGTTGGAGCCGGTGTTCTTCTCGTCCCACATGGTCAGCGGGGCCATCTGGGAGTAGCGCAGGTTGAGCTTGGTGTACGCGTCGTACACGCCACGCGACAGCGCCTCCTCGTCGCCGCCCTCGGTCAGCACGTTCTGCCCGCGCTTGCCCATGACGATGGCGGTGCCGGTGTCCTGGCACATCGGGAGCACGCCGGCGGCCGCGATGTTGGCGTTCTTCAGCAGGTCGAGCGCGACGAAGCGGTCGTTCGGGCTGGCCTCGGGGTCGTCCAGGATGCGGCGCAGCTGGGCGAGGTGGGCGGGGCGCAGATAGTGCGAGATGTCGTGCATCGCCTCGGCCGCGAGCCTGCGCAGCGCCTCCGGCTCGACCTTGAGGAACGTACGCCCGCCGGCCTCGAAGGTGCTCACGCCCTCGGAGGTCACCAGGCGGTAGGGGGTGGTGTCCTCGCCCAGGGGCAGCAGGTCCGAATAGGCAAACTCTGGCACGGCCATTCCTCACTCGACGGGGCTGGGGCTGACGTCGTCGACAGCGGACACCAGCGTAGAACGGCGCGGGACGGCCGGATCTGTGAGGTGGGGCATAAGACCGCCTTGCGGCGGGTGCGGCCCCGCCACGCCGGACTCCGTCCGGCGAGTCTCCCCAGTCCTATTTCGCGATGTATCGCGAGTGGTTAATCTGGTCGGGTGACTGAGCAGCAGCCGGTGCCCCTGACGAAGACCATCCCCGCCCCCGCGCCTGGCGCGCCCGCGTCCAGCGCGGAGTTGCGGGCCTCGGACGCGGACCGCGACCGGATCGCGGACATCCTGCGCGAGGCGCTGGCCGAGGGGAGGCTGGACCCGGAGGAGCACGCTGAGCGGATCGACGCGACGTACCGGGCCAAGACCGTCGGCGAGCTGGAGCCCCTGGTCCGCGATCTGCCGGCTGTCGGGGCGGCCGACCGGGCCGCCGGGGCGTCCCCGGTGCCGGGGGCGGGGGCGGGCGGCCGGGGCCCGCAGGAGGCCCGTGCCCTGCCCGCCACGGACAACCTCGTGGCCGTCTTCGGCGGCGCGATGCGCAAGGGCCGCTGGCGGGTGCGGCGCACCACCAACGTCCTCGCTCTCTTCGGCGGCGTGGAGATCGATCTGACCGAGGCGCTGTTCGAGCAGCGGGAGATCGTCATCAACGTCTCCGCCGTCTTCGGCGGGGTGGAGATCAAGGTCCCGGAGAACGTCACCGTCAGCGGCGGCGGCGCGGGCGTCTTCGGCGGATTCGACATCAAGGGGTACGAGGCGCCGGATCCGGACGCCCCGGTCGTCGTGGTGCGGGGATTCGCCTTGTTCGGCGGTGTCGAGGCCACACGAAAGCGCGGAAAACGCCTGAAGAACCTACGTGCATATTGAATTTCCGGCCGGGGCAACGGTGTGCATAAGCACGCGCACAGCGGGTAAGGCTTGGTGCATCGTCTCCCGTACGGCTGATGGGGGTGCTAACGGGCCGTACGGGCGAGGCGGGCAAGGGTGACCACCGGAGCCGTCGTCAGGAGTAGACCGTGCTGCAACCGCATCAGCCCCTGCTGGACGCCGCCGTGCCCCCGCAGCGCATCCCCGCGCGGGATCAGGCAGGGCCCTGGCACTCGGAGGCGGTGTGCCGCCGGGACGAGGCCGGGCTGTTCTTCGCTCCCTCGAAGGAGCCCACGGCTGCGCGGCTGTCGCGGGAGGAGGCCGCCAAGCGCGTCTGCGCGCGCTGCCCGGTCATGGTCGAGTGCCGGGAGCACGCCCTGCTGCAGCCCGAGCCGTACGGGGTGTGGGGCGGGCTGACCGCCGCCGAGCGCCGGGTCGTGCTGGCCCGCCGGCGCCGCCGCGAGGCGGAGCTGCAGCGCGCCGTGCGGGTGGCGGCCGCGGGCTGACGGAGGTCGCGGCGAGCCGGGTCCTCGTAGGCGGCGGGCCGGGCCCCGCGAAAAAAGGGGGGTCTGGGCCCCGCCGGGAGGAGGGGCCCCGCCTGTGCGTGCCCGCTACCGCGCGCGGTCGAAGTCGACCGAGGCGTAGGCGCGCAGCTTGGACAGCCGGTGGACCGAGTCGATCTGCCGGATGGTCCCCGACTTGGAGCGCATCACCAGCGACTGGGTGGTCGCGGTCTCCGCGCGGTACCGCACCCCGCGCAGCAGATCGCCGTCGGTGATCCCGGTGGCGACGAAGAACACGTTGTCGCCGCTGACCAGGTCGTCCGTCTCCAGCACCTTGTCGAGGTCGTGGCCCGCGTCGATGGCGCGCTGCCGCTCCTCGTCGTCCTTGGGCCACAGCTGCGCCTGGATGGTGCCGCCCAGGCACTTGATCGCGCAGGCCGCGATGATGCCCTCCGGCGTGCCGCCGATGCCCAGCAGCAGATCCGCGCCGGCGCCCTCGCGCGCGGCCATGATCGCGCCGGCCACGTCGCCGTCGGAGATGAACTTGATCCGGGCGCCCGCCTCCCGGATCTCCTTGACGATGTTCTCGTGCCGGGGCCGGTCGAGCACGACCACCGTGACGTCCTCGGGGCTGGACTTCTTCGCCTTCGC
This sequence comes from Streptomyces sparsogenes subsp. cuspidosporus, assembly GCF_039532705.1. Classification (NCBI taxonomy): domain Bacteria; kingdom Bacillati; phylum Actinomycetota; class Actinomycetes; order Kitasatosporales; family Streptomycetaceae; genus Streptomyces; species Streptomyces sparsogenes. The sequence continues at coordinate 89,626 of NZ_BAAASD010000014.1, read as the reverse complement.
GATCCGGCGGATGTTGACCCCCGGCGGCGCGGTGATGTCGACGAACTCGGCCGCCTCGGGGCCGGTGGCCAGCTTGTTCATGTAGAACACCGCGGACGGGTCGAACATGGTGCCGCGCTCGGCGACGGCCAGCACGGACACCGCGTTCGCCATGCCCTTGGCGGTGAGCGTGGTGCCGTCCACCGGGTCCACGGCCACGTCGCACTCCGGGCCGGTCCCGTCGCCCACCCGCTCCCCGTTGAAGAGCATGGGCGCTTCGTCCTTCTCGCCTTCGCCGATCACGACGACACCGTTCATGGAGACGGTGTGCACGAGGGAGCGCATGGCCTTGACGGCGGCGCCGTCGGCGCCGTTCTTGTCGCCTCGTCCCACCCAGCGACCGGAGGCCATGGCGCCGGCCTCGGTGACCCGGACCAGTTCCAGGGCCAGGTTGCGGTCGGGGGCCTCGGGGCTGACTTCCAGCTGGGACGGCAGATGATGCTCGGTCATCGGATCGCACCTTTCTGTACGGCGACGGCCGGATGTGAGGGTGATTGTGCGTTTCTGCGGGAGCTGGGGACAGCCCCCCGAAAAGCACAGTATCCGCTGATTGCGAATGTGAGCAGAGGGCCCCACGCATGAGCACGACTGCCATGAGGGACGATAGGGGGCGTGGCAGGTATGCGAGGCAAAGAGACGGTGCGGGACATGCTGCTGTCGCTGGTGGTGATAGGCGCCGTCGCAGCGGGCATCTACGTCTTCGCCATTCCGCACGACGACAGCAAGAATCCGCTCAAGACGGTCGACTACAGGGTAGAGCTGATCACCGCCCGGCGCGCGGCGCCGTACCCGGTGGCCGCCCCGGAGCCCGGCAGGCTGCCCAAGGGCTGGCGCGCGACCTCGGTGACGTACGGGCCCGAGACATCGTCGCGGCCGCAGGGCGACACGGCCTGGCACCTCGGCTTCCTCACCGCGGAGGAGGAGTACGTCGCGGTCGAGCAGAGCAACGCCAAGACGGGGCCGTACGTCGCCGAGGTCACCCAGCGGGCGAAGAAGACGGACCGGGCGCAGCGGATCGACGGCAAGGAGTGGGTCCGCTACAAGGGTGACAAGTACAACGCCCTGGTGCACACGGAGCCGGGCGTGACCACGGTGGTCACCGGCACGGCCTCGTTCGGCCAGCTGACGGAGATGGCCTCCGCGCTCACCGCGAAGAAGGGCTGACCCGACCGCCGCCGCGCCCCACCCGCGCGGGGCGGCTTGGTCCGGCTGCGGTCGGTCCGGCTGTGATCGGTCCGGCTGTGATCGGTCCGGCTGTGATCGGTCCGGCTGTGGTCACCGCACGCGCACGCCGATGGGGGCGGGCCTTGTACGGCCCGCTCCCTCAGCGGCTGTCGTCGCCGCCTTCGCCCGCCCCGGTGTCGTCCCCCTCCGCCGTCTCGGCCAGCGCCGCGTCCAGCCGCGCCCGCGCGCCCTCCAGCCAGCGGCGGCAGACCTTCGCCAGCTCCTCGCCGCGCTCCCACAGGGCGAGCGACTCCTCCAGGGTCGTCCCGCCCGCCTCCAGGCGGCGCACCACCTCGACCAGCTCGTCCCGCGCCTGCTCATAGCCGAGCGTGGACGCCTCGGCCGCGCTCCCGGCCGCCTGGGTGGCCTTCTCGTCCGTCTTCGCCATGCCGCACAGCCTATTCAGAGGGACTGACAACGTCGGAGGGGCCGACCACGCCGGAGGGGCCGGCAACCTCAGCGGGGCCGGCAACCTCAGCGGGGCCGGCAACCTCAGCGGGACCGGCAACCTCAGCGGGGCCGGCAACGTCAGCGGGACCGGCAACCGCGCGGACCGTGAACTCGCCCTCGGCGACCCGCGCCCTGAGCTTCTCCTCCGCGCTCACCTCGGCCGCGGCGCGCACCACCGACCCGTCCGCGTGCTGCAACACCGCATAGCCGCGCCGCAGGGTCGCGGCGGGCGACAGGGCCACCACCCGGGCGTGGGTGTGGGTCAGCTCCGAGTCCGCGCGGTCCAGCAGATGCCCCAGGCAGCGCCGGCCGCGGTCGAGGAGCCCGGAGACCTGCTCGGCCCGCTCGTCCACCATCCGGTGCGGCTGCCGCATGCACGGCCGCGCCAGCGCCGCCGCGAGTCCCCGCTCCTCCCGGTCCAGCAGGCCGTGCACGCTGCGCAGCGCGCGCTCGCGCAGGTGCTGGATCCGCACCAGCTCCTCGCCCACGTCCGGCACGATCTTCTTGGCCGCGTCGGTGGGGGTGGACGCCCGCAGATCGGCGACCAGGTCGAGCAGCGGCGAGTCCGGCTCGTGGCCGATCGCCGAGACCACGGGCGTGGCGCAGGCCGCCACGGCCCGCACCAGCTGCTCGTCGGAGAAGGGCAGCAGATCCTCCACGCTGCCGCCGCCGCGCGCCACGATGATCACGTCCACGTCCGGCATCGCGTCCAGCTCCTGGACGGCCTCGATCACCTGCGGCACGGCATGGACGCCCTGGACGGCGACATTGCGCACCTCGAAGCGGACCGCGGGCCAGCGCAGCCGCGCGTTCTCCAGGACGTCGCGCTCGGCGGCCGAGGCCCGCCCGCAGACCAGCCCTATCAGCTGCGGCAGGAACGGCAGCGGCTTCTTCCGGTCGGCCGCGAACAGGCCCTCGGCCGCCAGCGACTTCTTCAGCAGCTCCAGCCGGGCCAGCAGCTCGCCGATGCCGACCGGTCGGATCTCGGCGGCCCGCAGGGAGAGCTGGCCCCGCGGCGCGTACCACTCCGGCTTGGCGTGCACCACCACCCGCGCGCCCTCGGTGACCGTGTCCGCGACCTTGTCGAAGACCGCGCGGAAGCAGGTGACGGTGAGCGAGATGTCGTAACTGGGGTCGCGCAGGGTCAGGAACACCACCCCGGCGCCCGGGCGCCGGGACAGCTGGGTGATCTGCCCCTCGACCCACACCGCCCCGAGCCGGTCGATCCACCCCCCGATCAGCCGGGACACCTCGCCGACCGGGATCGGCGCCTCAGCGGACGTGTTGACAGCCATGCCCGCGAGCGTATCGGCCCTCACCGACAATTCCCCGAGTCCGCGGCCCCCTACCATGGTGACCATGACTGCATCGCCTGCCCGCCGGGTCCTGCTCGCGGCCCCCCGCGGCTACTGCGCCGGCGTGGACCGTGCCGTAATCGCCGTAGAGAAGGCCCTGGAGCAGTACGGGGCGCCGATCTACGTGCGCAAGGAGATCGTCCACAACAAGTACGTCGTGCAGACCCTCCAGAAGAAGGGCGCGATCTTCGTCGACGAGACGGAGGAGGTGCCCGAGGGATCCATTGTGATCTTCTCGGCGCACGGTGTGGCGCCGGTCGTCCATGACGAGGCCAGGCAGCGCCGGCTCGCCACCATCGACGCGACCTGCCCGCTGGTCACCAAGGTCCACAAGGAAGCCGTCCGCTTCGCCAAGGAGGACTACGACATCCTCCTGATCGGCCACGAGGGCCACGAGGAGGTCATCGGCACCAGCGGCGAGGCGCCCGACCACATCACCCTGGTCGACGGCCCGGAGGACGTGAAGAACGTCCGGGTCCGCGACGAGTCCAAGGTCGTCTGGCTGTCCCAGACCACGCTCTCCGTGGACGAGACCATGGAGACCGTGGACGCGCTCAAGGAGCGCTTCCCGGCGCTCGTCAGCCCGCCGAGCGACGACATCTGCTACGCCACGCAGAACCGCCAGGTCGCGATCAAGCAGGTCGCTGCCGAGTCCGACCTGGTGATCGTCGTCGGCTCCAAGAACTCCTCCAACTCGGTGCGGCTGGTCGAGGTCGCCCTCGGCGCCGGCGCCAAGGCCGGCCACCTGGTCGACTTCGCGAGCGAGATCGACGAGGCCTGGCTGGAGGGCGTGACGACGGTCGGCGTGACCTCGGGCGCCTCGGTGCCGGACGTGCTGGTCGAGGGCGTGCTGGAGTGGCTGGCCGAGCGCGGCTTCGCGGATGTGGAGGTCGTCCAGCCGATGCGCGAGAGCCTCACCTTCTCGCTGCCCAAGGAGCTGCGGCGCGACCTGAGGGCGGAGGCGGCGGCCGCGGTGGCCGCTCCCTCCCAGGCCCCCTCCCAGGACGCATGACCGCCCGGCCGGAAGGCCCGGCGGGGGCCGGCGCGCCGACCGAGGGTCACGGGCAGGTCCGGGAGCGGGCGCCGGAGCGGATCCTGGGCGTGGACATCGGCGGTTCGGGCATCAAGGGCGCGCCGGTGGACCTGGCGCGCGGCGACCTGGCCGAGGAGCGCTTCAAGGTCCTCACCCCGCAGCCGTCCACGCCCGACGCGGTCGCGGACCGGGTCCGTGAGGTCGTGGACGCCTTCGGCTGGTCCGGGCGGCCGGTCGGGGTGACCTTCCCGGGCGTGGTGACGGACGGTACGACCCGGACCGCCGCGAACGTCGACAAGGGCTGGATCGACGTCGACGCGGCGGCGCTGCTCGGCGAGCGGCTCGGCTCGCCGGTCACGGTGGTCAACGACGCGGACGCGGCCGGGATCGCGGAGATGACCTTCGGCGCCGGACGCGGCCGCAGGGGCACGGTCATCCTGCTCACCTTCGGCACCGGCATCGGCAGCGCGGTCTTCACCGCCGGACGCCTGGTGCCCAACACCGAGTTCGGCCATCTGGAGCTGCACGGCCACGAGGCGGAGAAGCGGGCCTCGTCCAAGGCCAAGGAGGACCACGACCTGAGCTGGCAGACCTGGGCGCACCGGGTGCAGAAGTACCTCGCGCACCTGGAGATGCTCTTCTCACCGGAGCTGTTCGTGATCGGCGGCGGGGTGAGCCGCAAGGCGGCGAAGTTCCTGCCGCTGATCGAGGGGATCAGGGCCGAGGTCGTGCCTGCGCGGCTGCAGAACAACGCGGGGATCGTGGGGGCCGCGATGGCGGCTCGGTCCGCGGCGGCTGATCCGGCCGGGATCCGCGACTCAGCTGCCGCTCCCACTGCTGCCGCTGGTTCCGCCGGCTGACCAGGGCGCCCTTGCGCGCCAGGACGATCAGCGAGGCCAGCAGGGTGCCGGCGTAGAGCCAGCCGGCGTTCAGCGACAGCGCGGTGAACACGCCCATCGCCTGGCCGGCCAGGCCCTCCGTCCCGTCGTTGATCGGCAGCAGCCCGAAGGCGAACGCGATCGGCGCCCCGACCGGGGCGGCGGCCAGGTCCACCGGCCGTACCCACAGCCCGCAGGCCGTGCACGCCAGCAGGAAGACCACGCCGTACGCGGTCGTGGACGCGGAGAACAGCAGCGCGTCCAGGCAGCCGAAGCCCAGCATGACCACGGTCGCCAGCAGCCCCGCGCCGAAGCCGGTGAGACGCGGGGCGGGGTAGCGCACCCCGGCCACCGCGCGCCCCACGGCGCCCACGGCCGTCGCACCGCCCGCCCGGGGCCGCCGCGCCGCTCCCTCCGGCGCGCGCGCCCCCTCGCCCGCGCCGCCTCTGTACCTGTCCCGGCCCACGTCCCTGTCGTCCGCCGCCGGGCGGGGCGGCGGGGCGTACGAGCGGCGCGGCGTACGGGTGCTGTAGTGCTCCACCCGACCAACGTAGGTCGAGGGGTGCCCGGAATCCGGCGTTGGACACGCCCTTCGCAGGACCTTGGCAGTGTGTTCGACCGATTTTCAGTCCGGCCGGGTGACGCGGAGCGGCCCCGTAGACTGGTGCATCGGCCCCGCAGCGGGCCTCGTCCCTGTCGTCACATTCTCGCTACGGGAAGTTACGGGAAGTCGCCAACGTGTCGCTCACGATCGGAATCGTCGGTCTGCCGAATGTCGGCAAGTCGACCCTGTTCAACGCCCTGACCAAGAACGACGTCCTGGCGGCCAACTACCCGTTCGCCACCATCGAGCCCAACGTCGGAGTCGTCGGCGTCCCCGACCCCCGCCTCGACACCCTCGCCGAGATCTTCGGCTCGGCCCGCAAGCTCCCCGCCACCGTCGACTTCGTCGACATCGCGGGCATCGTCAAGGGCGCCTCCGAGGGCGAGGGCCTGGGCAACAAGTTCCTGGCGAACATCCGCGAGTCCGACGCGATCTGCCAGGTCATCCGCGCCTTCAAGGACGAGAACGTCGTCCACGTCGACGGCAAGGTCTCGCCCAAGGACGACATCGAGACGATCAACACCGAGCTGATCCTCGCCGACCTCCAGACCATCGAGAAGGTGCTGCCGCGCCTGATCAAGGAGTCGCGGATCCAGAAGGACAAGCAGGCTCAGGTCAAGGCCGTCGAAGAGGCCAAGACCATCCTCGACGAGGGCCGCACCCTGTTCTCCGCCGGCATCGTCCAGGGCACCGACCGCGCGGCCGTCCTCCACGACCTGCACCTGCTCACCACCAAGCCCTTCCTCTACGTCTTCAACGTCGACGAGGACGAGCTCACCGACGACGCCTTCAAGGAAGAACAGCGCGCCCTCGTCGCCCCCGCCGAGGCGATCTTCCTCAACGCCAAGCTCGAGGCCGACCTCGCCGAGCTCGACGACGAGGAGGCCCTCGAGCTCCTCCAGTCCGTAGGCCAGGACGAACCGGGCCTCGCCACCCTCGCCCGCGTCGGCTTCGACACCCTCGGCCTGCAGACCTACCTCACCGCCGGCCCCAAGGAGTCCCGCGCCTGGACCATCAAGAAGGGCGCGACCGCCCCGGAGGCGGCCGGTGTGATCCACACCGACTTCCAGAAGGGCTTCATCAAGGCCGAGGTCATCTCCTTCGACGACCTGGTCGCCACCGGCTCGGTCGCCGAGGCCCGCGCGGCGGGGAAGGCCCGGATGGAGGGCAAGGACTATGTGATGCGGGACGGCGACGTGGTGGAGTTCCGCTTCAACGTGTAGCAGTCGCCATGGCATCAACGTGGTGATCTGGCCAGACACGCAGTTCAGGCGGGGTCGGCCCCAATGGGGCCGACCCCGCCGCCGTGTCCGTTGCCGGATCTGTGCTGGACCACCTGACGCCTCCGCCGCCTGTCGTCAGTCCTGGTCATCCCTACCACTGCTGGACATGTGCCGGCCGGTCCGGGATTGGTCGGCGTCCTGCCGGGCTGGGACGGTCATTGGCCCGCGCGGGCGCGTGATCCGGGCAGCGCGCGCCTGGGATCACTTATGCCGGGTGCATTCCGGCCGCGGGGGCGATCGGTGCGTGATGTGTATAGCGACGGCCCAATCGCGAGACAGAAAATGATCACAAGAAGCACCCTGGGAAACCTCTCGGCCGCCAAAGATCGTTTTAGGCGTCAAAGCGAAGGCGAGTACGCCTGTTCGATTAATACTGGGCAGCCAGGCGAGTAATCAAGCCACGCGCCTCCTGTCCACTTGCCTTCTCATGCCCCGGCGGCACCATGGTTTGGCTACGTGAAGAGCGCCTCGCGTCGCGGGCTGAGATGGTCGGGAGACGGATGAAGTACGCGTGGCCGCATGCCACCTTCCTGGGACGGTTGGGGAGTCGTGCCCTAGAGGATCTGTTGAGTCAGGGAACTCCAATGGAGTACCCCACTCATCGGCACCTCTTGCAACAGGGTGATCAAGGTCGGCACGTTTTGCTGCTCACCCACGGCGTGGTCAAGGTTGTGGCCAGTTCGGAGAGCGGCTATGAGATGCTGCTCGCCATCCGGGCGGCGGGTGACTTCGTGGGTGAGATGGCTGCGTTCGAGGATCGCCCCCGATCCGGAACCGTCATCGCGTGCAGTGACGTGAAGGTCCGTGTCATCCAGCTGCCCGCACTGGAGAGCTTCCTCACCCGCCACCCGGACGCTATGAGGGCCATGCTGGGCATGCTGTGCGGACGATTGCGGTGGGCCAACCGGCGCCGTGTCGACTTTGGCGCCTATGACTCGCTCACCCGGCTGGCGCGGGTCATCGCGGAACTCAGTCAGGCATATGGTCAGCGCGAGACTGGCAGCGCGCTGAAAGGCAACGTGATCGGCGTGACGCTCAATCAGTCCGAACTGGCCTCGCTTGCCGGGTTGGCCAAGCCGACAGCGGAGAAGGCTCTCGCGGATCTTTCCCAACGGGGGCTGGTCAAGCGCAGCTACCGAAAGATTACGGTCTGTGACGTCCCGAAGCTGCTTGCGTTTGCCAAAGTACTTGATGAAAACCCGTACTGATATGGAATCAAGCGTCGGCGATCCTTCTAGCCTCTCTGACGGCACTTCGCGGGAAGTGTCGTCAGAGAGAGGAATGGCCGGGTGGCCGAGTGGTCCGGGTTCTACCCCTGCACATGCCTAGCCGTTGATGCCCAGGCATACGGAGGCAACAACGACCGTAGACAGTCCGAGATCCAGCATGACTTGCCGCGGCTCCTTTCCCGAGCTGCCAGGAACACCGGACTGGACCGTTCCCAGTGGCAGATTCAGCGCAAGGGGGACGAGGAACTGGCCGTCCATCCCATGGATGGCACGGAGCCGCGTCTGGTCGACGACTTCGTCCGGCACCTGGTGTCCGAACTGCGTGAGTACAACGTTCTGCGTGTCCCATCCGCACGGATGAGGCTGCGGGCCGCCATCCACCATGGTCCGGTAGAACTGGCGGACAACGGGTTCGCCGGCTCGACCGTGGTCACCACCGCACGGCTGCTCAGCTCCCGTCATCTCTACGACGCCTTGAAGGCCCACGATGGCGCCGACCTTGCGCTTCTGCTGTCCGATGACGTTTACCGGTCCACGGTGGCCGGCGGACACACCGCCCTTGCCAGCGCCGACTTCCGTCGCGTCGTCGTGCACGAGAAGGAGTGCGAGGCTGTCGCCTGGCTCCGTGTCCCGGGACACGATGCGCAGAGCCTTGGCAACGGCCCTCGCGCTGACGGGCCCGCGACTCAGGGGCCACGGCTGCCCGCCGACGACAACCGCGACAGTGGCTCAATGGTCCGCAACGACTACCGGGGCGAGCAGATCAACGTCAACAACTTCACCGCCCCCGTGGACCTGCGTGGTGGTGTCGTCGGTTTCGGGAGCACAGGTGGCTGATGACACGGCCGGGCTCAACGAGCTGCCCTTTTCCGGCCCTGAGGAGGGGCTTCTCCAGGAGCACCAAGAGAGCCCTGGCCTGACGGAGCCGCTGAGCGATGACTCGGGGCCGCACCCCCGCGCTGAGGGTGTGGAGCGGTCTGAGCCGGACGAACGAGAGGAGGACGGCAAAGGATACGACGACCTCCGCCGTGTCCTGGGGCAGCAGATCGTTCACAACAACTTCTACGCTTCCGTCGACGCGTCCGGTGCGGCGTTCGGCTTTGGTATGGCCGCCGCTCCCGGGCTCGCTCCCGGCTCGGTGACGCCGTCGGAGATCGACAAGGCCCTGCGGTACTTCCTACCCCCCCTTCCGTGCTTTGACGAGGCGTTCCGAAAGCTCGATGTGGAGCACATCGTTGTCCTGGTCGGCCAGGACAACAGCGGGCGTACTGCGGGCTCCTTCGCGCTTCTCAGAAAGGCCATGGGTACCAAGACCGGACTGCGGAGTCTGTCGCCCGCTAACTCCCTGGCGGATCTGGCGGCGTCACGTGACATCAAGACGGGGCAGGCGTACGTGATCCTCGACTACGTCGGTGAGACACACGTCGACGCGGTGCAGGCCTTCGGGATACGTCGGTTGAGTGAGGAGCTGCGCGGTAGGGGTTCTTACCTGGTGATCACGGCGTCCGAGGCCACTCGGCGACGCCTGGCGCTCCGCGACTACTGCGTTCCGTGGCACGCACCGGATCCACTTGAGCTTTTCCATCACTGCAACCAACTGCTCTCGGCACCGGTCCCACCGGACCTCGCGGAGGAGCTGCTGCAGCATGTTAAGGCGCTGCGTCGCCCAGCGGACGTCATCGCCGCGGCCACTGGACTCGCCGACGGACCGGATGTCGCGTTGAAGGCGCTTCGGGACAGCGACAGAGAGCTGGTCCGAAAGTGGTTTCACAAGGAGCCCTCTGCCGAGGATCTGCTGCCGCTGGCGGCCCTCGCGTTCCTTGAGGGAGTCCCGGAACGTACCTTCGAGCAGCATTCTGTCCAGCTCAGTACCTATGTGCGCGACTGGGAGCAGGCAGGCGAACTCCCGGTCGCAGAGCCGGACGGCGCGGCGACGACCGCACGGCGCGGCGTGGTCTTCAAGCAGACCCGCGCCCGCTGGAAGGAACAAGCGGTCGGACTTGTGCGGACTGAGCGCCGGGCCGGTCGGGGCCAGGATTCCAGCCGCAGCGAGCGGCGGATCGTCTTCCACTCGCCCCGGATCCGGGAACTGGTCATCGGTGAGCTGCACGACCTGTACGGGTACGAACTCTGGTACCCGCTGCGGCAGTGGCTCGGCAGGCTCTCCCTGGTTGACGACCTGGACGTGCGTACCGAGGTTGCCCGAGGCATCTCTTTGCTCGCCCGGCATGCTCTAGTCGAGGTGGAGGAGAATTTCCTCCAGAGCTGGGCCGGTGGCATCACCAGCCAGCGCGTGACGACGGCGCTCACGCTTCAGTTCATGTGCCAGGAGCCGCATTTGGCGCCTCAGGCGCTGAACGTGGCGCTGGGCTGGGCTGATCGCAGGGGTCCTGAGAGGGCTGTCACATCCGCCATGGCGCTCACGGGACGGATTGGGTCGCTCTACCGTCTTGAAGCGCTCAACTGGCTGTGGTTCCTGACGCATCGAGGCGAGCGGGTGGCTTCTGCCGCACGCCGTTCGCTGGTCCTCCTGCTGCAGACCGGCGAACAGGAGCCCGACCGAGCGGTGTTCATGCTTCGGTACGTACGCACTCGGATAGCCGGAACGGCCCGCCGCTCCACAGCACGTTCTCATGCGTTGCGGGCAGCCGTGCAACTGCTGGAAGCGGAACAGTTGGAGGGGGCCGGCCCGCTTCCTGCGGCGCTTCTGCAGCACGTTTCGGCGAGCGCGCGTCACCTCGGCTCGCTATGGACAAGTGTGCTGCTCAGCGTCTGCCGTCGCCGGGCCGTCGGTGCCCTTTGCCGAACCCTGGTGGCCCTGCGTGACGATCCTTCGGGTCCCGACCTCGTGCGTAATCTCGGCGAGGCGATGCGCATGGAGATGAATTCCCGGCAGTGGGACGTGCTGCGCAAGGACCTGTCCACCGCTTTGAACCACCCCGACTACGCGATCCCTGGCACCCGCCAATTGGCCCGCGTGCTCATCGGCTCGCTGAGGAGTTAGCCGATGGCGGGCAAACACCCTCATGGCCCTTTTGTCGCAGTGATTTTTTTGCCTCAAGGAGGACGAAGCAAGTGAACTACCCGGTAGTCGCCGAACACGTGCTCGGCGCAGTCCAGGGCAATTGGTGGTCGCGACGGCGCCGCCGTGATGATGTGCCGGATCTGCCGCCCGGTGCGGTGTACGTCTTCAGGGTCGGCGGAAACTACAGGCAGTTCCCCGAAGGTTTGGTGTTCGACCCCTCCCACGCCGACGTGCTGGACGCGTCATCGGTCAGCCTTGTGGACACCAGGGCGCGACTGGTGGAAGTCGAGCGCACCATTCCCTCGGTGAGCGAAGCCGACAACTTCACCATCCGGGCCTCCTTCACGTGCCAGGTCATCGACCCCACGGTCATCGCCCGACAGGGGGTCGTCGACGTGACGGTCCCGCTACGCGCCTACCTCGCGGGTGACAGTGAGTTGCCTCGGCTGAGCGCCGGACATCGCGTGGAGGAGGTCAACGTGGTGCGTAGCGAGGTGACCCGCCGCATGACCGCGTACAGCGCCATCGTGGTGCCGCGTGTCCCCGGAATGAGCGTCGAGTTCGTCGGCGCCGAAGTCCAGGTCTCGGACGATCTGCGGGACTGGGAGCAGACACTTCGAGACGAGCGTCGCTCTCAGGAGCTCATCCGTGGCCAGCGCGACTTCGAGACGCAGGACACCCAGCGAATCGCCGAGCTCCTCTCCCAGGGATCCGAATACGCAGACGCCTTCGGCATCGTCCGGGACCGCATCGACGTGGCCCAGGCGGCGGCTCGGATCCACCAGACTGCCCACGAGGAATCGGCCCGTCGCGAGCGGGCCGCTGAGGATAATCGGGCACACGCTCACGCGCAGGAGACGGCGCAAGCGCAGATGCGGCGTGAGGTCATCCTCACCTTGCTGCGGCAGATGGGTTCCACTGACGACTACATCGACTATCACCAAGCGCTCGATCAGGTGCTGCGGGACATGGGGGGACAGCTCGGGTCCAGCAACGCCGACCCGGCCGCTCGCGCCGTTGAATCCGGGCGGGATCGTCCCCGGCCCAACGCGTCCAGGCACCTGGGAGGCCCAGGGCATGCGCAGGACGGCTTCGTCAAGAATGAGGACGATCTCCTTGACTGATTCCGCGACCACAGCAGAGCCCTCTTCCTGGCGTTCTGATTCGGCGCGTCGTCTGCGTACCCTGACCGGCGTCGACGAGGACCTGCTCGCCAGGGTCCGCTACGAGCGGAGCAAGTACACGGCTCTCGGGGGAGTGGTGCTTGGCACCTCTGTCATCGCCGCGTTCTCCATGTGGAATTTCGCGACCGAGGCACTGGGTCGGGCATCTTTTTTGGCCCTGATTCCAACCGTGATCTGGATGCTCTTCATCCTCAACCTGGATCGCTGGCTGGTCACTCCTCAGCCGAACGCTCGGCGCCGGGTCGGACCACTCGTGCTGCGACTTCTGATCGCCTTGGTGCTCGGCGCCGTGATCGCCGAGCCGCTGGTGCTGCGCATCTTCGCCACCGCGGTGGAGGAGCGCGTTACGGGTCAGCGGAACAACGCGATCGACCAGCTGCGGGGGAACCTGCTGCGCTGCAACCCTGTGCCGTCCGGCACCGATACTCAGTCTCCCGCAGGCTGTGGCGGGTACGTCCTCACGTTCGGCTCGACGCCCGGCGGGCAGTCCGACGAACTCGCATCGCTCCGATCGGACGCCGCCGCGCTCCAGAAGCGCGTGGACCAGGACAACGACAAGCTCGACGTCATTGATGCGGAAGTCCGGGACGAGTGCCGGCAGCTGATCCGTGTTGCCTCCACCGGGCTGTACCAGCGGACGTCCGAGTGCTTGCGGTTGCGGGAAAAGGCGCAGGACTACCGGGTCACGCACAACACGGAGGAAAACGAGCGCCGACTGGGCGCGATGAACGATCGAATATCGCAGATGGGAGGTCAGTTGACAACCTTGCGCGGCACCTTCCTCCGGGACCGCGCCAAAGGAATTGAACAACGCCTCACGAAGGAGAGGACCAAGCAGAAGGAGATCGGTGTACTGGAGCGGATGCGTGCGCTGGATGAACTCGCCAGCGGAAACCCCGTGCTCTTCATAGGTATATGGCTGGTGCGAGCGCTCTTCGTGCTCCTCGACACACTTCCCGTGCTAGTGAAGTTCCTCAGCGGCGAGAGTGCCTACGAGCGAATGCTCACCAGCGAGAGCAACAGCGCGGTCAAGATCCATAGCGAGAGACTACGGATCGCCGAGCGCCGTGCCACGGCGGATACCGAGATCGCTCAGGACGCGATTGAGCAGGAAGTCAGACGGAGCCGGGCCGAGTCAGACGCCGCCCACCGCGAACACACGGCGGCGATGCACATTCGCGTCCGTCAGGCGGTGAGCGCGTTGGAGGATGAACTGCGGCGCACCTCGTCGGTTTGATCACCGTCCGAGTGGTAGCACGCCGCCCCGGACTTGCCCCGGGGCGGCCGCGGACGTTCATGGAAGGAGAGGGCATGTGCCCACAGCGGCTGGACGCGAGGGCCGTTCATGGCGGAGAACTCGTACGTACCCTGATCACGGAGACCCGGGAGGAGTTGCTGAAGGCGGACAGTAAAGCGGGGCTGATGCTCACCGCACTGGGGGCGGCCCTGACTGCCTTGCTCGGCACGATCAGCGCCGGTGGCATCGCACCGCAGGAGTACGCCTCAGTGTCGCAGGTGTTCTTCTGGGCAGGGTGCGCGGCATGGGTGCCGGCTCTCATAATGTTCGGTCTTGCCGTGGTACCACGTGCGGGAAAGCCACAGCAGTCGCGGGCGCACTACTTCGGGGATGCCGCGGTAACGTTCTCTGTGGGGCTGTTCGCGGATCTAGTTCAGCGAACTGACCCCAGGGAGCGGAACTTGGAGCAGTTCATGACGCTGTCGCGAACGGTATGGATCAAATACCGTTGCATACGCCAGGGGATGGCATGGAGTGCGGTGTTTCTCGTCCTCACCCCGATTGGTCTGCTGACTGGGGCATTGGCTTAACAGCGCGGTGTTCGAGACGGCCCAGGGAGCCGCGAGACACTAGCGGCTGACACCGCCCTCTCAGCGCGGCCTGACGCCAGCGGCCTGTCGGCGATCGTTGCACGTCCCGGCCTCTTGTCCTCCTTGCCGACCTGGCCGACGCGGCTGTACACAAGGCCGATCAGGGGCTCGCCTCGGCGGTCTGCAACCAGGCCGCACTCAATGGCCTCCGACCCGGCCTCCCCGAACGGGCACGCGAGATGTGCCACCAGCATGCCGCCGCCTATCTGCAGCCTGCCCGCTCCCCGGAACGGCGGCGATCCGCGTCCTGGAGCCCGTCGTCAACCTCCCCCGCCTGAAGATCCGGGCAGGCCGCGCCGATGACGGCCCGTGAGCGACTCGTTGCCCTCTATGAAGCTGTGGGCCAGGGCGCAACCGCTCAGTTCGAGACTGTCGGCCGAATCGGTGGTGGTTCCACCGGGCTCACCGCCGTCAGATGTCGGGCTAAAGCATTGCAAACAGGACCGGCTCGTCGAGGGTTAGGCGGGCACCTGCCTCGTCCAGGGTGCGTGCGGCCAGCGTCGCCTCGGCCAACCTGGGGGGTAGCGCTTCGGCGAACTTCAGGCCCTGTACGGCATGCCTGTCGATTTCGGGCAGGCTCAGGCCCTCGTGCCCCTGGGCCATGGCGTGGGCAAAGTCCTTGCGGGTGAGGTCGTCCCGCAGCCGGATCCAGTGGGCGTGGGCGCGCCGGTGCGGTGCCACGGCAGGCAGCAGGGTGGCGGCGAGCGTGGCGTTGGCGCGGTGGCCGGCCCAGGTCCACCACCGGACGTCCCCGTCGGGTCGGCGGGCGATGACGGTGCTCCCGGGGTGCACCGTGTTCAGGTGATCCTCCCTGGCCTGGGCGAGTCGTGCGGAGGCCCGTCCGGTGAGGCGCACGGGTGGGTCCTGGCCGAGGAGTACGTCGCGGGCGGCGCGGGTCAGCTCGAAGGAGAGGATCCGCTCGGCGCCGAAGCCTGCCCACCGGGCCCGCCCGCCCTCCTCGACCGGGATGACAAAGCAGCGGCGACGGCTGAAGTCGATGTGGGTGACCTGCCAGCTCCGTCCGGCCAGCAGGAGCCTGCGGGGACCTTGGACCTCCTCGGTGAGCAGGTCGGGGTCGGTGCGGCCGATCTCGCTGCGGCCGTTGAGGACGGTGAACTCGGGTGGGGCGGTGAAGACGGCCGTGAGGTTCATGAAATGGCGGTGCCCGTAGCGGTGTTCGGCCTCCGGGCCGATGAACAGAAGGCCCGAGTCCTGGTCGAGGTAGCCCTGTTCGACCAGATGCCGGACGACAGGTGCGGCTCCGGGGTCGAAGGGGCTGATGCCGCCCCACCACTGCTGCCACACGTTCTCGCCGACCTGATGCTCCTGGAGGCACAGGGCCAGCAGTTGCTGGGCGACGAGATGGCGGGGCTCGGGGGGTGGGTTGACGGGTTCCACCCAGTTACGAGACCACTGCAGCAGCAGGGCCGCCGAGGCGAGGAGCCCTTCGTCGTCCAACGCGAGGAAGAGGCAGTTGCGGCTGGCGCCGGGCCGGCGTCCGGTCCGGCCGAGCCGCTGGAGGAAGGCGGCGACGGTGCGGGGCGCGTCGAGCTGGATGACCCGGTCCAGGTCGCCCACGTCGATCCCGAGTTCCAGCGTGCTGGTCGAGACGATCACACAGTCACGGGCCTCGGTAAACGCCGCTTCGGCCCGTCTGCGTTCGTCCACGGAGAGCGAGGCGTGGGAGAGGAAGGTCGTGACGCCGCGCAGGCGCAGCTGCTCACCCAGCTCCTCGACGGTGCGGCGGCTCTCGCAGAAGACGAGACGTTTCTCGCCGCGGTGCAGAGCGGCGATGACGATCGCGGCGTTGGCGACGGAGCCGACGTAGTCGAGTTCGATCTCCCCGGCCGGTTGCATGGTCCCGGCAGGGGGCGGCTGCGGCCGGGATCCGGGGGCGATGACGCGGCCGGGACGCTGCCCGTATCCGGAGCCCTGGAGCCAGTCCAGCAGTTCAGCGGGGTTTCCGATGGTCGCGGACAGGCCGACGCGCTGGAGGGGGCGGCCCGCGACGCGCGCCAGGCGTTCGAGGACGGCCACCAGGTGCCAGCCGCGGTCGTCGCCGGCGAAGGCGTGGACCTCGTCAATGACGACCGAGTGCAGGCCGCTGAAGAAGGAGCGATGGTCGACGTGGGTGCTGACCAGCATGGACTCCAGGGACTCGGGTGTGGTCAGCAGGATGTCGGGGCGTTCGACGAGCAGCCGACGGCGGCGCGAGGTCGTGATGTCGCCGTGCCACAGGCCCGTGCTGCGCCCCAGCCAGCCCGCGTACGTCTCCAGGCGCGGGTGCAGGTTGTTGAGGAGGGCTTTCAGCGGGCACACGTACAACATGCTGGTGCCCTTCCAACCGCGCCGGTTCATCCGGGACAGCAGGGGGAAGACGGCCGCTTCGGTCTTGCCGCCCGCGGTGGGGGCCAGCAGTACGGCGTCGTCGCCGGCGAGGAGCGGGGCGACGGCCTCGGTCTGGAGGGGGCGCAGGGTGTGCCAGCCGAGCGTGTTGACGATGTGGTGTCCGAGGACGGGGTCGAGCAGATCGAAGGCGTCGGGCGCGTGCAGCTCGCCTGGCTCGTCGGACACCCGGTCGCTCACGGCAGGTCCAGAGGGATGTCCGCCGCGCTGCTTGCCGCGTTGCGCTCGGTGTCGCTGAGTTCAGCCGTGTGCAGGGTCAGGGAGTAGTGCTTACGGGGGTCGAAGTCCTCGAATTCGTCGATGCGGTCCAGGACGTCGGCGACCAGCTTTCGCAGATACAGGCGCGGCGCGATGCCGACCTTGCCGCCGAGCGCACCGGTGACGGCGCGGGCCAGCTCGTCGAGGTAGGCGTCGTCCGCGAGCGCAGCCAGCCGCGAGGGATGACGGGCGTCGGCCGCGAAGATGTCGCGCACCTTGCGCCCCAGTTCGCCGAGGGAGGCGAGGTCGAAGCCCGGCAGTCGCAGCTGCACCGCCCGCGGGGAGTCGAAGCGCGGGTCGGTGGTGAAGTCGGTGGCGAGGCGCTGGGCGAGCGGCGCCAGGCGCTGTACGCCCTGCTGGCCGTCGTAGAAGGCGGGGGTGCCGGTGATGACGAGGAACAGGCCGGGGAAGCGTCCGGTGTCGATCTCGTCGAGGAGCTGGCGCAGCGCGTTGAGGGACTTTTCCCGGACGTCGCCGCGCACCCGCTGCAGGGTCTCGACCTCGTCCAGTACGAGCAGGAGTCCGGGGTGCCCGCAGTCCCGCAGCACGGTCAGCAAGCCCTGGAGGAAGCCGAGGGCGCCGAAGTGGTCGAGGTCGCCGCGGATTCCAGCGGCGCGCTTTGCGGCGGCGGCCACCGACCTCTGGCCGCCGAGCCAGGCGATCAGGGCTTCGGCGAGGGCTCCCTCACCGGCTGCCACGGCCCGCCGGTATCCGCGCAGTGCTGCCGAGAAGGCGGGGGTGGTACGGGCGACGGAGGCCAGCCGCTGCTCCAGAAGTATGTCGACGGCGGCTGCCAGCGCCTCCTCGTCCTCGTCCGCCACGTCGCCTCCGGCCAGCGCCTCCTCTTCCAGGGCGTAGAACCAGGAGTCGACGACAGCGCGTAGTGCGGACGGCTGATGGGTGGCGGTGGTGAGCCGTTCGGTGAGTCTGCGGTAGACGGTCTCCAACCGGTGCAGCGGGGTCTCGGTCTCCGAGATCTGGACCTCGCTGACGGCGAGCCCGCGCCGTTTGGCCCGCTCGGCGAGCCAGCGGGCGAAGAAGGTCTTGCCGGAGCCGTACTCGCCGCGCAGGGCGTGGAAGGCGGCACCGCCACGGGTGACGGTGGCCAGGTCGTCGTCGAGCGCGCCCTCGAAGCGCTCCAGCCCGACGGCGAACAGGCCGAGCCCCGCCTGCGGGACGGTGCCGCGCCGCAGCGCGTCCACGACGTCGCGGCGGCGCGCGGCGCTGATGTCGAGGGCGGGTCGGGTCATGCGCTGCCTTCCGAGGGCAGGAACTGCTGGCTGAGCAGGGCACGGTCGAGCTGCACGGTGCGGCCCGACTCGACCAGCTGGAGCACGGGGTAACCGTCGATGTTGAGCAGCCGCTCGAGCATCGTGGCGAAGCGCGCGGGGTTGCGCTGCGACTTGCCGGTGGCGGCCTGGGCTGCCGCGGCGACCGCTCCGGGCGACAGCTTTCCGCCCGCCGCGTCCAGGGCGTCGAGCGCCGCCTCGACGGCCTTTTCAGTGGGCGCGGCGCGGACGAACTCGCGCTGCGTCCGGTACGGGGCGCTGCGCACGGTCCGCTGCCCGAGGGTGAGCCGGCCGGACGCCGTGGAGCGGCGGGCAGGCCGAGCCTTCGACTCTTCGAGGGGGGCGGGCGGTGCCGGTGTGTCCTGGGCCACCGCCTCGGGCACGGCCGCGGGGCCGGATTCCTTCCACCATGCGGGCTCGGCCGACTCGGGCGGCAGCAGCACCCAGCCCGATGGCACGGCACCTCCGGACGGTACCAGGGTGATCACGGGAACGGTGACCTCGGCGAGTGAGGCACCGCCGTGGTATCCGGCCTGCCGTGCGGTGTAGCGCAGGTCGTCACGCCAGGCGGCGGTGATGCGCCGGCCGTCGGTCATGACGCGCGGACCGGCCAGAGCGACTTCCCCGTCACCGGGGTTTCCGGTGCGCCAGCGGGCGCCGCGCACTCCGGTGACCTCGGCGGGCTGGTGTCCGCGTTCGGTGCGGTCGACGATGTGGCCGTGGTCGGAGACGAGCACGACCGGACGCCCGTAGTCGCGGGCGGCGTTGAGCAGGTCGGGCAGTTTCCCGATGTCGGTCAGGCCCCAGCGGCCGCTGGTTCCCTCCCGGCCGTCGGCCAGCGCGTCGTCGATGGTGTTGACGACGACGGCGACGAGGTCGTCGGAGGCGAGAGTCTGGACCAGTTCGGGGGCGAGCCGGTGACCGGGCGGGCCCTCGTAGCCCCCCTTGTGGAAGAGGTGCGCGTTGCGGTGCCGCTTGCGCCAGAAGGCGGCGAAGCCGTTGCGCTCGGCGGTCTGACCGCCCTCGGAGGGCCGACCGCTCAGCAGTGACGCGCGGCTGACACGGGTGACCGACGGCAGCATGGACACCGCTGCCTGCCGCACCGGCAGGGTGCCCTTCGCCGCGGCCGGCACGATCTCGGTCCACGCCCTTCGATCCAGTTCCCCAGCGAGGCGGACGGCGACGTCCGCGCTCATCCCGTCCAGTACGAGGATCAGCGGACGGCCGCCGCCCTGGGCGAGCGGGGCCGCCGTCCGGGCGAGGACGTCCTCGATGAGCAGCGCACCGCCGTTCGCCTGCTGGCAGGCGGTCTCGGACCAGGAGGCGAGGAGGCCGGCGAAACGGGCGTCGAGAGCGACGCGGCGCTCCCGTGCCGCTCCTATCAGCCGCCGGTACGCCTCGCCGACGGCGGCGTCACGGGACGCGTCTCCCTCCGCGAGGACACCGATAGCCAGGTCGGCCCAGCCCGAGGAGGCCAGGTGTTCCTGCACGGCCTGGCCGACGGTCGAGGGAGAGGCGGGCTCGGTGGCGAGCCAGCGCATCAGGCGGACGGCGGTACGGGCGGTCTCGCTGGACTCGGCGTGCAGGAGGGCAAGCTGATGTGCCTCCAGGTCGCGCAGGGCGGCCTCGGCGAGTGCGGTCGCGCCCTCGCCGCGCCTGCCGAGGCAGGCGGCCAGGGCCCGCAGCCGCCCCAGGTAGCCCGACGGAAGCAGCCGGTCGCTGCGGACCAGATCGGTGAGACGCGCGTCGGCGGCGAGCCGGTCGGCGCGTTCGAGGACGGCCAGCACCCGGGAGCGTGCGGCGCCGGCCGGTGCGGCGGGGCCCTCGGCCTGCGCGATCCAGCGGGTGAGAACGCCCGTGGCGGCGTCGGCGAAGGGCCGTAGCGTGTCGAAGGAGGCGAGGGCCGGACCGAACAGGGTGCCCAGCGCGAAGCCCGCGGCCTCCGCCGACTGTGAGCCCAGGGCGGCCGAGGCGAGCACGCCAAGCGGCAGCGCGTCACTGCCCCGTCCCTCGGCGGCCAGCGCGAGCAGCGTGGGGGCGGCCGGCCCGATGGTCCGGGCCAGCCAGTTCTCCAGGCCGCGCTGTTCCTCATTGGGCAGGGCGGCGTAGAGCGAGGGCCCGGCCGGGGTGCGGGTCCAGGCGAACAGCGCGTCGGCGTCGAGGTCCAGGGTGTCGGACGCGGGGTCGCCGAGCCCGAGGCGCGCACCGAGCAGGGCGCGTACGGCCCGGTCGCGGGTGAGGACGGCACCGACCCGGGGCCAGCCGTCGAGGGGCTCGGCCTGGAGTAGCGCGCCGAGCAGCCAGTGCTCGCCCAGCATGCGCGGGTCGAGGTCGGCGGCCCCGAAAAGCTGGGCGACGATCTCGGCGCGGTCGACGGGCAACGGATGCCTGCTGACCGCGTGGGCGCGCAGGTCCAGGCCGAGCTGGTCGGGCGGGACGGTGCCGGTGACGACAAGGACGCTGTCGTCGTCCCCCGCGCCGCCCGCGAGGTGGCGGTGCCAGGCATCGGTGACGCCGAGCGGGGACTGCTGGTCGGTGACGACGACGCGGCGGTGACCGCCGCCGGTCGCGACGGTAAACTCGGTGTCCTTCTCCTCGGGATCCCATACCGCGTCGACCAGGACGAGTCGGCGGTCGGGCGCGTGCTTCAGCTCGGTCTGAAGCAGTACCTCGATGGCGCGCCGGCCTGCGACGGGCCGGGTGATCGTCACCGGCTCTCACCGTCCGGCTCGGCACGCCAGGAGATCTCCACCGGAGTGTCCGGGTACAGGGCTCGGTACGCCTCGATCTCCTCGCGTACGGCGGTGAGGTCGGCATGGAGCGCGGCGGGACCGGGGGCGATGACCCGGCGGGCGGCCCGCAACGGGCGGGACCCATCGGCGCCGGCCCCCGAGTCCTCGGGCTCCCATGACAGCGGCTGCTGCTCGCCCCGCACGGGTCCCGCGGGGTCCGAGGAGACCGGCGGGGCGCCGTGCTCGGACAGTGTGACCTGCTCGGCGTCCGTCACCGGGCCCGGTTCGGCAGAGGGCGTGTCGGGGGTGGGCCGCTCCAGCCGGAGAGCGGCGTCCAGCAGGGCGTGCCCCGTCTCGCGGACCTCGCCGAGCACGGAGATCAGGGATCGTTGGAGCTCGGGAGCGCGCGCTGCCTCGCCGATCCGGTCCATGAGCCGCTGTGCGCGATCGCCGATGCTGTCGTCGCGGCCGGTGAGCCCGTGCACGCTGGACAACAGCCGCCAGTTGGTGCCGTCCAGGGCCGCCAGCACGTCCGCGGCGCTGTCCATCGTGTGGGACAACTCCCGGGCGGGCGTGTCGTACGAGACGGAGGCCAGCTCGCACACCAGCCCGGTGGCGTCGTCGGTGTGGCGCACAAGGCGGGCCAGCAGGGCGGCGGCCTCCCGCAGGATACGGCTGCGCTCGGCCGTGTGCTCCCCGTCGAGCCCGAGCAGGGTGGCGTGCCGCTTGAGCACGGTGCGCACGTCCCCCACGCTCTTCTCGTACGCGGTCGCCCTGGCCAGGACGTCGGTGGCGAGCCGGTTCACGTTGCGGGCGAACAGGCCGGGCTTGGCGGTGACGCCGAACAGTCGACCGGCGCGGTCCCGGGCGGTGGCGTACTCCTCCTCGGTGGGCAGCCGCTGGGCGCGCAGCTTCCAGCCCAGGCCGATCTCGGACAGCGGGGGAGGCGTGGTCTCGGTACCGGAATACAGCACCCAGGAGCGGTCGTCGAACAGGGCGTAGGCGGCGATGAGCAGACTGGAGACGTGCTTGTCGAGGCCGCGCAGGCCCAGGTCGTCCCTGATCCAGTTGCGGATGTCCTCGACCCCGAGTTCGCCGTGCTCGCCGTGTGCGGAGGCGGCCTGGTTGATCCGCGCGCGCAACTGGTCGCCGCGCACGACGAGCGGGCCGTCGTGGACGGTGCCCAGCTCCAGCGCCTCGACGACGCGCTTGACGGTCCGCAGCTCCCTTTGATCGACCTCGACCCGGCCGCCTTCGTCCATGGCACGGGTGAGCCACCGCAGGGCCGTGGCGAGGTCTGACGGGGTGACCGCCCGGGGTGTGGGGCCCGGCCCGGGGCCGAAGTCCGGGTGCTTGTCGTAGAGGGCCGAGAACATTCCGTCGGCGAGCTGCGCCACCGCCTGGTCGAACGGCTTGCTGCCCTCCGGTTGCGGGCGCGGGAACTCGGGCTGGAGGGACAGCACACGTCGCCCGTCGGGCACCTCGGCGCCCCGCGTGCCCTCCCTGGCCTCGGCGAGCCCGTACACCTCGCGCAGCGAGTCGACCAGGGTGCGGGTGAGGTTGTCGCGGGCATGCTCCAGGCTGCGACGGGCCTTGGCGCGGTCGTCCGGCGGGAAATTGCGGGTGTAGTCGGACAGCCGGTCGCGTTCCAGCAGGAAGTTGATCCTCATCAGGCGGCCGAGCTGGGCCTTGCGCTCCTCGGAGAAGTGGTCGCACAGCCAGACCAGCACGGGTGCGCCGGGGTGCGACGCGCGCAGGGCGGCGACGCGCCGGTAGGCGTCGTCGGGGGAGCGGCCCTGTTCCTCGTCGAAGGGGCAGTCGAGGATGATCCGCAGGTTGCCGGCGGTGGCCGGTTCGAAGGCCTCCTCCGCGACACTGCGCGGGTTGCGGACCTCACCGAACACGAATTCCACCGTGCGCTCGGAGCCGCGCCACACGATCTTCTTCTCGTCGAGGAGCTGCCCTTGCCGGCCGGTGAGGCCCAGCTCCTCCCACAGCCGCTCGCGGAGCCAGGCGCGCCGCACACCGCCCTTGTCCTCGCCGACGACGGCGTCGAGGATCGGCTCGACGTCAAGGTCGGACAGGTGGAGGGAGAAGACCGGGTCGTCGCTGCCCTCGGAGCGCAGTTCGCCGGGGAACTCGCCCTGCAGCGCCCGCATCCGCTCGATGACCTTCTCCCGCACGGGCACGGCCCGTGAGCGCAGAGAGCCGTGGTTGAGGGCGGCGAGCCGGCCGGCGGTCAGGCGGCGCAGTGCGGGCACGTCGGGCGCGAGGGCGGCGAGCAGCAGCGTCTTGACGTAGCGCTCGTCGGCGAGGAAGTCGGGGTGGTCGGCACGCCCGTACTTGTTCAGCAGGAAGCGGCGGGCCTTGGCGTGGAAGCGGCGGGCGGTCTCCGACTCCTGTTGGAGCTTGGCTGTGAACGCGGTGCTGGTGGCGTCGACGAGGACGTCCCACAGGTCGCCGAGCGGGATCAGTCGGCCGACCTCGGCGTCGGCGTTCCGTTCCAGCAACTGCTGGACCAGCTTGAGACCGGTGCGTTCACGCTGGAGCGCCCCGGACAGAGCCACGAGGACGTTCAGCAGGGCGGGGGAGAGCGGGTAGACGGCCCGGAAGTCCTCCCAGTCGGCGCCGGTGGCGCCTTCCCCGTCGAGGAGCACGTCCTTGACGAGCTGGCCTGCCTTGTCGATCCCGGCGAACGCGGCCTCCAGCACCCGCTCCTGCCCGGCGAGCGGCCTGAGGACCCGCTCCTTGATGATCTCGGGGAGGTTACGGTCCTCCAGGTCGACGACGGTGACGCGCTCCTTGAGGTACTCCAGGGCCTGCTGGAGGTTCTCCACGTCCGAGCCGAGGATGTCCGAGCCCATGAGCTGGGAAAGGTCGCGCTGGCGGGAGATGAACGAGATGATCGGCACCGGCCGGTCGGGGTTGCTGGACTCGATCAGCTTGACGAGCTTCTGGATCTCGTCGTTGATGAACGTCCGGTCCGACATCCGGGCCTGCAGCCACAGCACCAGCTCGTCCAGGAACAGCACCACGCCGTCGTAGCCGAGCAGCCGGGCGTGCTTGCTCATCTCACTGAGCCCGTCGTCCAGCGCCACATACGCGGCAGCGTCACCGCTGACCGTCTCCGCGTAGCGCTTGTTCGGCCCATTGAACAGGGCCGTCAGCAGCTGGTCGCGCTGCGGGTCGCCGGCGGGCGCGCGGAACGAGGCGTCGAGGGCCGCGCTCGTCCAGCCGGCGGCGGGGACGGCGCCGATGGGCTTGAGCTCCCCGTCCTCGTCGTCCTCGTCGTCCGCCGCAGCGGCCTGCGGGGCGACGGGCGCGGGCAGCAGCCCGATGAACGCCTCGTCGCCGATCTTCGCGCGCAGCTCACGCGCGTCCGCGAGCAGCGAGTCTGCCCGGAACACCAGCGGCGTGGGCGCCTCGGGCCGCTCCCGGCGCACGGCCTTCACATAGCCGCCGAGCAGTGCAGACTCCAGACTGGCGGCGCCCACCAGGTGGTAGGGCACCATCAGGAACTTCTTGCCGGGCAGCCAGTCGGCGTGCTCGGTGACCACCTCGCGCAGCCGCGGCTTGTTCTCGACGGCAGGGTCCCCGTTGAGCACGGCATGCAGCACGGTCAGGAAGTGGCTCTTACCGGCGCCGAAGGAACCGTGTAGATATGCGGCGTGCGAGGCGTTCTTGCTCAGGGCGCTGCGTACCAGCTTCAGGGCTTTGCGGAACTCGCCCTGGAGCTGCGGCGTGACGACATAGTCGTCGATCGACCCGGCGGCATCGCCGGTGAACCCCTCGGACAGGGCGATCTTGAAATCTCCGGAGAGAACGTCCTCCTTGATGTCGAGGACATCCCTCAGTACGACCCCGCTGCCTCTCGCCATCAGCCGCTTCCGCTCCCCACAGCCTCGTCACACCCGGCTGCCGCGGCCGGGCTCCCGGCGGGCACCGGCCCGCGCACACCACGACTGTCTATCCTGCCAGGGGTACGGGTGCCCGTGGGACGGCCGGGGGAATCGGCGTCAGGACGAGGCGCCCGGACCGTCCGCTCGCAGTACCGCCCAGACGGTCTTGCCGGGAGCGCCTGTGCGGGGCGTCACACCCGACCTCTCGGCGAGCGCGCCGACGATCAGCAGACCGCGGCCCGCCTCCTCGTCCTCTGCGGCCGTCCTCAGTGCGGGGCGGCGCTCGCCGCGCATGTCGCTGACCTCAATTCGCAGCCACCCGTCGATCAGGGCCAGCCCAAGCAGCGCGTCTTCCCGCCCTGGCCCGCGTCCGTGGGTGACGGCGTTCGCAGTGAGCTCGGCGACGACGAGACTCGCACTGTCGTTGACCTCGGAGCCGTACGGGTACCCCCAGGAGTCGAGGTAGTACGCGGTGAGGCGCCGGGCGAGACGAGCGCCGCGCGGGGTGGCGGTAAAGCGCAGCTCGAAGGTGGTCTCGTCGGGGTGCGTGGTGATGTCTGCGGGGGGTGTCATGCGTCGACGGTGGCGCGGGCGGAGCGACTGTGACCAGGAGGCGCGATGGTACGGGAGGGGACTGTGGGGGCGGGTGGTGGGGGTGTCAGAGGTGTACGGGGTCACCCGTACGGGAGAACGTCGGGCGTTCGGCCGCGCTGCCGGTCGGGGCGTTCCTACGCTGGCGAGATTGACCGTACGTGAGCGCAGTTGGCATGCATGCCGGTGTTTCGAGGGGGCGAGGGACATGGACCTGGTGGACGGTACCGGCACGGTGAAAGCCGCCGACGGCGTGGATCCGGGGAACGGGTTCCTGCGCTGCTTCGGCCGCCAGATGAAACTGCTGCGCGAGGCGGCGGGCCTCACCCAGGCGGAGCTGGGGGCACGGGTGGGGTATGGGGAGGCGCAGATCGCGTCGGTGGAGCAGGGACGCAGGATTCCCAAGCCGGAGCTGGTGGACGCGGTGGACCGGGTGGTGGGTGGGGGTGGGCTGCTGTCGGCGATGAAGGGGGAGGTGGGGAAGGCTCGGTATCCGGGGTTCGCCCGGCAATACGTCCAGCTCGAAGCCGAGGCCGTCGAATTGCATGTCTATGACACCCACATCGTGAACGGTCTGTTGCAGACGGAGGAATACGCGCGGGCTGTGTTCACGATGCGGCGGCCCCTGCTCGACGAGGGGACGATCGATCAGCGAGTAGCCGCCCGTCTGGCCCGCCAGGAGATCTTCTCCCGCAAGTCACGGCCGCTGATGAGCTTCGTCATCGAGGAAGCCGTGCTGCATCGACCGGTAGGCGGTAGCGCCGTGCTGCGAGGACAGTTGGAACAGATTCTGCTCATCGGCCACAACCGCAATGTGGAGGTTCAGGTCATGCCCACCGCCCGAGCTGACCACGCGGGGCTCAGTGGGCCGTTCACGCTGATCGAGACTGTGGGACAGCGCCGTATCGCCTACGCAGAAGTGGCCAGTATCAGCGGGCTGCTCACCGAGCGGAAAGCGGTCCGTGAATTGGAGGCGCAGTATGGAATCATCCGAGCACAAGCACTGACGCCAAGCGAATCGCTGGCGTACATCGAGAAGTTGCTGGGAGAGGTATGAATCTCCGTACGGATGTCCTAGCGCAGCCCCTCATCTGGAAGAAGAGCAGCCACAGCAGCGGTGAGGGCGGCCAGTGCGTGGAGGTCGCCCGGACGGTCGGAGCCGTCCACATACGTGACTCCAAGCGGACCACAGGGCCGGTCCTCACGGTCACCCCCACAGAGTGGACCGCATTCCTGCGCATGGCGGCGGGGCGCGACTGACCGGAGACGTAAAGGTCCTAGGGGGCGGGGATACAGGATCCACGCCCCCTCGGACCTGTACGGAGCCGACCGGGGCTACTTACCCGCCCGGCCCCGCTTCTTCTCGGGGCGCCAGGCGGTGAGGTCGTCTGAGGAGAGATGGCGACCGTACATGCCGGCAACGAGGGCGCTGTTGAAGTCCTCGGCGGGGTTGCCCTCCCACTCGTCGTCGTACTCGTCGTGCCACTGCTTGACCCATGGCATGACCTCCGCGAGCCCCGCGAGGAGCGGGACGAAACGAGGGTCCTCCTTGCGCCAGCCATCGACGTTCAGACGGTCGTTGAGGAGGTTGACGAGGGCCTCGGCCTGATGGCGATGGTTCCAGCCGGCCCAGCCGATGAGGAGCGAGGGGTCATTGTCGGGGGAGGCACCGGGGTAGGAGACGAACCGCTCCTTGGGGACGTCGAGCTTGCCCCGGTTCGACCAGTAGCTGTGCTTGAGGAAGTCGGCGGACGTGTACTTCGGCGGGACCTTGATGTCATGCCGCCTGCCGTCCTCGTCCTCCTTGCGCTGTTCCTCCCAGACCTTCTCCCACTGGGCGCGCTTGCGCAGGCCGGACTCCTTGTAGCGGAGGGCGGCGAGGTACGGGACGTGTTCGGGCTCGACGACGGCGGTCAGGACGGTGGACAGTGGCACGTCTTGCTTGTCGAGATGACGGGCGGCGTAGAGCGCGGCGACGTCTTGTACGTCGTTGTCGTGGCGGAGGGCATCGGCGAGCTGGAAGATCGTGAGTGGCTGCGGGGAGTCGAGCCCGTCGCGCTCCTCGAACCACAGCTCCTCGCGCTCCATGGCGTCCAGCAGCCAGGACCGCAGGGCAGCGGCCTCCCTGTCCTTCCAGGGCTTGGTGGACCAGCGGCGCTTGTACTCGGGCCGCTCGATGAGGCGGATGTCCTTGTTGTCGGCGATGAGGTCGAGCCGTGCCTGCACGATCTGGCGGTAGGACTCGGGCCAGTCGGGTGAAGAGGGGATCTCGGTGACCGGGGTGGAACCGTGGCGCTCGAACCACGCGGTGTCGGCACCACTGCGGGCCAGTGCGATTTCGAATGCGCGCTGACCGAGCTTTAGTTGTGGTACGTCGTCGTCGGTGAGGTCGGCCGGATCACCGGGGAGGGTGGTGCGCGCGACCTCGGCGGGCGTGAGCAGCCCGTACAGCCCGTACACGGTCCAGTCCAGCTCCTCCTGGAGGAGGATCATGCGGGCGCGGATCCGCTCCTGCGCGGCCTCAGCGGCTTCGAGGGCTTCGCGGGTGGGGGGGGTGGGGGAGATAGTGAGGGCGACGGGCTCATGGGCGGCTAGCTCTTGGGCGAGAGTGTCGAGTTGGCGTGCGAGGGCCAGGGGGAGTTCGGAGGGGAGAGGGAACTGCTGGAGCTTCGTCGAGTTGAACTGGTAAAAGCGCTCCCATTCGCTACTCGTGAAGCCTCCACCTTCACCCCGGATACCCTTGTCGTGGCACATCTGCTTGAGCCAGAAACAGGCCACCGACGAGTTCAGCACCCCGAGCAACTCAAGGTGCTGCTCCTCGCTCGCGGTCTCGGGCAGCTTGATCACAGGCGCGGTCTGCTTGAACACCTTCCCGCCCCGGTCCAGCACAAAGTGATTGTGCGTGGCGACCTCTCCATACGCGATTGCCCAAGTGTGTGCCTCGTCGTCCTTGGGCAACTGGTGCCACTCGTACCAGGGGCGCCCCTCTGAGAAGTAGGTCCCTTTGCTGAAAGTGGCTCGATTGCCCAGCTCGGTTCGGTTCGGCCACATCCACTGAAGCACCTCCGTGAGCTGGGCCCTGGGCCGCAGTTCGTGCGTGGCGGAGTATGGAAAGACGATCGCCTGTCCGTTCAACTGGTTCCAGTCGCGCAGCTCGTCTCCTACGATGAGGCTGCGCACATGTTCATCACGGATGCTGCGGTCTCGAAGGACCCGCCGAGGCGCGATCATGGCCTCATCCGAGCCGGGAATGCCAAACACCCCAAGCCGATACGTCCGAGTTCCAAGACGCGAAGTGAGTGCTCCGTCAACCTTGTCGAAAACATCACCCGCGCCACCGCCACTAAGCGACCAAGGATGCGAAGCAAACCTCCCCCTCTCCACATCCTCCACACTTACCCACTCCGCAGGACCCCGCCCCGGCTTCCGCCACTGCGAAACAATCGCCTGCCACACCTTCCCCCGTGCCGGATCCTTTGGCGGACCGGGCTCCCCCCGAACCCCCAGCACCGCCCGAATCGGCAGTGCCTGCCGCGGCCCCTGGTTCCGCCCCACCAGGATCACCGTCGGCGTACCATGCCCCGGAATGAACGCCCCCGACGTATCCAGCACATGCGTCAGCTCTACACCCGGAGAGTCCCGCCGACGCCGCGTCTGCGGGTCCTTGTACGGCCCCCCATGGAAGAACGACTCGATCAGCGTCGCCCCGAACTCCCGCTTCATGAAGGAATTCGCCGTGATCTGCCCGGTGAAGCCACCGTCCCGGCGGTCGCCGCTCGCCCGGACGGCCAGCTCGAAGATCCGCTGGGCGAACGGCACGGACAACGCGTACTTCCCGGAGCACGCCCAGTAGATCTTGCGGTAGTTCTCGTTCTCCGCCTTGTCCTTGACCGTGATGTATGGCGGATTCGCCACGACCACGTGGTACGAGCCGCGCCCCAGCAGGTCGGCCTCCTTCACATACTGCGCCACATCCTCCGTGCGGTACGTGAACGCCTCGCCCCGCTCGACGTCGTCGAACGTCGGGTCGGTCTCGCGTCCCGCCTCCCGCCCGTGCAGCAGGGAGTCGGCGACCGCGATGCGGATCGGCATCGACGGAGCCGCGGACAGGCGGCCGACCTTGCACTCCTTGAGCATGTCGACGAGCAGGCGGAAGCGGGCGATGGAGACGGCGAAGGGGTTCTTGTCGGCGCCGTGGACGGCCTCCAGGGTGCGGCGCACCAGCGTCCAGTTCTCCGTGCCGGGCTCGGCCTCGCGCCAGGCGGCGAGGACGCGGCGGAAGAGGCCGAGGAGGAAGTGGCCGGAGCCGCAGGCGGGGTCGATGCAGCGCAGGCCGCGGACGACGGTGGTGAGGTTGCCGTTCTCGTCGATCTCTTCGGACGTCTCGCCCCGCCAGCCCTCGGGAACGTGCTTCCACGCCGGGTCCAGGCCGAACTCCTCCAGGGCCGGGTCCAGGGTGAGGTCGAGAATGAACTCCTCGACGAACTCAGGGGTCTGGAGCAGCGCGTACGTCTTGCGGGCATGCTCGGACAGGTGCTGGTAGAGGTCGCCGAGGAAGCGGGTGTTCAGGGTCGGGTCGGTGAAGTCGTAGCGGATGAGGCCGTCCGGGCCGCGTTCGCGCCAGAAGGAGAGCAGGCGGGATGCAGCGCCATAGGTGGGGTCGAGTTCCCACAGCGGGTTGTGCGCCGGATCGAAGAGGCCCTCGGCGATCTCGTGCTCGCGGCCGAGCGCGCGGAAGGACTCCTTGAGCCAGTCGCGGTCGTTGAGCTCGGGGTGCTTGCGGAAGAAGGCGTCGTGGTTGTCCTGCGCCTCGGCGAGCCGCTCGCCGGGGCCGGAGAGGCGGGCATCGGGGACGAGGCCGTTGTCCTCGCAGAAGCGCACGAAGACGCAGGCGAGGACCCAGGCGGCGGCGATCTGCACCACCCGCTCCTCCAGCCACGGCTCCTCCCGGACTTCCGTGCGACCTGCACGGACGGCCCGCTCGTACTCGGCCTTCAGTGCCGCTGCCTGCTCGCTGTCGCCGTGGGCACGCTCACGCAGATCTGCCTCCAAGAGCGCGACCTGCTTCTGGAGGTCCTTGAGCAGCGCGTCGTGGTCCAGCGGCGCGGCGACCGGCGTGTCCGTTGCTTCGGCGGTCGTACGGGCATCCTGGGAGGGCACCGGGGGCGTTCCTTCGCTTCGTGGTCGCGGCGCGTGCTCTCGCGCCGGTCCGTCCATCCTGCCAGCCCGGACGGCGTGGCGGGCCCACTGGGACCTACCGCTTGGCGAGCGGAATCCCCCCGAGACGGCCCAGGCCGAAGGCGAGGCGGTAGATGTCGGGCAGGTCGAGGAGGGAGTAGTCGTCGACGTTGTGGTCCCGGCGGCGCAGCACGCCGAGGTCGATCAGCTCCTGGACCAGGCGCGGCAGGTCGTCGGGGTGTCGAGGGCCGGTGCGGACCAGTTCGGGGCGGTCGGCCTGGGCGTAGCGGGCCGTGTCCTCCCGCAGCAGCTTCGGGAGGTCGCGGTTCTTCCAGATGTTGATGATCTTTCCCTGGGCGAGGGGGACCTGGCAGCCCGCGAGCGGCTTTATGGCCCGCTCGACCCACGGGACGTCCTCGCAGATCTGGACCACCCGCACCGCGGAGGCCTCGCGGACCCCGCTCCGGATGGCGTCGTGATGCAGCGCGCGGTCGTGCGAGGGGGAGGAGACGCGCGTCGTCTCGGCGGCCACGTCGAGGGCCTTGAGGAAGCTGCGCGGGCTGATCCGGCCGTTGCTGTCCATCAGGTGGTTGGGCAGCCAGGCGTAGGGGCGGCCCCGGCGGACGTTCGTGCCCATGAAGGGGTCGGCGATCCGCTCGAACAGCTGCTGCTGGGCCTTTTCGTCGTTGCGCAGGCCGGGCGGGGCCGCGTACCGCACCGATGTGCCGGTCTCGGCGAGCTGCCAGCCGCCGGTGAAGCGGCGGAACCGCTCGGCCGTTCCGTCGTCCTCGTTGCCCAGGTGGTGGAAGAGGAGGCCGTACAGGTCGGCGCGGGTCCACTCCAGGGGGGCCGCGTTCCCGGACAGCTTCGACGCGTCGGGGAAGAGCTGCTTGGCCGCGTCGAACATGTCGGGACGCAGGAACACCTTCAGGCGGATGTTGCGGGTGCCGAACCGCATCCGCATCGCCAGGCGGAGCAGCTCGGCGATCATCCGGTTGCGGGTGTCCCAGTCGCTGTGCAGGTGCTCCAGGCCGTCGAAGACCAGCAGGTGCACCGTGTCCTCGGCGGCGGCCTCCGCGTCCGCCCGCGCGAGGGTGGTCTCGGCCGGTCCGGTGTTGGCGCGGACCCAGGCGATGCGCTCCGTCCAGTCGTCCGTCGCCCGCAGCTCGGGCTGTCCCAGGGCGGTGAGCAGGACGGCCTGCCAGATCTCCTCCGGGAGCGCGTCGCCGGCGAGCAGCGAGGGCAGGGTGAGCGGGCCCGGGTAGTGCGGCACGATGTCCATGCCGTAGCCGGGTGTGACGCGCAGGCGGTTCAGCCGGTTGATGCGGTACTCGCGGGCCGCCGCCGCGCGCAGGTCGGCGTCGAGCAGGGAGCGCGCCCAGAATGTCTTGCCGACGCCCCGGTCGCCCTGCACCACCGTGCTGTCCACATACAGCGCCGCGCGGTGCGCGTCCGGCATGTACAGGGTGTGCGGCTCGGGGGGCCGGGTGTCCGCGTCCACGGTGCCCTCCAGTGCGCGCGACAGCAGGTCGCGGTACTCGTCGGGGGCCAGCGGCTCGGTCATGGGCGGTCGTCCTCGGACTCGGTGCCGGAATCCTCGGCCGGGCCCGCCAGGATCAGCGGGACGGCCGTGTCCAGGAAGTCACGGTACGCGGCCTCGACGAAGGCACGCTCCTGCCAGTCCGGGGAGTTGGGCACGTTCATCCCGATCAGGCCGGGCTCGAACAGGATCGGGATCGGGGAGTGGGGCGCGTCGTCGTCGTCCTCATCCCAGGAGCCCTCCGTGGCTCCGGCGATCTCGTCCGGCGCGAGCGAGTCATAGAGGATGCTGAACGTGGCATAGGCGCTCTTACGGAAGGACTGAATGTGGGTGTCCTTCGAGTAGTGCACCGAGTCCGGGACCATCGACGCCACCATGCGCAGCTTCTGCCGGATCGCCGGGGCCTGCCCGGAGGCCGCCCACGCCTCGAACAGGTCACGGTAGCCCGACCACGTCTGGTCGTTGTCCGCGCCGAACAGCAACGCGTAGTCGCACAGATGGGAGATGGTCACGGCGGCCACGTCGTGGATGCCCGCCCGGCTGTCGAGCAGCACCACATCGGGCAGACGCCCGCTGTCGCTCCGTTCCACCGCCTCCTCGCAGGCACGGACCGTGGCGGCCAGGCGGTCGGCGAAACGGGCGCCCTCCGTGTCGGCGTACACCCGGTTCAGCTTGTCCACGTACGCGTTGGGGATGCCTTCGGTGCCCGCGCCGCGCGCCGGGGCGATCCACAGCTCACCCCGGTTGCGCGGGTTGTACCCGGAGCGGGCCACGATCTCCAGACCGTCCGCGTTGCCGAGCGCCGACTCCACCAGGTGGTCCACGACACCGTGCCGGCACAGAGTGCCGCCCCCGAGCAGGAGCGGGCCCACACCGGGCGACTCCAGGTCGAGGTCGACGACCAGCACGATCAGCCCTTCGTCGGCGAGCCGGCGGGCCAGGACCGCGGCCGCCGTCGTGCGGCCCACACCGCCCTTGAACCCGTACAGGGCCGTACGGCCGGGGCGGGGTACCCCGTCGTTCCCGCCGATGGGGGGAGTGGTGACATGGGACCACTCCTCGCCGACGACCGTGTTGTCGAGGAACCGGACCGCGCCCGCCGTGCCGGTGGCCGCCACGACCTCCAGGGTGCGCGGCGAGGCCGTCAGGGTCTTCGGCAGACGGGTGACCGAGGTCAGCACGAGCGGACGTTCGCCGCTGTAGCGCCCCAGGCGGCGGGTGAACGACTCCCGCCAGCGTTCGGCCTGTTCGGCACTCGCCCCGTCGTCCCTCTCGTCGTCCTCCACCACCAGGGAGAACCGGCCGAGCACATCCCTGACGAGGAGGACGTCGAAGCCTGCCGCGGCGACCTCGCGGGCGAGGTCGAGGGCGGCCGGGCGCGCCTCGTCGAAGCGGATTGGTGCGTCGTAAAGGCTCATGGCAGCTTTCCGGTCATTTCCACGTGCAGATGCAGCTCGTGGGCGAGTTTCGCCGCCTCCTGACGGCGGGACAGCAGCGCCCGGTCGAGGTGGGTTCCGTCGGTGTAGCGGTCGTCGACGATCCACTTCTCGAAGTCTTGCGAGACCCTCCTCAGGGCTTCGGTGAGGGAGAGGCCGGGGCGTCCGTCGAGCAGCAGGGGGAGGGCCTCGCGCATCTCGTTCACATGCCCCAGCGTCTTCCGCTTCCTGTTCTGGTTCCGGGCATGGGGGTCGTCCCACCAGAGCCGGTCGCTCTCGGAGCCCCCGCTGTTCCGCATGGACACCCCGTGCGCCCCGGCGAACCGCTTCAGCAGCGCCTTCATCAGGCACTCCACCGCGAGCCCGAACAGATGGTCCGCGTTCAACAGCCGTCCGTCGCCGTGGAGATAGGCGGCGTCCTCGTAGTGCCGTTCCCCCGCGCAGGCGTAGTCCGTCTTTGCCTTCTTGCTGTCCTCGTCGTCCCCCACGACCCCGATCATAGGGTCTTCGGCTGATCCCGCGTCAGCCGTTAGCTCGCCTCCTGGAGCTTCGTCAGTCCCTTCATGAACAGCCCTTCCAGGACTACCCACTCGCTCATCCGGTCCACCACGTCCACCGTGCGGCCGTCGATTGCCGGGGTGGCCTGCGGGTCGTCCATGGGGATCAGCAGCCACAGACCATGCGGCACGCCGGCCGGGCGGCGTGCCGCCTCCTGGAGGGAGACCAGCAACTCGCGGCCGCCCGCCTCCCAGTACCGGGCCGTCAGGGAGGCCCGGTGGGCGAGGAGCACCGTGCGCGGGCCCGCCTGCTCAGCGAGCGTCGTGCAACGGGCGGCGACGCGCTCGGCGGCGAGCCGGGTGTAGGACGCCAGCGCGGGCCCGATGCGGCCGGTGTCGGTGTACTTAGCGTCCGCCTTGAGTAGGGCCCCCCACCGCACCTGCTGCTCGTCGGCCAGGGCCCGCAGGGCAGCCAGGAAGAGCTCGTCCACATCGACCGGCAGCACATCGAACCGGGTGGCGAGGCGCTCGGCCGTGCCGGGCAGTTGGGCACCCCGGACGGTCAGGGCGAGGAACCCTCCCCGACGCACCGCCTCCTGAAGCCGTGCCTCCATCACCCGGCGCGGGTCGCGGCCCTGCGCCAGCTGGCCCTGCGCGGCGTCGTACAGCGCGCCGGT
Source organism: Streptomyces sparsogenes subsp. cuspidosporus (assembly GCF_039532705.1). Classification (NCBI taxonomy): domain Bacteria; kingdom Bacillati; phylum Actinomycetota; class Actinomycetes; order Kitasatosporales; family Streptomycetaceae; genus Streptomyces; species Streptomyces sparsogenes. The sequence continues at coordinate 54,932 of NZ_BAAASD010000014.1, read as the reverse complement.
GCTCGTCAGCACCGAGCCGGTGTAGGCCGGGCGGCTCTGCTCGGCGTCCCGCGTGGGCGGGAAGAAGCGCCGTCTGTCCCGGTCGTACTCCAGCGGGAAGTGCGCCTCGGCCAGGGCCTCCTCCCACTCCACGTACGTGACGCCCGCGAGCGTGGCAAGGCCGGGGAAGCGGGACCTCACCCGGCTCAACAGGTCATCGGCACCGATTCCGATACCGGGACGCACCCCGGCCGCAGCCTGCGAGATGCGCAGCGCCCGGTCGAGGCCCAGGTCCAGGGGGAACAGCTCGAAGCGCGGCGTGACGCCGACTCCGCCCGCCATTGCTGCGGCCAAAGTCAGCAGGCGGGTGTCGGCCAGCGGGGCCATCCCCTCCGGGGCGGGCACGGCGCGCAGTTCCCGCAGGACGGTGCCGCCGCCGGGCAGCGGATCGCGAGCCGCCACCTCCTCGGCTGCCCGGCCGAGGAGGGTCGCGTACTCTGCGAGTTCCACCGGCGTGGGATCGTCACTGCCCGGCAGATCGACCAGGGCCAGCAGTACCGTGCTGCCGCGCCGCAGGACGGCGAATCGGGAGGCGCCGTCCTCGTCGCCGTTCCCCACGGCGGCGGCATCGTCGCGGCGGGCCTCGACTTCGGCGGCCGCCCGCACGACGGCCACGGCTTGTGTCTGGAGCCCGGCCCGGTCCTCCGTACCGTCCTCGTCGTGCGGCGTGCGCCGTACCCGCAGCTCGGTGGCGAGTTCCCGCGCCGTCATGACCCTGCCCTGCTCGGCCAGTATGGTCACCAGCTCGTCCCGGACCTTCTCCAGCCACGGAAGCGCCGCCCACTGATCGATCGCGGCGCTCAGATTCCCCGAGACGGTCGGCTGGCTGACGCCGAGGGCCCTGGCGATCGCCGACTGGGCTGGCCACGACGGCAGTTCATTTGCCTGCTCGACGCCCGGCAGGCCCAGTGTCGCCAGGACGATGTCGCGTCGGGGGCGGGTGCGGGGGCCGGCCTCGGCCGGAACCAGCCGGGCCGAGAGTGTCTCGACGGACTCCACGGGCTCGACGGACGTATCGGCCGCTACCCGTACGGGCTTCTTCGCCGTCGCGCGCCTGCGGAGTTGCTGGGTCCACTGGCGGTGGCGGCGATTGAGCTCCTTGCGGATCACGTTGCCCGCACCCCGCGCACGGGAGATCGTGTGCGGCGGGACGTCCAGGAGCTGGCCCACTGTCTCGGCACCGAGGCCGGCGGCCACCGACACGGCCCGCGGCGACAGTCCCGCGGCGTGCAGGGGGGTCGCCAGGCCCGCGGCGGCGGCGGCCTGCTCCCGGGCGTCCTCGACGTCCGCCGCCTGCGTGTCGACCGTGGCGGGGGTGGTGGGCGGGCGTGTCGCGTCCGCCCGGCGGAAGACCTGGCGCCAGGCCTCCTGCATCTGACGGAGGCTGTCGAAGCGCTGCTCGACGTCACGGTGCAGGGCCTGCCCGAAGAACTCGCTCAGCCCCTCCGCGAGCGCGGGCTCGAAGAGTTCGCGGGCCACATAGAGCTCCGCCTGAGGGACCGTCAGCGGATCGCCCTGGCCGTCGCCCCACACCGGCCGCTCGCCCGAGGCCATCTCGTGCAGCGTGACCGCCGCCGCGTACCACTCCGCGTGGTCGTCGTAGCGGGAGCGGCGGCTGCCACCCAGGAAAGGGTCGAGGTAACCGCGGGTGCCCGCGTGGAGGTCCTGGTCGGCGGCGTCGGCCAGGGAGAAGTCGAACAGCATCAGCTGCCAAGAGCCGTCACTGCGCTTGAACAGGCCCAGATTGTCCGGCTTGATGTCGCGATGGCGCACCCCACGGGCGGCCAGACTGTCCAGGGCCTCGAAGAGATCGTTGCCGAACCGCTCCAGCTGGGCGTATCCCAGCCGGCCCTCGCCGCGCAGCCGCGACCCGAGACTGACTGGCTCGCGGTCGCCCGCCGGCCGGAACCCCCCCGCGTACTCGACCTCCAGGACGGTGTGCCCGCCCAGCTCACGAGGGGGCGCGAGCAGCTTCACGATGCGGTTGCCGCCCACCTCGCGCAGCGCCTTCGCCTCCGCGTAGAGCCGCGCGTCCTTCTCCCGGTCGAGCGCCACCTTGAACACCCGCAGGGACGCCAGGTCCGGCACCCCGTCCTCGGCACGGCGTACCAACAGGGCGCGGGCGGTCGCGCCGGTGCCGAGGACCCGTACGACCTCCCACTCGGCGTCGAGGCGGCAGCCGGCCTTGGCCGTGAGCGGGTCCACGGCCTCGACGGCCCCGCGCCGGGCCGCGGCATCGTCCGCCTCAGCGGCGTCGAGCAGCCGCAGGAACTCTTCGGCGGACGACAGCCTGTTCTGCACGTCGGAGGCGGTGGCCCGGAAGACCAGGTCGTCCAGCGTCGTGGAGACGCTGTCGGACGCCGCGGACGGATGGAGCCCGCCGTCTGCGGCCAGGCGGTCCACCAAGGCGCCCCGTGCGTCGGCGGGCGGCTTGCCGGTCAGCAGCAGATAGGAGACGGCTCCGATGCCGAAGACGTCGAGGTCCACCGGGTCGGCGAACTCCCTGGCGGCCTCCGGGGCGAGGTACACCTGGGCGATGTCCGCCACCAGCCCCGAATCCAGCGGTGTCTGCCCGAGGCTGAGGTGCGAGGTGGTGTCGAAGTCCCTGGCAGCGGTCTGCCAGTCGGCGATCCGCAGCACCGGTTCCGTGCCGTCCTCACGCGCGGACACGTACACCGAGCGCGCCGACAGCGCCCGGTGGTAGAGCGATCGGTTGTGGGCGTAGCGGACGGCCTCGGCGAGCTGGCGCACCAGGTCCAGGCGCACGGCGGGAGTGAGCCGGTCGCCGTACGCGTCCAGGTACGCGTCGAGCCGCAGGTCCGACTCCCGGTGTCGGAAGAGGATCGCCGGGCCGCCCTGGTGCTCGCGGATCTGGACGGCCTGGACGATGCCGCGGTGATTGATGCCCTGGAGCACCTGGTACTCGCGCAGGGCCGCCCGGTCCACCCGGCCGCGCTGCTCCGCCGACGCCGCCTGGCCCGACAGATAGATCCGGACCCTGCCGCTCTCCTTGACCAGGCCGTCGTCGCGCACGGCGACCCGGTCCTCCCAGCCGGGGCCCGCGTCCAGCGCGCGCGGCGCGAGCCGCCAGTCGTCTCCGAAGCGCAGGTGGCTGGTGGAGTGGCTGATCCCGATACGCTTCATCAGCATTTCGAGCCGCTGGCTGTCCTGCGGGGTGACGCGCCAGCTCTCCCGCTCGGGCGGCAGCCCGAGCAGACCGTCCCAGATGCCGGGCAGGCCGCTCGTGCCGCCGTTGCGTCCGTACACCGACGCGCGCTGGAACTCGTCCAGCTCGCTCACCAGGTCGGGGTCGTGCAGGAAGACCGCCGGCTTGATGTAGGGGATCTTCGCCTCGGGGATTCCCGCCGCGTGTGCGGCACGCTCCAGCTGTGCTTTGAGCTCCTTGGCCTTGAGGTCGGTGAGGTGCAGCGGGTTACGCAGCGTCCGCACCCGGTCACCGTGGAACTGCCAGGTGTCCCCGTGGTTCACCACGCGGCCCGGGTGTCCCTTCAGCTCCAGCAGGTACACGCCGCCGGGCACGGCGATCAGCAGATCGCACTCGTTGACCCGGCCTGTGACACCGGTGAACCGGAACGTCGCCCACGCCCGGTACGGCTCGGCGTTCGGCATCAGCTGTCGTACGTGCTCAAGGCCCTCCTGCTCCCACCGGAAACCGGACCGGCGCGGCTGGAACCAGTGCTCGCGACGCGCCAGAGGGCCGGGCTTGGCGGCAGTCGGCGTCACGTGGAGTCCTCCGGGTCACGGGGCGGCGTAGTAATGGGGGAAAGCCTAGCGAGGTCAAGCGCGGTGACAGAGGGCCCTTCCGGCGGCTGTGCCGGGGCTCGATCGCACGCCACGGACTTGGCACGCATGGCGGATAGCTGGTGCGGGGCGCTGCTCCGTCGCTGGGCGGTGATGTCGCCGCTTGCCTGCCTTGCTGGGCTCTCCGGCACTCCAGCGGGCGATCTGCGTGAGCACGTGGATTCCCGGGTGCCTTGGAGAAGGCGGCTTGCAGGCCAACGGCATCCTCATGCCTGGCCTCTCATCGATCCCGGAGATCACGCGGTAGCTGCCTACTGAAACCCCCCGGGGTCGCGCTCCAGCTCAGTCAGGGCTCCGCTGCTGTGCTGCGGCGCCGGCTGTGCCCGGGCGGGGCTCATGGGGAGCTGTTGTGCTGTTCGGCCGCGGCGCGGCGGAATTCCTCGTTGATGCGCTGGGCTTCCTCGAGCTGGTCCTCGAGGATGACGATGCGGCAGGCGGCCTCGACCGGCATGCCCTGGTCGACGAGTTCGCGGGCGCGGGCGGCGATCCGCAGTTGGTAGCGGGAGTACCGGCGGTGCCCGCCCTGTGAGCGGAGCGGGGTGATGAGGCGGGCCTCACCGATGGCGCGGAGGAAGCCGGGGGTGGTGCCGAGCATCTCTGCTGCCCGGCCCATGGTGTAGGCGGGGTAGTCGTCGTCGTCCAGACGATCGCTGAGCGGATTGTCTGCTGTCATTCTCACCTCGTTGAGCAACGCGTCGAGGGGCCCTGGTGCCGTACGCACCAGGGCCCCGAAGGAAATTCAACACCATCTGTCGGCCCTACTGCTGTGCCGACCTTCTGTTTTCCGCTACGCCGCCCACGGAGGGCGGGATCGCGGGGATCGCGGCTGCGTGACCGGGGACCACCTTCCAATCCGGGGTCTTGCGGTACCCGGGCCGGTTTCCCGGGCCCGGGCGATCCTGATGGCGTCCGCTTCCTCCGTTCTTTGCCGGGTCATCCACTCAGTGCTGCCCGGTGCGGCCGCCAGTCCCGTCGCCCTCCTGAAGACAACCTGGCTTCGCGACTCCGCAGCCGCACCGGCCCTGCGAACTTCATGTACCTCTACCCGCCAGTTCGTCTCTGTCGGGTCTCGCTCGACTCTGTCTACGAGAGAAACCTTAACCAGGTCGCGCCCCAATGTCTACTCTGGCGAGCATAGATTTTGTTCTGTGCGGGTCCTCGTTAACCTGCCGTCCGTGCCAGCGGGTGTGCGCCTGGTCACCCGATCGGCTCGGGGCCGCACCCCGACGGGAGGCATCGGCGCGTTCGCCGCCGCGTCCAGCGGGGTACAGCCGGCCCGATCGATGAATAAAATCGGCTCTCATGTCGAACGCTGACGAACTGCTCGTCGATGTGGCCGCCATGGTCGAGTCCGAGCAGAGCAATCAGATGTCCCTGACCGTGGTCGCCGGCGGCGCCGTCATCACCGGACGGCTGGCTCCCGAAGCCGTGTGGAGGCAGCGCGTGTCGGAGATCCTGAGGGACTCGGACCGCCTCGGCCCCTTCTCCGGTGTCTTCACCGCCGACGAGACGCGGGACCGGCCCGGCCGTGGCGAGCCGCCCACGCATCTGCACTTTCATGTCGCCCGGATCCTGCAAGGCAGCATGGGGATCCCCGAGACGGGAGGGATGTACCGGGTCGCGATCAAGGATGTCAGCGCCTGGACCGTCGGAGACTTCAGCTACTCCGACTCATGAGTCACGTCTCATGAGTCACGTCTGATGAGTCATGCCTCATGAGTCACGCACTCCAGGTCGGGCCGGGAGGCGCCGTCCTGCCGACCGGACGCGGAACGCGTTGAGGGCTCGACCGGCGCGCGCCGGTCGAGCCCTCAACAATTCGAGAGCGGATTCGGCCGGAGGGGAAATGCTCGCCGGCTGAGGCGCTGAAACGGGCGCCGTGATCCGGGTCGGCGATGCCGGCCGGGTCTGCGAGGGCCTGCGGCGCCGGCCGGGCCGGGGAGCGTGGCGTGCCGGAGAATTTTCCCCTGCCGTGGAACGAGTCGGGGCCCGCACTCCGAAGTGCGGGCCCCAGTCGCGAAACGTGCGCGTCGGCGTCAGGCGGGAACGATGTTCTCCGCCGTCGGGCCCTTCTGGCCCTGGGCGACGTCGAAGCTCACCTTCTGGCCTTCCAGGAGCTCGCGGAAACCCTGGGTGGCGATGTTCGAGTAGTGGGCGAACACGTCGGCGCCGCCACCGTCCTGCTCGATGAAGCCGAAACCCTTTTCCGCGTTGAACCACTTCACGGTGCCAGTAGCCATGTGTCACATCTCCTTCGGGGCAGTGTCCGGAACTCCGCACTGCGCGGGCTCCGCGTCGCCGCGATGATTACCCCGTCCGGAAAGTGACCGGAAATACAAAGGAACTCCCACCGGCCTGGAAGGTCAGTGGGGGCGCCTGTAGTTTTCGGGAACCACAACTGCAACTGGCATCGACGGTAGCACGGCATATTCGGCTGCACATGCTGAATCATTACGCTCCGTTGTTGTCTCAGAAATGTTCAGCGCGCGCTGCGTCGATTTCTCACTCCGCGAGCACAGATATTGTCCGCCCGGAACACTTCACCCGAATGCCGCGCGCATGGGGCGCCTCCGGGTGAGCCGGCGGCAGGGTGGAGGGAGAGAGCGTGCGGCCGGACGGTGAGGTGGTCATGGCGGAGACCGGGGACCGGGCGGCGGGGCGTGAGGTGGCGACCTGTCTGGTGACGGGGGCGAGTGGGTACATCGGCGGCCGGCTGGTGCCGGAGCTGCTGGACGCCGGGTACCGGGTGCGCTGCCTGGTCCGTACGCCGCGCAAGCTGCGCGATCAGCCGTGGGCCGGCCGGGTGGAGGTCGTACGGGGCGATGTCACCGACGCCGGCTCGGTGGCGGCGGCGATGGAGGGGATGGACGTCGCCTACTACCTGGTGCACGCGCTCGGCACCGGCCGTGACTTCGAGCGCACCGACCGCGAGGCGGCGCGGATCTTCGGCGAGCGGGCGCGGCGGGCCGGCGTCCGCCGGCTGGTCTACCTGGGCGGGCTGACCCCGGCCGGCGTGCCCGAGCGCGAGCTGTCGCCGCACCTGCGGTCCCGCGCCGAGGTGGGCCGCATCCTGCTCGGATCCGGCGTGCCGACGGCCGTTCTGCGCGCCGCCGTCATCATCGGCTCCGGATCGGCCGGCTTCGAGATGCTGCGCTACCTCACCGAGCGGCTGCCGGTGATGGTCACCCCGCGCTGGGTGCGCACCCGGATCCAGCCGATCGCCGTACGGGATGTCCTGCGTGTCCTGGTGGGCTGCGCGGCGCTGCCGCCCGAGGTGCACCGGGCCTTCGACATCGGCGGCCCGGAGGTGCTCACGTACGTCGAGATGATGCGCCGCTACGCCGCCGTGGCCGGGCTGCCCCGGCGGCTGATCCTGCCCGTGCCGGTGCTCACACCCCGCCTGTCCAGCCACTGGATCGGCCTGGTGACCCCCGTGCCGGCCTCGATCGCGCGTCCGCTGACGGAGTCCTTGCGCCATGAGGTGGTGTGCCGGGACCGGGACATCGAGCGGTATGTGCCCAGCCCGCCCGGCCATCCGATCGGTTTCGACCAGGCGGTCGTCCTGGCGCTGCAGCGCGTGCGCGACGCGCAGGTCGCCACCCGCTGGTCGTCCGCCTCCGTGCCGGGCGCCCCGAGCGATCCGCTGCCCACCGACCCGCACTGGGCCGGCGGCAGCCTCTACGGCGACGTACGGGAACGTCACGCGGACGTGGCGCCCGACGCGCTGTGGGACGTCGTCGAGGGCATCGGCGGGGAGAACGGCTGGTACTCCTTCCCGCTGGCCTGGGCGGTGCGCGGCTGGCTCGACCGCCTCGTCGGCGGCGTGGGCCTGCGCCGGGGGCGGCGGGACGCCCGGCGGCTGCGGGCCGGCGACTCGCTGGACTTCTGGCGGGTGGAGGAGATCGAGCGCGGGCGGCTGCTGCGGCTGCGCGCCGAGATGCGGCTGCCCGGACTGGCCTGGCTGGAGATGTACGTCTACGACGACGGGGCCGGGGGCGCGAACTACCGGCAGCGGGCCCTGTTCCACCCGCGCGGACTGCTCGGCCATCTGTACTGGTGGGGCGTCTCGCCCTTCCACGCGGTCGTCTTCGGCGGCATGGCCCGCAATATCGTCCGCGCCGCCGAACGCGCGCGGCAGCAGCGCCGGCCCGCCCCCCGGCCGGCCGATGCCGGGCCGGGCGGCGGGTCCGAAGCGACCCCGTCCGGCGAAGCGGCCCCGTCCGTCGAGGACTCGGCCGTCCGCGCCGACCGCCGCCGTCCCCCGGAGGGGAACTGAGACCCATGCCCGTCCCGGTCGTCCTGTTCACCTCGGACCTGCGGCTGCACGACCATCCGCCGCTGCGCGCGGCGCTGGAGGCCGCCGACGCGGTCGTCCCGCTCTTCGTACGCGACGACGCCGTGACGGCGGCGGGGTTCGCCGCCCCCAATCGCGGCGCCTTCCTCGCGGACTGCCTGGCCGACCTCGACGCGTCCCTGCGCGAGCGCGGCGGACGGCTCGTGGTGCGCTCCGGCGACCTGGTGGAGGAGGTGTGCCGGGTGGCGGGCGAGGCGGGCGCGGACGAGGTGCGCATGGCGGCGGCGCACAGCCGTTTCGCCACGCGGCGCGAGGAGCGGCTCCGGCGGGCCCTGGAGCGCGAGGGGCGCCGCCTGCTCGTCCACGACGCGGTGACCGTGGCCGTGCCGCCCGGCGAGGTGACGCCGTCCTCGTCGGACCACTTCGCGGTGTTCACCCCGTACTACCGGCAGTGGGCCCGGGCCCCGCTGCGCGCCGCCGTGGCCGCCCCGCGCCGCGTCCGCGTCCCCGACGCCGTCATGGGCGAGCCGCTGCCCGCCCGCGGTGAGGTCACCGGTGTCTCGCCCGCCCTCCCGGCCGGAGGGGAGAGCGAGGGCCGGAGGCGGATGACCGCCTACTGGCGGCACGGCCTGGACGCGTACGCCGACACCCGCGACGACCTGGCCGCCGACGCCACGTCCCGGCTCTCCGCACACCTTCACTTCGGCACCCTGTCCCCGGTGGAACTCGTCCACCGCGCCCGCCGCCACGGCGGCCCGGGTGCCGAGGCGCTGGTCAGGCAGCTCGCCTGGCGCGACTTCCACCGCCAGGTCCTCGCCGCCCGCCCCGGCGCCGCCCGCGCCGACTACCGCACCAGACACGACCGCTGGCGCACCGGACGCACCGCCGAGGCCGACATCGAGGCGTGGAAGGAGGGCCGTACGGGCTACCCGGTGATCGACGCGGCGATGCGGCAGCTCCGGCACGAGGGCTGGATGCACAACCGCGCCCGGCTGCTGACCGCGAGCTTCCTGACCAAGACGCTCTACGTCGACTGGCGCGTCGGCGCCGCCCACTTCCTGTACTGGCTGGTCGACGGGGACGTGGCCAACAACCAGCTCAACTGGCAGTGGGTGGCCGGAACCGGCACCGACACCCGGCCCAACCGGGTGCTCAATCCCGTCACCCAGGCCAGGCGGTACGACCCCGACGGCGCGTATGTGCGCCACTGGGTGCCCGAGCTGGAGGGTGTCGGAGCCCCCGCGGTGCACGAGCCCTGGAAGCTGCCGGGACCCGATCGCGCCGCGCTCGACTACCCCGACCCGGTGGTGGGGCTCGCCGAGGGCCTGGAGCGCTTCCGGCGGGCACGCGGCCGGAAGGACCGGCCGTGACCTGTTCCGGCGTGGTCAGCCGGCTCCAGGTGGGTCGCTCGTCTTCCCCTGGTGGCTGAGCGGCTGGTGGCGGGTCGCGCCGTCGGCGCGGTTCCGGAGGCCGCTCGGCGTGGGCGGCGGCGTTGTGGGGATTCCCCCGATGTCGAGGCCGGCGCCGCGCGGACACGATGGGTGCCGCGCCGATCCGCGCCTCCCATCGAACCGGACAGAAGGCAGAAGGCCGTTCCGTGCTCACTTTCCCGTTGCACAGCGTCGTGCGGTCCGTCCTCGCCGAACTGGACGCGGAGGACTGGACGTTCGAGGAGGACGACACCTGGTGTCACGTCAGCCCGCCGGCCCATCGGGCGCGGATCCAGGGCTGGAAGCTCCATGTGTCGGCGACACCGCTGTCGGTGCCGCACGTTCTGCACCGCGCCGCCGAGGTGCTCGTCGCCGCGGGGTGCGCCTTCAAGTTCGCCGGAAGTGTCCGGCTGGTCGACGAGATGACGTCGGCCGGTTGCGACCGCGCCCAGTGCGGCAAGATCATCACCGCGTACCCCCGCGACGACGACCGCTTCAGATCGCTGGCCGAGGAGCTGGACGCGGCGACGGCAGGGCTGCCGGGTCCGGCGATCCTCTCCGACCGCCCGTACCGCAAGGGCAGCCTGGTCCATTATCGGTACGGCGCGTTCCTCGGGAAGCCGGTGCTGACCGACGACGGCTCCTACGAGGCGCGGATCGAGGCACCCGACGGCACCCTGGTGACCGACCACCGCACGGCGTGGTTCGCCCCGCCCGGGTGGGCGGTCCTGCCGCTCGACGGGCCCCCGGGGCGGGCGGCGAAGCCTCCGGCCGAGCCCGGGCCGGTGCTGCTGGCCGACCGGTTCGAGGTGCGGGAGGCGATCCGCCACTCCGCGCGCGGCGGTGTCTACCGGGCGCTGGACCGCAAGACCGGGCGGGAGGTCGTCGTCAAACAGGCGAGGGCTCATGTGGGCGGCGGTCTGACCAGCGAGGACGCCCGGGCGCTGCTGCGCCGCGAGGCCCGGAACCTGTCCGGCCTGGCCGGTGTCTGCCCGGAGTTGGTGCACGAGTTCGACCAGGACGGGCATGCCTTCCTGGTCGAGGGCCTGGTCGACGGGGAACCGCTCGCGCGGTGGGTACGGACGCGCGTGGTGGAGGCGCCGGACGACGGCGGGATGGCGCCCGCCGAGGCCGTCGAGGTGGCGCGGGACCTGGCCCGGCTGCTCGCCGAGGTGCACCGCCGGGGCCTCGTCCACCAGGACCTCACGCCGAACAACGTGATGGTCACCCCCGAGTGGCGGCTGGTGCTGATCGACCCGGAGTGGGCGACTGCCCCCGGCATGTGGACCACCCGGGCGATGACCCCCGGCTTCGCCTCCCCGGAGCAGGAGGCCGGACCGCGCTACGGCCCCGCGTTCGGCCCGGAGTCGGACCTCTACTCGCTCGGCGCGGTGCTGTGTTACCTGGCCACCGGCGTCGCGCCGGTCTTCGCGGCCGACGGACGGGCCGGCGGACGGGGCGGCGAACGGGCCGGCGGACGGGGCGGCGGACGGGGCGGCGGGCCGGTCGGCCGCGCGCATGGCGAGCGGATCCGCCGGCTGCTGGACGCGGTCGCCGGCGAGCGGCCCGCCGCGCGGCTGCTGGCGCCCGCCGTGCTCGGCCTCACCCGGGAGGACCCGGCGCGGCGCTGGAGCGTGGGGCGCGTCCTGGACTTCCTCGACGGCCTGCGCGAGCCGGGGCGCTCCCGGACCCCCACCACGGCCGCGGTGTCGGCCACGGTGGCCGCGGCGGATGTCGCGCGGCCGCCCGGGCGGGCCGAGTGGCTGCGGCTCGTCGACGACGGGCTCACGTACGTGCTGCGGGGCATGGCGGACCCGGCCGGCGGGGCGGAGCGGCTGTGGCCCGCCGGGCCCTTCGGCGACAAGGCCGACCCGTGCGCCGTTCAGCACGGGGCGGCGGGTGTCCTGGCGGCCCTCGTCCGCGCCGACGAACTGCTGGACCGGGCCGGTCTGCGCGACGCGATCGCGCGGGTCGCCGACTGGATCGACGCCAGGAGCGCGGAAGCGCCCCGCGCCCTTCCCGGCCTGTACTTCGGCCGCTCGGGTACCGCCTGGGCGCTGTACGACGCCGCGCGCCACCTCGGTGACACCGGCCTCGCCGACCGCGCCACCGGGCTCGCCCTGTCCGTACCCGTGTCCTGGCCCAACCCCGACGTGTGCCACGGGGTGGCCGGAGCCGGCCTGGCCCACCTGCGGTTCTGGCACCGCACCGGGCGCGCGGAGTTCCTGGCACGCGCGGGGGAGTGCGCGGACCGCCTGGTGGCGGTGGCGGAGACCACCTCGCGGGGCGTGTGGTGGCCGGTGCCGGACGACTTCGACTCCGCGCTGGCCGGTGCCCGCCACCTCGGTTTCGCCCATGGTGTGGCCGGGGTCGGAGCCTTCCTGCTGTACGCCGCGCGGGAGACCGGGGACCGCCGGTACACCGACCTCGCGACCGCCGCGGGGCGGACCTTGGTGGCCGAGGCGGAGCGCGGCCCCTGGGGTGCCCGATGGCGCTCCGACGCGGCGCAGCCGCCCGGCACCGGACTCCTCTACCACTGGTGCAGCGGCTCCTCCGGAGTCGGCACGTTCCTCCTGGGGCTGGCTCTGGCCACCGGCGACGACTCCTTCCTGGGGCCGGCGCGGGAGGCTGCCGTGGCCGTCCACCGGGTCCGCTGGTCCTCACCCACCGCCGCCTGCCACGGGCTCGCGGGCGACGGCGAGTTCCTGCTCGACCTCGCGGAGGCGGTTCCCGACGGGCCGTACCGCCGCTGGGCCGAGGACCTGGCCGCCGTGCTGCACCAGCGGCACACCGTCCGGGACGGCCTGCTCCTCATCCCGGACGAGACGGGCTCCGCGGTCCGGGCGGACCACCAGACCGGCCTCGGCGGACCGATCCACTTCCTGCTGAGGCTCGCCCACGGCGGGCCGCGGCCCTGGATGCCGCTGTCCTGACCCCGGACAGCCGGCGAGACCCACCGGCTACACACCACGACACACCACCGACAGAGGAGAGAGAACGCATGGACACCGACCTCGACGCGCTGCAACTCCTGCCCAGCGAGGAGGAGACAGCCGCCATCTGCTGGTTCACCTGCCTCGGCACATGCGGCGGCGTCACGTGCGACGGCACCTGCGGGCGTACGGACGTCTGACGCGCCGAGACGCACCCGACCCAGCCCGACCCGACGTACACATCTCCGATCGGCTGAGAGGAACCACCGTGCCGGAACCGCAGAACGAGGGCGCGACGCGGGTCTCCGCCGAGCGCCCCGCCCCTCCACGGGGGCTGCCCAGGGTGACGCTCGGGCGGGGACGCGTCCTGTTCGTCTCCTCCGGCGCCATCGGCGTCACCGCTCTTCCCGAATGGGTCCTGGCCCTGCGGTTCCGCTACGGCTGGTCCGTCCGCGTCTGCCTCACCCACTCCGCGGACCGGCTCGTGTCCCGGCACGCGCTGGCCGCCCTGACCCAGGCCCCGGTCGAGGGCCCCGACTGGCCCACCGAACGGGGGGTCGTGCCCCACCAGGAGCTGGCCGAGTGGCCGGACCTCGTGATCGCCGCCCCGGCCACCACCAACTTCGTCGCGAAGTGCGCGGCCGGCATGGCCGACAGCCTCGCCCTCACCACCGTCCTGTGCACGGGAGCACCGGTGCTGATCGCCCCGAGCATCCCGGAGAACGCCCTGCTCCGGCCCGCGGTTCAGCGCAACCTTCGACTTCTGGAGGAGGACGGGTACCACCTGGTGCCCATGGGCCCCGCCGTCTCGGCCCACCGGGGCACCGTCAGCCAGTCCGGCATGCCCGGTCTGCCGGCGATCCTGAAGGTCGCCGCCCGCGTATTGGAGAAGACCGAGAAGACCGAGAAGGCGGAGAAGACCGAGAAGGCGGAGAAGACGGAGAAGACGACAGAGCAGGCCGAGCAGACCGAACGCGAGAGCGCCGCCGACGCGGGGAGGCAGCCCGTTGGCTGAGCCTCCCGCCGCCTCACCCGCCCCGTCTTCCCCGCCCGCCCCCTCCGGCCGCCGTCTGCTGTGGGATTCCGTACGGCACAGCCGAGGCCGACTCGCTCTCCTCGCCGCCCTGATGCTGCTGCGCAGCGCCACCGTCCTCCTCACCCCCGCCTTGCTCGCGGCCGCGGTGGACGGCGTCCTGCGCGGGTCGAGCGATCCGGGTCCCGCGGTGGAGTGGGCGGTGGTGGTGGCGGTCGGCGGGGTCTGCGAGGCCCTCCTGATGCCCCTGGGCACCTTCGGCGCCGCGTGCGACGCCCGCCGGCTCCGCATGCGCCTCGCGCGGCACCTCATCGGCCTCGGAGCCAGGCGGCCCCAGCCGCACGGCGAGTCCGTCACCCAGGTCACCCAGGCGGCCGTGCAAGCCGGGATGGTGCCCGTGGCCCTCGCGCAGTGGACGGTGACGCTGTCCGGCTCGCTCGTGGCGCTCGCCTGGCTGTGGACCACGGACTGGCGTTCGGCCCTGGCCTTCAGCCTGGCGGCCCCGATCGCGGTCGTGGTCGCCCGCCGCTTCATCGGCCGGGTCACCGAGACCCACTCCGCGTATCTGGCCGCCCAGGGCGAGATCGCGAACCGGCTCCTCACCGCGCTCTCCGGCGCCCGGACCGTACGGGCCTCCGGCACGCTCCACGCCGAGCGGGCGCGCGTGCTGGAGCCGCTGTCGGAGCTGTCGGCCGTGGGCCGGCGGATGTGGCGGATCCAGCGGGGCACCGTCTGGCAGTTCGGCCTGCTGCTGTCGCTGACCGAGGCACTCGTGCTCGCCATCGCCGGACTCGGCGTCACCCAGGGCCGGCTGTCGTCGGGCCAGCTGCTCGCCGTCGCCGGATACCTCCAACTCGCCTTCCAGGCGTTGCGGCAGATCGAGGCGCAGCTCACGCTGGCCCAGGCCAGGGCGGCCGCGGATCGGGTGGCGGCCACCCTCGCCGCCCCGCCCCCGGTGTACGGCCGGGGGAGCGCCGGGGGCCCGGCCGGTGTCCGTGGCTCGCTGAGCCTGCGCAAGGTCACCGTGCGGCGGGACGGCGAGACCCTGCTGGACGGCGTCGACCTGGACGTCCCGGCCGGCCTCTCGGTCGCCCTCGTGGGCCGGACGGCCTCGGGCAAGAGCCTGCTCGCCGGCCTGCCCGGCCGGCTCACCGAACCGGACGAGGGCGAGGTGCTCCTCGACGGCGTCCACCTGCGCGACCTGACCGCGGCCGAGCTGCGCCGCGCCGTCGCCTACGCCTTCGAGCGCCCCCTGCTCATCGGGACGACGCTGCACGACACCATCGCGTACGGCCGCCCGGACACCTCCCGCGCGGCGGTGGAACGCGCCGCCCGCCTCGCGCGCGCGGACGGTTTCGTCCGGCGCCTGCCCGACGGCTACGACACGCCGCTGCACTCCGCCCCGATGTCCGGAGGCGAACGGCAACGCGTCGGCCTCGCCAGGACGCTGGCCCGGGACGACGCTCATGTGTACGTCCTCGACGACGCCACCTCGGGCCTGGACACGGTCACCGAGGCCGAGGTCAGCGAGGCCGTCACGGGCGCGCTGGCGGGCCGGACGAGGCTCGTCGTGGCCCACCGGGTCACCACCGCCGCCCGCTGCGACCTCGTCGTATGGCTCGCCGACGGCCGCGTCCGCGCGGTGGCCCCGCACACCGAACTCTGGTCGGACCCCGCCTACCGGGCGGTGTTCGCCGTCGAGGAGTCCGCCGTCGAGGAGGAGCCGTCGTGACCGAGATCGCCGACTGGCGCCCCGGGCTGCGCCTGCTGCGCGCCGCGCTGCGCGGCACCCGCGCCCCGGCGCTCCGCGTCGCCGCCTGGTCGGCCGTGGAGGCGGCTCCGGCGCTGGCCTCCGGCTGGGTGCTGGGGCGCGCCCTGGACCAGGGATTCCTGGACGGGCGCCCGGCCACGGGACTCGCCTGGCTGACCCTGCTCGGCGTGCTCTATGCCCTCCGGGCCGCCGCCGAGCGCGCCGTCTTCGAGCCGCTGTCCCACATCGTCGAACCGCTGCGCGACGAACTCGTCCGACGGCTCGTGCACGGCACTCTGTACGCCGCCGTTCACCGGGTCCGCACCGCTGACGCGACGGATGTGGCACGGCTGACCGGCCAGGTCGACGCGGTGCGCGGGATCGTGGGGGCGCTGCTGCGTACGGCGCGGCCGCTGGCCGTGACCCTGGTCGCCGCGCTCACCGGCCTGGCCGTGCTCGACCCGCTCCTGGCGGCCCTGGTCGGGGTGCCGCTGGCGGTGGCCGTCGTGGTCTTCCTGGTGAGCATGCGGACGGTCATCCGCCGCCGGCAGAACTTTCTCGCCGCCGAGGAGCGGGTGGCCGCCGTCACCGGCGAGGTCCTCGCGGCCGGGCGGGACATCACGGCGCTGGGTGCCGAGGAACGTGCGGCCTCCGATGTGCGGGACGCCGCGGACGCCTCCGTCGCGACGGCCCTCGCCGTGGCGCGGGCCGGCGCCGTCCGCACCCCGGTCGTCCTCGTCGGGGGCCAGCTTCCGGTGCTGCTGATCCTGCTGACCGCACCCGCGCTGGTGCAGCGGGGCGGCGTCTCGGCCGGGGCGGTCGTCGGCGCCGTCATGTACGTCACGGTGTATCTGGTGCCCGCCCTCGAGCTGATGACCGGCTCGGTCGCCGGATACTGGAGCCAACTGCGCGTCCTGAGCGGCCGGCTGGCCGCGGCCTCGGACGTACCGGATGTACCGGATGTTTCGAACGATCCCGTGCCGGTGCCGGTGCCGGTGCCGGTGCCGGTGCCGGCTCCGGGCGTGGTGGCAGAGGCGCCACGGGAGGGAGACCTGGAGGTCCGGAACCTGACATTCGCCTACGGGCCGCACGCCGCACCGGTGCTGCGCGGGCTGGACCTGGTCGTCCCCTCCGGCGACCACCTCGCGATCGTCGGCCCCAGCGGCATCGGCAAGTCGACGCTCGCCGGACTCCTCGCCGGGGTCGAGACGCCGCTCGACGGCACGGTGACGATGGCCGGGCAGCCGGTCCGGGCGGGGCGGGTGGCGCTGCTGCCCCAGGAGGCGTACGTCTTCCCCGGCACGGTCGGCGACAACCTCCGCTATCTCGCGCCGGACCTGGACACCGCCGCGCTGGACCGGGCCGTGGCGGCGGTCGGGGCGCGGGAGCTCGTCGCCCGCCTCGGCGGCTACGACGCGGAGGTGCCGGACCCGGCCGGCACGCTCTCCAGCGGAGAGCGCCAGCTCATCGCGCTGGCGCGGGTGTACGCCTCACCGGCCCGGGTCGTGGTCCTCGACGAGGCGACCAGCCATCTCGACATGGCGGCGGAGGCCGTGGCGGAAACCGCCTTCGCGGCCCGCCCAGGCACACTCGTCGTGATCGCCCACCGGCTGACCACGGCGGCCCGGGCCCGGCGCGTCCTGCTCCTCGACGGAGAGCGCCCCGTCCTCGGCAGCCACGCCGAACTCAGCGCCACCAGCCCGGCGTACGCGGCACTCGTCGGTCACTGGACGGCGCAGGCCCCGCGCGTGCCTCAGGGGTCGCGGGCCGGACGGCCCTGATCAGCCGGGTGCGGTGCCGCCCGCCCCGGCCGCGGCCAGAGCCGTCCGGGACCGTACGCCGGTCTTGCGGAAGATGCGGGTGAGATGGGCCTCGACGGTCTTCACGGAGATCACCAGGGTGTCCGCGATATCGCGGTTCGGCATGCCCAGCCGGACCATCCGGACGATCTCCGACTCCCGGACCGACAGCGCGGGCGTGGCGGCGGCGCCGACCCTGGGCCGGCGCCCCCCGATCGCACGCTGCTGGTCGATGGCCAGCCGCCGCAGCCGGCCGGATCCCGTCGCCACCGCCAGCGCCTTGGCGCGCCCCGCCTCCTCGGCGGCCGCCGACAGCTCCCCGGCGCGGGCCAGCCGCTGGGCCAGCAGGAGACGGGTGTGGCCCTCCCACAGGGCCATGCGCCGGTCGGCGAAGCCGGACGCGGCCTCGCGCAGCAGCGGCAGCGCGCGGCCGTCGTCGGCGGCCTCCGCCCTGGCGTACAGGTCGCGCGCGCGTCGCCCGGGCGCGGTGCGCGGCACGCCGGCCCCCGAGCCTTCAAGGACGCCAGAGCCTTCAAGGTTGCCGGGGCTGTCGGGGCTGTCGGGGGCGTCGTGGCTGATGGGGCTGTCGGGGCTGTCGGGGGCGTCGTGGCTGATGGGGCTGTCGGGGCTGTCGGGGGCGTCGTGGCTGATGGGGCTGTCGGGGCTGCCGGGGGCGTCGTGGCTGATGGGGCCGGCGGGGCCGCCGGGGCCGTCATCGCCGTCGCGGCTGCCGGAGCCGCCGGGGCCGTCGTGGCCCTCGTTCCCCGGCGGCCGACGGCCGGCCTCGGGCGGCAGAACGGCCCACCACAGCCGCTCGACCGCGGCCGGCGCCGCGGCCGCGGCCGCGGCCCCCGTACGCGGGCAGCCGTCGCGCCAGGTGAGGGCGGACGCGCGGAGCAGCCGGGCGAACCCGGCCAGGTCGGGGCGGTGCAGCGTGCTCGCGCGTGCCTCGCAGTCCTCCGCCGACCGCAACGCCTCCGCCAGCCTCCCCAGGGCGAGCAGCGCGCAGGCGTGCCCCAGCAGGAGCCGGGGCAGCGCACCGGACCGTCCGGCCCGGCGCGCCGCCCGGACTCCCCGGGCGAAGAGACCGGCGGCGGCGGAGAAGTCCTCGGCGACGTGCGCCGCCCAGCCCAGCCGGACGACGGTCTCGACGTGCTCCGCCAGTGCCGCGGCGTCCATGGCGCGCAGGAAGGCCGCCGCGGCGGCCGCCCCCGCGCGGTAGTCGGCGGTGTGCCCGGCCACCGCGCCGGCCAGCGCCACGACGGCCGCCGCCTCCGGTCCCCTGTCCTCGGCCAGCAGCTCCCGTACGGCGGGGAGTTCGCCGCGGACGGCCGCCAGCAGGGCGAGCCGCAGGCGCAGGGGCGGGGCCTTGTCCTCGGGGGCGGCCCGCAGGCCCGCGGTGAGGAGGTCGCGCGCCTCGTCGTGCCGGCCGAGGTCGATGGCCAGACGGGCGCGCAGCTCGGCCACCGCCGTGGCGTCCTCCAGGTCGCCGAGTTCCGGCAGCAGTTCGCGGCACAGGCGGTGGTCCCCCGCGCGCTCCGCCGCCCGCCAGAGCGCGAGCACGAGTCGGCGGCGCAGCGCGGGCGGCGCGTCGAAGGGAGCGATCCGGCGGGCGGCGCGCAGCCATTCCACGGCACGTTCCGGGGCGGAGCCGAGGACGTGGTCCGCCGCGTCGGCGAGCAGCCGTACCGTGGAGAGGTCGCCGGGGGCGGCGGACCGGGCGACATGGACGGCCCGTTGGGCGGGCTCGGCTCCGGTCTCGTCCAGCACCTCGGCGGCCCGGGCGTGGGCGGCGATCCGGGCGCCGGGCGGGATCCGGGCGTACACGACGGCTCGCAGCAGCGGGTGGCGGAACCGGAAGAGCGGCGTGCCGACCGTATGGGGGCTGATGATGCCCCGCTCGGCGAGTACGTCCAGGGCGGGGAGCACGGCGGCCGCCCCGCGGCGGGCGACGGCGGCGGCGAGCGCCGGGTCGAACGGGTCGCCCAGCACGGCCGCCGCCCGGACGACGTCTCGCTCGACCGGGCCGAGCCGGTCGGGCTCGCGGGCGTGCTGCGGGAGCGGGCCGGGGAACAGGCCGGTGCGGGCCAGCTCGCGCAGTTCGGGGTCGGTGAGCGGGGCCAGCGTGGCGAGCCAGCCCGGGATGCCGCCGGTCAGCTCGTACAGGAGGCACCGGCGTTCGACGGAGGTCCCCGCGTCGAGCAGCCCGGCGAACCGCTCCCGGCTCAACGGCGGGGTCTCGGGTACGGCGGTGACATCGTTCATGGGACCAGCCAGAGAGGAGAAGTCGGGGGCTTGGAGCGGGCCCGTGCGGACGGGGTCTTCCCGCCGCACGGGCCCCGCTCGTCGTGCTGCCGGCGTGGACCGGCGTCGCTAGAGGGTGGTGAGCCAGGGCGGGGAGCAGAGGGCCACGCTCGGCGTGCTGAACTCCACCACGCCCTCCTCCTCGCTCTTCACCTCGGACGCGAGTTCCTGCAGTTTCAGAATCTGGTTCAAGGCCGGACTCCTTGGCCGGGCGGGGAGGTGCCCGGCGTCCGGGCACCTCCCCGCTGGTGGCGTGACGCTCTCGTCGCCGGTGCTGCTAGCAGACGGCGCTGAAGTCGCTCTGGCAGACCCCGCTGAGCGTGCTCCACTCCTCGACGCCGTCCTCGTCGGGTCCGTGGCTGTTCTCGAGCTCCTGCAGTTCCAGGATCTGAGGCATGGTCGGTCTCCTTCTCACTGATGGGATGTGCCGGTGACACCCGGCCGACGGACGCGGCCGGGAACTCGTGGGGCCTCTCAGGACCGTGCGGCGATCGCGTCCACGGTGAAGAACGGATCGGGGGCGGGGTCGAGCAGTTGGCTGAGGAAGAGCAGCACCCCTGACGAACCGCTCCAGAGTTCGGCGCTGTACCGGAAGGTCTGGTCGCCCAGGAAGCGCACCCCGTCCTCGTGCGGCACGGCGTGGGCGTACAGCGCCCGCGCGACCCGCAGCGCCGCCCGCCGGGCCTCGGCGTCGCCGGTGAGGCGGGCGTGCTCGGTCAGGGCCAGGCCGAGGCCCGACAGCCCCTGGTACAGCCCGGGCATCGCGGTGAACCGCGAGTCGAGCCGGGCGAGCAGCCGCGGCAGGGCGGCGGCCAGCCGTTCGTCGTCCACGGCGGCGGTGTAGCGGGACACCGCGAAGGTGACTCCGGCGCTGCCGCTGTACAGGTAGGGCATCGCGCGGCGGTCCGTCTCGGAGACCGGGAAGGACAGGTCGGGGGCCGCCGGGTCGGAGGCGCGGTCGAGTTCCGCGTGGAGCAGCCGTACGCCACGGGTGAGCGGGCCGCGGTCCCCGGTGACCCGGGCGAGCTGCTGCAGCAGCAGGGCGATGCCGCTGCGGCCGTGCAGCAGACCGACCGCGTCGTCGGGGCCGAGGCGCGCGGTCAGCTCGCTGTCGGGCGGTAGCGCGGCGGTGAGGGCCCGGGCCCGGTCGAGGTGGTGTTCGTCGCCGGTGCGGCCGTACAGGGCGAGATGGGCCAGGGCGACACCGGCGCCGCCTCCGGCGAGGGTGGCGGTCCGCGTGGTGAGGGGATGGAGGTCGGCCGTGGCGAGCAGGTCGGCCGCTTCCTGGAGCAGCCCGTGGTCCGCGAGGACCCAGGCGATGCCCGACAGGCCCATGTGCAGCCCGGGCGGCAGGGTCGGCGCGGCGGAAAGGGCGTCGCGCCGCAGCCGTTCCAGCGCGCCCTCGGGGAGCGGCCGTCCGGCCCGGGACAGCGCGTGCAGGACACCGGCGGTGCCGTAGGCCAGGCACAGGGTGTTGGACAGATAGCCTTCCGGGACGGTGGGGAACACCCGCTCCGCGTGGTCCGGATCGGCCATCGCCACCAGGGCGTCCGCGGTGGCGTCCCGCAGGGCGGCCAGATGCGCGAGGGGGTCGCTCTCCACCTCTTCGGGCGCGGGCAGCGGTGGGGTCTCGCGCGGCGGGTGGTAGCGGGTGGCGCGCGACCACAGGGAGTCCGGTACCGGCGCGGTGTCCTCGATGCCGTGGCGCAGGTGCGTCAGCGTGTCGGGGTTGCGCTGGACGACCAGGTTCAGGGGGAAGACCAGGAACTGGGCGATCGCGCACAGTCCGTAGTGGTCGTAGCGCTCCGGGTCCCCGCCCACCAGGTCGTGTGGGGGGCTGAACCCCGGTGTGCCCATGGGCGTGAAGTCGGCGCCGGTCCGCGCGGCCGCCTCGAAGTCGATCAGCCGGATCCCACCGTCGTCCGTGGCCATCACATTGCCGGGGCTGACGTCGACGAAGACGAAGCCGAGGGCGTGCAGCCTGGCGAGGGCCTCTTCCGTCTCCGCGACGATCCGCTCGCACCGCGCGAAGTAGTCGGCGAAGTCCTCGGGCGTGGGCGCCGTTCTGATGCAGGGGTTGTGGGCGACGGTCCACCCGTTCAGGTTGCGGCCCTCGATGAACTCGGTGACCAGGAATTCGTGTTCCCATTCCCGGAAGTAGGCGATCGGCTCGGGGGCGAGCCCCGGGGCGGCGGCGTGCAGGGTCTTCAGCGTCTCCCACTCGGCCCGCAGCCGTTCGGTCGCGGTGATGTCGCCCGCGCTGACACCGGTGTGCTGCCGTGCCTCCTTGATGAACACGCTGCGGCCGGTGCTGTTCTCCCGGCCCCGGTACGCGCCTCCGCCGTTGCTGGGCCGCAGCACGGCCTCGAAGGTGTACCCGCCGAAGGACAGCTCGCCGCCGGGAGCGGGGGCGGACTCCTCGAACGGGTCCTGGATGCCGGCGGGCAGGTGGAACGCCACCCCGCGCCGGTCCTCGACCAGGTTCCCGTGGCCGTCACGGACCAGCGGCAGGGCCGTGCCGTCCGGCTTGAGCCGTTCCAGCCTCCGGTAGGCCCCGTAGCGGTAGTGCACCGTGCGGGACTCGCCGAACCGCCGGTCGCTGAGGACGTACGGGCCCTCCTCGTCCTTCAGCGCCTCGCTCAGGGCCTCCATCAGCTTGCGGGACGCGGCCACGTCCGGGGGATAGGCGGCGATGAACTTGCCGCTCTGCGGACGGGCCGCGTGTTTGTGGTGCGTCCACTGGTAGAACAGCTCCGCGGCGAGGTGCTTGAAGGGGACGCCCTGCTCGAAGAGGACGCCGGTGGCGAGGTCGAGCACCTGGTCGAGGCGGTCGGGCCGGGCCGAGACGTGCACCTTCCAGCCGCACTCGGCGAGCACCGCGTCCTGGGGCCGCCACATGGTCCACACGCCCGTCCGGTCGGATGTCCACCCGTCCGGGACACGGCTCGGACGGAACAGCCTGCCGAGCGCGGGGGCGCTCTCCAGCGGTGCGTAGAAGTCCGGGTCGGCGACAGTGAATCCGTACGGTTTCCTCATCCGTCTCTCCAGGGGCCGCGTACGCGAGACCGTCCAGTACGGCGAAGTGGGCGGGCCCGCTCTTCTCGCACCGGTTGACGCACCACACGATGGCGAACGGCACCCCGGGTGTCAACTGATATGAATGTGCTTCTCGATCTCATTCATCTGAGCTAATATCGTCGCCGACGAACTCTCACCCTCACCTGACGAACCCCCAAGGAGGCGGTTATGAACGGAGTTCTGGCCCTCCAGGCCCTGGAGCCGGCGGACACCGAGGTCGCGGACGCGCTGCCCACGACCATGACCATCACGACCGGCAACAGCCATCTGAGCGTGTTCATGGACTGCACCACGACCGTCACCCGGGCGATGCCTCAGGGCTGACCGGCGGTGCCGGCCGCCGCCGCGGCCTGGTCGCGGGTGCGGTCCCGGACCTCTCCGACCACGGGGGAACGGGTGAACGCGTGAGTGACCCGGACCAGCCAGGCCGCCTCGTCCTCGGTGGTCTCCAGGCGTGCCGCCGGTGTCCGGCGGCCGGGGTCCGGTGTCCCTCCGCGCGGCCGGCCGGCCCGTTTGTTCTCCAGTGCCGCGGCGATGACGGCCGCTTCGATGACGGCCGCTGTCAGGGCTGCTTCAGGGTTGCCGACGGCCGTCGCCGGGCCGGCGCGGCCCAGCGCCTCCCCGGCCCAGGTGGGCGCCTCCGGCTGCTGGTAGGGCCGCAGCGCCAGGCTGCCGTCCCGGATCTCGATGACCCTGCGGTACAGGGCGAACTCCGCCTGGCGCAGCCCGGGGGACCGGCGCGCGGCGCGCGGATCCAGCGCGATCTCGGGCAGTTCGGCGTAGAGCGCCGACCACAGCGGTTCCAGCCTCTTGTGGGCGTGGCGGGCGCGCAGCCGGCGCAGGGGGCGGGCGACCCGGTCGCCCCACAGGGTGGCGGTGGCACCGGCGGCGGCCAGCACGGCCGTGACCATGCCGAGGGTCGTGGAGAGGAGGTCCTCGCCCATGTCCTGCCGCCCGGCGGCGACATTGGCGGCGGCGTCGTCCAGCGCCCACAGCGCCCACACCACCCCCGTTGCCGTGGCCAGCGCGGCCAGTCCCAGGCCCATGCGCAGCGGGCCCGGGGGAGTGCGGCGCGTGTGCCGGAACAGGGCTCGCGCGAGGACATACAGACACCAGCAGATGTAGCCGGCGAAGAGGACGTTGTACGCGGCGAGGGCCCACGCCCGGCCGGGCGCGGCCACGGCCGAGGCGCCTTCCTCGGCGACTCCGGCGGTGAGGAACAGCGCCAGCGCCGCCGCCTGGACGGCGGCGGCGGCGCGGATCCGGCGGCGTCGCCGCACCGGCGCGGAGCCGGACCCCGGCGGTCCGAGGGCGAGCGCGACCAGCGAGAGGAAGGTGGCGGCGGCGGCCTTCAGCTCGTACGTCACGAGGAGTTCGGTGGCGGGGGAGGGGACGAGGTGATCCAGCGCGTCCAGCACCACCGGGGCGTTGAGCAGCATCGCCGTTCCCGCGCACAGCGCGAACCCGGCCACGTCGCGCTGGGCCGAATCGGCCCTCCCCCCGCGGGTGATCACCAGCCGGTGCACCGCGAACACCAGGAAGACCAGGGCGGCGAGGGACGCGGTCAGGCTCGCCATGAGCGCCGCCGGGCGGCCCGCCGGCCCGGGAGCCGCTGCTCGGGTGAGCCGAACAGGGAGCGGAGCCGGGCCTCTTCCGGCCCGGTCGAGGACCGTCGGGCCGCGTCCGCCCGGTCGAGCTCCGCCGCGCGGTGGAGGATCAGGGACGCGACGAGTTCGGCCTCTTCCTCCTGTGGCTCCGTATAGACGGTGCGCCCCAGAACCCGCTGCACCAGAGAGGCCGGGAGGTGTGGCAGCAGGACCGTGGCCGCGGAGGACGCCGCTGGGGAGGTCTCATGGTGACCGCATAACAGGTGGGCGACCTCGTGCAGCTGGATGTGCTGCTGGTGCAGGGGCGTGGTGTCCGCGGGATAGAGGATGCGGTCGGCGCGGTCGGTGGTGACGAGCAGCCCGCACGGAAGGTGCGGCCGCGCCGCGACCGGCATGAGGTCGATCGGCCGGCCCCTGGTGCGCGCCAGCCTTCCGATGAACTCGTCCATGTCGAACGGGGTCGGCAGGTCCAGGCCGTCCACCAGACGCCGACATCGTTGCCACAGGGGCTTGTGGCTCCGGCCGCTGCGCACGCGCTGCTCCTTCCCCCGTGGTCCCGTGTGCCCGTGGTCCCCGTGTGACTCCGGCCCCGTGCGACGTGTCCGTCCGGGTCAGCCGCCGGAGCGCTCGCCGTCCGCCGGCGTACGCCTCTGCTCACCGCCGCCGGCCGCGCTTTCCCGCCGGGCGAGGACATCGATCATGTCGCTGATCGTGTTCACGCCCTCGGGCGACAGGTTCACCGCCCGCAGCGCCACGCTCCGGACCCCGGCGTCCCGCAGGGCCCCCAGCAGCTCCAGCTCCTTGGCGATGGCCGCCCCCTGGTCGTCGTCGAAGAAGTACGCGACCGGGACGTCGAAGAACTGGGCGAGCGCTTCCAGATGCCGCTTGGTGGGATTGTCCCGGCGGCCCGTCCGCAACTGCCACATGTACGTGGCGGAGAAGCTCTCACCGGTGGCCTCCCGGCACGCCCGGGCGACCTCCTCATGGCTGAACTGCTCACGATTGGGCCGCCGCACGACGCGGAACAGCGTGTCGAGCTTCTCCGCGAGGGTCGTCGGCGCAGCCGACTCGGCACCGCTCACGTCCAGCCTCCCCTCTGCCGTCAAGACAGCCCGTATGGGTGCCCGCTGGGCACTCGTTCACTCTAGCTGATGTCGCGCGCGTGGAAGCCGGCCGGAGCGGCTGTAATCAAGGACGCGGGAGCCTCCCGGGTCAGCCGCGCCGGGGAGGGATGCGCTTCGGCCGGCGGTTCCGGCGGGCGATCGAGGCGTTCAGAGCGGTCGCGAAGCAGCACCAGGCGGCGTACGGTGCGAGGACACGCGCCGCGGTGCGGTCGACGCGGGCGGTACGGCGCAGCAGGTCGGCGTTGCTCAGGTCGAGCAGCAGGGTGCCGGCCAGCCCCGCGCCCGGGCTGCGGAGAGTGAAGAACAGCCGGTTCCACTCCGCGTTCAGCGCCAGGTTGACCGCCAGGCTCCCGAGGAGTCCGCAGCGCCGGCGTGCGTT
Organism: Streptomyces sparsogenes subsp. cuspidosporus; assembly: GCF_039532705.1. Taxonomy (NCBI): domain Bacteria; kingdom Bacillati; phylum Actinomycetota; class Actinomycetes; order Kitasatosporales; family Streptomycetaceae; genus Streptomyces; species Streptomyces sparsogenes. The sequence continues at coordinate 29,340 of NZ_BAAASD010000014.1, read as the reverse complement.
GTCCGCCCGGCCGAGCGCGTGGCCGGCCGCGTACGCGATCGTGGCGTACAGCGGTGTCCACACGGCGGCGAACGCCCAGGGCGGCGGTTGCCAGTCCGGCTTGCGCAGCCCTCGGTACCAGGCGCTGTCCGCCTCGACCGCCGAGGCGCCGACCACGGCCGTGGCGGCGACGGCCGTCGCCGCCGCTCCGTAGCGCAGCCAGGCTCGGGGCCGAGAGGTGTCGTGATGTGTGCGTATGGGCTTCATGTCGCAAGAGTGCCCTCGGGAGTCCATTCGAACACGGCCGCGTCACCGAGTGGGCGCGGTGGCCGAGGCCGGCTTGCCGTCGCCGTACAGCCACACGTCGAACAGGTCCTGGAGGTCCTGGCCCGCCTTCTTCTCGCACAGCGCGATGAACTGCCGGGTGTCGGCGTTGCCGTGGCGGTGGTCGCGGGTCCAGGCGCGCAGGATGGCGAAGAAGGTCTTGTCGCCGACGGCCTCGCGCACCCTGTGCAGCACCATCGCCCCGCGCCCGTAGACCGGCGGGTCCGAGACCCGGCCGGCGCTGGGCGGGGAGGCGGGCGGGAAGGCCCAGATGCCTTCGCTCTCGTCGTCCGTGCCGTCGTAGAAGTCGTCGAAGATCTCCTGGGCGGTGCGGCCGTCGTGGTCCTCCTCCCACAGCCACTCGGCGTAGGTGGCGAACCCCTCGTTGAGCCACATGTCCTTCCAGGCCCGGGGCGTGACGGAGTCGCCGAACCACTGGTGGGCGAGTTCGTGCACCAGCAGCGCCTCGCCCGGCGGCGACGGGAAGACGGGTTTGGTCTGGGTCTCCAGGGCGTAGCCGAGGTCGGGCAGGTCGGCGACGATCGCGCCGGTGGAGGAGAAGGGATAGCGGCCGAAGGTCCGGGTCTCCCAGTCGATGACCTCGGTGACCTGGTCGGGAAGACCGGCGGCCCGGTCGGCGAGTCCGGGGTCGACGGCGACGTACTGGGGGAGGGTGCCGTCGGTGGTCGTGGTGTGGATGTCGAAGTCGTCGATGGCGACGGTGGCCAGATAGCTCGCCATGGGTTCGGCGGTACGCCAGTGGAAGGTGGTGCGGTCGCCGTGCTCGGCGCGGCCGGCCAACTCGCCGTTGGACACGGCGGTGTAGCCCCGCGGGACCGTGACGGTGATGTCGTACGCGGCCTTGTCGGACGGGTGGTGGTTGCCCGGGAACCAGGCCATGGAGCCGGTGGGCTCGCCGAGGCCCACGGCGCCGTCCTCGGTCTCGATCCATCCCTCTTCCGAGCCGTCCGGGTCGGAGATGGTCTTGGGCCGGCCGTCGTAGACGATCGTGGCCTTGAAGGTGCGGCCCTCGGGGAGGGCGGCGGCGGGGGTGAGCGTCAGCTCCGTACCGGTGCGCGCGGTCCTGGCGGGCTCGCCGTCGACCGTGGCCCCGCGCACCCGCAGTCCGGCGAGGTCCAGGTTGAGGGAGGACAGGGCGCGGGTGGTGCGGGCGGTGAGTTCGGCGGTGCCCTCGAGGCGGTGGGAGTCGGGGGAGTAGCCGAGGGTGAGGCGGTAACGGGTCACGTCGTAGCCGCCGTTGCCGAGCCCGGGGAAGAGCCGGTCGCCGACACCGGCGGCGCCGGGCCGCGCGCCGGGGACCCCGTCGGAGTCGTCGTGGGATCCCCCTCCACTGGTGCAGGCGGCGGCGCACAGCAGCAGGGCGAGGGCGGCGGACAGCGGCCGCGGAGAGGGACGGGTGCGCAGGGCGGGCTCCTCGGGGACCGGCGGATGCACGGCGATGAGCGGTGCTGAGCGGTGGGCGAACGGCGCCGTGCACGGCTGTGCACGGCAGTGCTACGGGATTGTCCGGGCGTTGATCGCCATTGATACCCGCCTTATGCGCTGTTGTCGAAGTAAACGTCCCTGAGCTGCAGTTCACCACTTCTGGTGAAGCTCTGGCCTTCAGTTGCGCACGACAACACTCGGTTGCGAAGCTGTTGCCGACTGTCAACCACGGGGAGCGCACGTGGCCTTTGGTGACCAGCCCGCATACCTTCGAGTCGCCGACGACCTCCGGAAGAAGATCACCACCGGCGAGCTGCCACCGCACACCCGCCTCCCCTCCCAGGCCCGGATCCGCGAGGAGTACGGGGTCTCCGACACCGTCGCCCTCGAGGCGCGCAAGGTGCTGATGGCCGAGGGCCTGGTCGAGGGCCGCTCCGGCTCGGGCACCTATGTCCGGGCGCGCCCCGTCCCGCGCCGCCTGGTGCGCACCGGCTATCGCGTCGGCGGTGCGTCCAGCCCGTTCCGCCAGGAACAGGCCGACGAACGGATCATCGGCACCTGGGAGTCCGGCAGCGAGCAGGAGGAGGCCGGCCGCGAGATCGCCGAGCGGCTGGGCATCCGGCCCGGCGAGCGCGTCATGCGCACCCGTTATGTGTTCCGGGCGGCGGGGGACGCGGTGATGATCTCCACCTCCTGGGAGCCGCTCGCCGTCACCGGCCGCTCTCCGGTGATGCTCCCCGAGGAGGGCCCGCTGGCCGGTCGCGGTGTGGTGGAGCGGATGGCCGCCATCGACCTCGTGGTGGACAACGTGACGGAGGAGGTCTCCGCGCGGCCCGGCCGGGCGGAGGAGGTGCTGACGCTGGGCGGGGTGCCGGGCCACTTCGTGCTCGTCATCACGCGCACGTATTTCGCGGGCGGCCGCCCCGTCGAGACGGCCGACGTGGTGGTGCTGGCCGAGCGGTACCGCATCGCTTACCACCTTCCGGTGCGCTGACCGCCGCTCTCGCCGGGGCGGGGCGGTGCCCCGATCGGCGCCCGCAGATCGTTTCGCCCTCAACTCCGGTAATCCCTCATGGATTTGAGCTGAATTTGAGCTGAGGGGAAATTGAGGTAGATTTGAGGTCCGTGGCTGCTGCATGGAAAGCGGCACATCGGACTCAACTCGCGTCACCCGACCATCCGGGCCCATTCGCGGTATCTGTGCACGAACGTTGAGGAAGAGCCGCGGCTTCCCTCTTGGGTAACCCGCGATCACGGACGGGATTAATGAATCCCGTGCCCGGTCGGTAAAGATTCCGCGAAGGGCCCGGTGAGCATCCTCGATGCCTGCTCCTCAGGGATTTTACCAGTGGTTGACCTGCGCTGATGTAGTCCAAAGAGTGATCGCGAGAACCGGACCTCAAACTCAGCTCAAACCCGTGAGGTACCCCTTCAATTCGCTTGTACGATGACGCGCGTTTGCATCAGGTACAGCTATCGGGGACGAAGGGAGTGTCAGGGACGTTGAGCACTGAACAAGGTTCCCACTCGCATTACAAAAGGTCGCTCGGGACGGTGTCGCTCACCGCGGTCGGCCTCGGTTCCATCATCGGCTCCGGTTGGCTCTTCGGTGCCGAGCGGGCCGCGTCGCTGGCCGGTCCCGCGGCCATTCTCGCCTGGGTGATCGGTGCCGCGGTCGCGCTGACCATCGCCCTGACGTACTCCGAGCTCGGCTCGATGTTCCCCAAGGCCGGCGGCATGGTCCGGTACGGGCAGTACTCGCACGGCTCGCTCGCCGGCTATCTGGCCGCCTGGGCCAACTGGATCGCCATCGTCTCCGTGATCCCGGGTGAGGCCACCGCCTCCATCCAGTACATGAGCTCCTGGGACTTCGGCTGGGCGAAGCACCTGTACGACGGGAAGGAGCTGACCGGCACCGGCGTCCTCCTCGCCTCCGTCCTGCTGGTCTTCTACTTCTTCCTCAACTGGTTCGCGATCACCCTCTTCGCGAAGACCAACACCGCGATCACCGTTTTCAAGGTGGTCGTCCCCACGCTGACCGCCGGCGCCCTGCTGCTGGCCCACTTCGACACCGGCAACATCAGCGGCAACGGCGGCTTCACCCCCAACGGCTGGAGCTCGGTCTTCACCGCCGTCGCGGTCTCCGGCATCGTCTGGGCGTACAACGGCTTCCAGTCGCCGCTCAACATGGCGGGTGAGGCGCGCAACCCCGGCAAGTCCCTGCCCAAGGCCGTCATCAGCTCCATCATCATCTCGCTGGTGATCTACGTCGCCCTGCAGGTCGCCTTCCTGGGCGCGGTCCCGGCCGCCGACCTGTCGCACGGCGGCTGGTCGAGCCTGTCCTTCAACTCCCCGCTCGCCGACCTGGCCACCGCCTGGGGCCTGAACTGGCTGGCGCTGCTGCTGTACGCGGACGCCTTCATCTCCCCGTCCGGCACCGGCATGATCTACGCGGCCACCACCTCCCGCATGATCCACGGCGTGCAGGAGAACGGCCACCTGCCGAAGATCTTCGGCAAGGTCGACCCCAAGACCGGCATCCCGCGCCCCGCGCTGCTGCTCAACCTGGTGATCGCCTTCGCGTTCCTCGCCGTCTTCCGCGGCTGGGGCTCGCTCGCCGAGATCGTCTCCGTCGCGACCGTCATCTCGTACATCACCGGCCCGGTGGCCGTGATGTCGCTGCGCCGCCTCTCCCCGAACCTGCCGCGTCCGGTGAAGCTGCGCGCCATGCCGATCATCGCGCCGATCGCGATGGTCTTCGGCTCGCTCGTTCTGTACTGGGCCCGCTGGCCGCTGACCGGCAAGGTCATCTTCATCATGGCGATCGGCCTGCCGATCTGGGCCTGGTACGAGCTGCGCAAGCCGTGGGCCGAGCTGAAGCCGCACCTGCTGGCGGGCGCCTGGATGGTGGCCTACCTGCTGGTCATGGCCTTCGTCTCGTGGGCCGGCGGCAAGGAGTACGGCGGCCGTGGCTACCTGCCCGAGGGCTGGGACATCCTGGTCGTGGCCGCGATCGGCCTGGCCTTCTACGCCTGGGGCGTGAGCAGCGCCTGGCGCAACCCGAGCCTGGTGGAGGCCGAGCAGGAGCTGGCCGCCGACGCCGCGGCCGAGGCCGCCGCGGGCGAGGCGGACGACGACCGGCGCGAGAAGGCCGCCGCGGGCGTCTGAGACGGTGCGGGCCGGACGAGGTGCCGCCCATGGCGGGGCAACACCTCGACCGGCCACACCGCCGATGACCGGCGGCGTGGCCGGATGAGTGCCTCGTTGTGAGAAGCCGTATCCGGTGCGTGAAGGTTGGGCGTAGGCTCGGGCATATGCGGATCGGGAATTCCTTACCGGAGTCACGGAGGCGTGCGCGGGGGCGCGCCGGATTGGAGGGGGCGGACCGATGAGTGACAGCAATGCCGTCCTGCCATGGCTCGTCATCCGCCAGGACGACAACGGCAACCGCTATCGCGTCGGCCGTTACGCCACCAAGACCGAGGCCCAGGAAGTGGCCGACCGGCTCGACTCGCAGAGCAAGGAGCAGCTCTACGTCGTCGAGCGGACCGCGGCCTCCCGCCAGAGCCGCTGACCCCCAGCCGGACCCGCCGGACCCGCCGGGCGGGCCCGACCCTCCCCCCTTCCGTCACCCGCGCCGATCTCCCGCGTCGCACCCCGGGGCACTCCCGTAGGGTGCGGCGCATGACGGTGCGCGTGGTGGTGGGCGGAGCGGTGTTCGACCAAGGGCGGCTGCTGGCCGCGCGGCGCAGCGCCCCGCCCGAGCTCGCGGGCCGCTGGGAGCTGCCGGGCGGCAAGGCCGAGCCGGGGGAGACGCCCGAGCAGACCCTCGTGCGGGAGCTGCGCGAGGAGCTGGGCGTCGAGGTGCGGCCGCTGGAGCGGCTGCCCGGAGAGTGGGCCCTGAAGCCCGGATACGTCCTCCAGGTGTGGACCGCCGAGCTGCGCTCGGGCGAGCCGCGCCCGCTGGAGGACCACGACGAGCTGCGCTGGCTCCCGCCGGACCGCGTGGACGAGGTCGACTGGCTGGACGAGGACCGTCCGGCGGTGGCCGAAGCGGTACGGCGGCTGCTGGGCGCTTAGCCTCCGCCAAGGGCCGGTACGGCCCGCGCCCGCCTCGAGACGCGCCCGCCTTGAGCCCCGCGTGAACGAAACCGCGCCCGCCTCGAGACGCGCCTGACGACACCGCGCCCGCAAAGCCGCCACTGGGGAAAGCCCTGACCACGGCTTTGCGATGGTGGGCGGTACTCCCACCCGGATATCGGGTATGTACTGATTAACCTCCCTGAATCCATACATTCCGGCGGGGCTTCGACATGTCGGGGGAAGTGATCGGCGTGACGGACAGTGCGGGGGCGGCCGGGTTCCGGCCCGGGGGGCCCGGTGTCGCCGAGTGGGTCCTCCCCGCCGAGCCCGGTGCCGTCCGGGTGGTCCGCTCCCAGGTGCGCCAGGCGCTGGACGACTGGGGCCTGGCCCCGCTGTGCGATGTGACGGTGCTGCTGGTGAGCGAGTTGGTGACCAACGCGCTGCGGCACGCCAGCGGTCCGATCGGCGTCCGTATGTACGCCCGCCGCGAACGCGCCGCGGCCGAGCCGGTCCTGCTGGTCGAGGTCTCCGACCCGCTCGCCGACCCGCCGCGCGAGCGGGTGGCCACGCCGGAGGACGAGGGCGGCCGCGGTCTCCAGTTGGTCGCCCGCAGCGCCCTGCGCTGGGGTGCCCGGCGTGACGGCGCCGGGAAAACGGTGTGGTTCGAGCTGGCTCTGCCCGGTTAGGAGTGTGGGGGAGCACTGATCTTGAGCGCTTGTCAAAAAGCCAGGACGGGACCTGAACGCGGGCTGAGATAGTGCTGTGATCGTGAAGACCGTACTCCGGATGGCCGAGGTGCTGGATACTCGCTATCTGGGAGCCGGTCGGAGCACCTGAGCCGGAGGGGACGGGCGCATGAGCGAGAAGCCAGCGGGGGCGGATATGCCCGAGGAGGCGGTTGGTTCGCAGGTGTCGTCAATGTCGACTTCGCTCGTGTTGTCCGGATCCTCCCTGCCCTCGACACCCCCGGTGTGGCAGAGCAGCTCCCCCGGCTCGATCTATGACTACATCCGGGTCGCCTCGTTCTCGCTGGGGCCCGACGGCCGGATCGCGCAGTGGAGCCGGCGCGCCACCGAGCTCCTCGGCCTCACCGCCGAACAGGCCATCGGCAGGGACCCGGTGGAGGCGTTCGTACCGCCCGAGCTGCGCGAGGCCAGCCGCCGCAGGGTCGCCGACATCCTCGACGGCAGGGAGTGGACGGGGCTCGTCCCCTACCACAACCCCCAGGCACCGCACGGCCATGGGATCGCCGAGGTCTACGTGATGCCGTCCGAGACCGAGCACGGCGAGCGCTCTGCCCTGTGCATCGCCGTCGATGTCACGGCCCTGCGCGGACTGGAGACCGACCTTGCCGCGTCGCAGGCCGTTTTCGGTCAATCTCCGCTCGGTTTCTTTCTCTTTGGTACGGATCTCCGCATGCTGCGCGTCAACGAGCGGTTTGCGACGGTCTTCGGCCGCCCCGCCGAGACGTACCGCGGCGCCTCCGCGTACGACCTGCTGCCGCGCGGCGAGGCCGACCGGCTCGCCGCCGCCCTGCGCCAGGTCCTCGACAGCGGGCAGGCCCTGACCGACATGCCCATCGTGGGCACCGTGCCCGGCAACCCCGAGCGGCGTCGCTGGTCCGTCTCGCTGTACCGGCTGCACAGCGGCTCCGGCCGGCCCATCGGCGTCGCCGGTCTCGCCACCGATGTCACCGGCCGCCGCCGCGCCGAGCAGGAGGCCGCCGGGGTGCGCCGCAACCTGGCGCTGCTCAACGAGGCCGGGGCCCGAATAGGCACCTCCCTCGACCTGGAGACCACCGCCCGCGAGCTGCTGGACGTGGCCGTGCCGCAGTTCTGCGACCTGGCCTCCGTCGACCTCTACCAGGGTCTGCTCTCCGGCGACGAGACCCCGCCCGGACTGGCCGACGGCAGCGCCGAGTTGCGCCGGGTGGCCTTCGCCAGCGCCGTCTCGGACGGCCCGGTCGCCTTCGGCGACAGCTACCGGGCCGGGGGCGACGACGACACCGGCGGCGCCACCAAGCCCATCCAGGTCGGCGAGGTGCACCGCTACCCCTTCAACTCCTCCTGCGCCGTGGCCCTGCGCACCGCCCGGGCCCGCGTCGTCCCCGGCCCGGGCGGCGGCGAGAGCCTGGAACTGGGCAGCACGATGCTGCAGTCCACGCTCGTGGTGCCGATGGTCGCCCGCGACACGGTGGTCGGCCTCGCCCAGTTCTCCCGCACCAAGGGCAGCGAGCCCTTCGGCGAGCGGGACACCGCCCTCGCGGTGGAACTCGCCGCCCGCGCCGCCGTCTCCATCGACAACGCCCGCCTCTACCGCAGGGAGCACGAGCGCGCGCTGATACTCCAGCGCAGCCTGCTGCCGCCCGGCGACCCCGAGGCCGCCGGACTCGACATCGCCTGCCGCTATCTGCCGGGCAACGCCGCGACCGAGGTGGGCGGCGACTGGTTCGACGTCATCGAGCTGCCCGGACACCGCACGGCCCTGGTGGTCGGCGATGTGATGGGCCGCGGACTGCGCGCCGCCGTCGCGATGGGCGAGCTGCGCACCGCCGTACGCACCCTGGCGCTGCTCGACCTGGAGCCCGCCGAGGTGCTCTCCGCGCTCGACGAGATCGCCAGCGGGCTCGGCGCGCCCGGCGGCTCGCACGCCGGCGGGCGGGCGGGCTCGCGCGCCCTGGCCCGCGGTGCCAAGGCCGCCGACGGCTCCTCCGACCTGTCCGAGGTGTACCTCGCGACCTGCGTGTACGCCGTCTACGACCCGGTCACCCGGCGATGTACCTTCGCCAACGCCGGGCATCCGCCGCCCGTCCTCGTGGAACCGGGCGAGCCCGCCCTGCTGATGGAGGTCCCGCCCGGGATGCCGCTCGGCGTCGGCGGCGAGCCGTTCGAGGAGATCGAGGTCGAGCTGCCCGACGGCGCGCTGCTCGCCCTCTACACCGACGGCCTGGTCGAATCCCGCGACCACACGCTCGACGAGGGCCTCCAGGCCCTGCGCGCGGCCCTCGACCCCCAGAAGCCCGCCGACAGCGCCGACAGCGCCGGCAGCGGCGTCAGCGGCGACACCTCCGCCCCGGCCGCCGGGGCCGCCGGGCGCAAGGCCGTGGCGGGGTCGCTGGAGGACGTCTGCGACCACGTGCTGAGCACCCTCGACACCCACCACGGCGAGGACGACATCGCCCTGCTGATGGCCCGGGTGCAGGGTCTGTCGGCCGACTCGGTCGGCGACTGGCAGCTGCCCAGCGAGCCCAAGTCCGTCGGCCGCGCCCGCGAACTGGCCCGCGCGCAGCTGGAGTCCTGGGGCATGGACGAGCTGGCCGACACCACCGAGCTGCTGGTCAGCGAGCTGGTCACCAACGCGCTGCGGTACGGCGAGGGCGAGATCCGGCTGCGGCTGCTGCTGGACCGCACCCTGGTCTGCGAGGTCTGGGACGGCGGTCTGGTCCAGCCCCGCCGCCGCCGCGCCCGCGACACCGACGAGGGCGGGCGCGGGCTCCAGCTGGTCGGCCTGCTCAGCGCCGGCTGGGGCAGCCGGCGCACCCCCCACGGCAAGACGGTCTGGTTCGAGCTGCCGCTGCCCGACGGGAGCTCCTCGGGCCCGGACTCCGTGGAGGCCCTGCTGAGCATGTGGTGAGGGGCGGGCCGGGTCAGGACGGGCGGCGCCGGATCTTGTTGCCCAGCCACACCAGCGGGTCGTACTTGCGGTCCACCGCCCGCTCCTTGAGCGGGATCAGCGCATTGTCCGTGATCTTGATTCCCTCCGGGCAGACCTCGGTGCAGCACTTGGTGATGTTGCAGTATCCGAGCCCGTGCTCCTCCTGGGCGGTGCGCTTGCGGTCGATCCCGGCCTCGCCCGCCGCGTCCAGCGGGTGCATGTCCAGCTCGGCGACCCGCATCAGGAACCGGGGCCCGGCGAAGGCCTGCTTGTTCTCCTCGAAGTCACGCACCACGTGGCAGGTGTCCTGGCACAGGAAGCACTCGATGCACTTGCGGAACTCCTGCGGCCGCCCCACGTCCTCCTGCCACATCCGGTACTCGCCCGGCCCCAGGCCCTCGGGCGGCACGAAGGCCGGCACCTCGCGCGCCTTCTCGTAGTTGAACGACACGTCCGTCACCAGGTCCCGGACGACCGGGAAGGCGCGCAGCGGCGTGATGGTGATCGTCTCGTCCCGGCCGAAAACCGACATCCGCGTCATGCACAGCAGCCGGGGCCGCCCGTTGATCTCGGCGCTGCAGGAGCCGCACTTGCCCGCCTTGCAGTTCCAGCGGACCGCCAGATCCGGTGCCTGGGTCGCCTGGATCCGGTGGACGATGTCCAGAACGACCTCCCCCTCGTTGACCTCGACGTGGAAGTCCTTCAGGCCGCCCCCTTCCACATCGCCCCGCCACACCCTGAAGTGGGCCTCGTACGCGGTCATTGGGTCAGCTCCTCGTCCGTCAGGTACTTCGCCAGCTCGTCCTTCTCGAACAGGCCGAGCAGATCGGGCCGGATGGGCGGGGTCCGGCGGCGCTCCAGCCGGATCTGCCCCTGCCGCGCGTCCGGCGCCGCCAGACCGCCCGAGGGGTCGGCGAGTCGGCAGACCAGGTTGACCGGCCGCCACTCGCGGTCCATCTCCGGATAGTCGTCGCGGGTGTGCCCGCCGCGGCTCTCGGTCCGCTCCAGCGCGGCGCGTGCCACGCACTCGCTGACCAGCAGCATGTTGCGCAGGTCGATCGCCAGGTGCCAGCCGGGATTGAACTGCCGGTGCCCCTCCACCCCGGCGCGCCGCGCCCGCACCCGCAGATTGGCCAGGCGCTGCAGCGCCTCCTCCATCTCCCCGGCCCGCCTGATGATGCCCACCAGGTCGTTCATGGTCTGCTGGAGCTCCTGGTGGAGGGTGTACGGGTTCTCGGCCGGCCCGGTGGCCAGGCCCGGGTCGCCGCCCTCCGCGCTGAACGGGCGCAGCGCCTCGGCCGCCGCCAGGTCGACCTGGGCGTCGTCCGGCGCCGGCCGCCGCCCCGCGCCGGCGGCCTCCTCCGCGTACCGGGCCGCGTACAGGCCCGCGCGGCGGCCGAAGACCAGCAGGTCGGACAGGGAGTTGCCGCCGAGCCGGTTGGAGCCGTGCATGCCGCCGGCGACCTCGCCCGCGGCGAACAGCCCGGGCACCCCGGCCGCGGCCGTGGTGTCCGGGTCGACGTCCACCCCGCCCATCACGTAGTGGCAGGTGGGGCCCACCTCCATGGGCTCGGCGGTGATGTCGACGTCCGCCAGCTCCTTGAACTGGTGGTGCATGGAGGGCAGCCGCCGCTTGATCACCTCGGCGGGCATCCGGGTGGAGACGTCGAGGAAGACCCCGCCGTGCGGGGAGCCGCGGCCCGCCTTGACCTCGGCGTTGATGGCGCGGGCGACCTCGTCGCGGGGGAGCAGCTCGGGCGGGCGGCGGTTGTTGTCCGGGTCCTCGTACCAGCGGTCGGCCTCGTCCTCGGTCTGGGCGTACTTCTCCTTGAAGACGTCCGGGATGTAGTCGAACATGAAGCGCTTGCCGTCGCTGTTGCGCAGCACCCCGCCGTCGCCGCGCACCGACTCGGTCACCAGGATGCCCTTGACGGAGGGCGGCCAGACCATGCCGGTCGGGTGGAACTGCACGAACTCCATGTTGACCAGCGGCGCCCCGGCCAGCAGGGCCAGCGCGTGGCCGTCGCCGGTGTACTCCCAGGAGTTGGACGTCACCTTGAAGGACTTGCCGATGCCGCCGGTGGCCAGCACCACCGCGGGGGCCTCGATGACGAAGAAGCGGCCGGACTCGCGCTCGTAGCCGAAGACCCCGGCGACCCGCTCCCCGTCCTCGTCCTTGATGACGCGGGTGACGGTGCACTCCTGGAAGACCTTGAGCCGGGCCTCGTAGTCGCCGAACTCGGCCTTGTCCTCCTGCTGAAGGGCGACGATCTTCTGCTGGAGGGTGCGGATCAGCTCCAGGCCGGTGCGGTCCCCGACATGGGCGAGGCGCGGATATTCGTGGCCGCCGAAGTTCCGCTGGGAGATCCTGCCGTCGGGGGTGCGGTCGAAGAGCGCGCCCCAGGTCTCCAGCTCCCAGACCCGGTCCGGGGCCTCCTGGGCGTGCAGCTCGGCCATCCGCCAGTGGTTGAGGAACTTCCCGCCGCGCATGGTGTCCCGGAAGTGGACCTGCCAGTTGTCGCCCTCGTTGACGTTGCCCATGCTGGCGGCGATGCCGCCCTCGGCCATCACGGTGTGGGCCTTGCCGAAGAGCGATTTGCAGATGACGGCGCAGCGCTTGCCCTGCTCGCGCGCCTCGATCGCGGCCCGCAGCCCGGCGCCGCCGGCGCCGACCACGACCACGTCCCACGCCTGCCGTTCGACTTGCGTCATCCTCGAGCACCTCTCCTAGAAAAAGCGCGGATCGTCGAAGGCGCCGCTCGCCACCAGATAGACGTAGAAGTCGGCCAGCGCGACGCTGACCAGCGACGCCCAGGCCAGCGCCATGTGGCGCGCGTTGAGACTGCTCACCCAGCCCCACAGCCGGTAGCGCACCGGGTGCCGGGAGAAGTGCTTGAGCCGGCCGCCGACGATGTGCCGGCAGGAGTGGCAGGAGAGGGTGTACGCCCAGATCAGCACGATGTTGATCAGCAGGACCAGGGTTCCGAGGCCCATGTGGCCCCACCGGCCGTGCTCGTCGCGGAAGCCGAGCACCGTGTCGTAGGTGAGGATCCCGGCGACGATCACCGCGAAGTAGAAGAAGTAGCGGTGGAGGTTCTGCAGGATCAGCGGGAAGCGGGTCTCGCCGGTGTACTTCGCGCGCGGCTCGGGGACCGCGCAGGCCGGGGGTGAGGCCCAGAAGCCCCGGTAGTAGGCCTTGCGGTAGTAGTAGCAGGTCAGCCGGAAGCCCAGCGGGAAGATCAGGATCAGCAGGGCGGGGGACAGGCCCCACCACGCGCCGAAGATCTCCCAGTTCGCGCCGCTCTTCATGGGCACGCAGTTCTGCGCGACGCACGGCGAGTAGAAGGGCGAGACGTACGGCTCGGCGTAGTAGTCGGCCCCCGAGAAGGCCCGCCAGGTCGAGTAGACGACGAACGCGAACAGCCCGGCGGCGGTGGCCGCGGGCGCGAGCCACCAGCGGTCGGTCCGCAGATGGCGGGCGGGGACGGCGGCGCGTGAGGGCGCGTGGACGCCGTGCGCGGCGGGGTCTGGTCCGGAGGTCGTACGGGCCTGGGGGCCGGTGCCTGTGGCCAAGGTGAACTCCGTGGTGGAGTGTGCGGGTGGGGTGGGGGCGGCGCGCGCCGGAAGGGCGCCGGGCGCCCGCGCGCGCCTCAAGGGCGCGTGACGGTCGCGCGCGCCTCGAGAACGCCGGGCGGGCGCGCGCCTCAGGGCGCGTGGCGGTCGCGCGCGCCGAGCCCCTCGTCGTCGACGTCCGACCACAGCGCACTGTTGTACGGGGCGTCGGGGACCAGCACCATCTCGGGGCGGGCCCGCTCGCCGGGGGCCGTCTCGCGCAGCAGGGCGAGGCTCTCGCGCAGGTGGTCCGTGTCGGTACGGACGCGGCGTATCTCCAGGCCGCCGGCGCCGACCGACTGCTCCAGCCGGTGGACGGAGCGGACCAGGTCGTCGAGACAGCGCTGGACGGCCGTCAAGTCGTCGTTCAAGGACATCGCTTGCCCTCACTTCCGCGGTTGCGGTTGGCGACGCTCATGCGACAGCGAGTGTTGCGCGTCACAGTCACGGTTGGGAAGGGATCTGTCGCGATTCACCGAGCCACCGGCGCACCCACACCCTCGCGCGCGGGGGTGCGCGCCCCCCGGATTGACCCGGTCGGGTGATCCTTTGCCCTCCATGGCCGTCTCGGCGTGCTGTTTTCTGAACCGTCGCTTTGAGTGAGGAGTATATGCGATGAGCGTCACAATATGCCAAATATGCACAATCCCGGCTCTCCCGGCCCGGCCGGCCGAGCAGGCCCACCCCGGAGGTACGTGCCATGTCCATCGCCAAGCGCCGCCGCGTCGCGCTGCTCGCCACGGGAGTGCTGCTGCCGCTGCCCTGGGTGAGCGGGTGCAGTTCCAGCGGTGACGACAGCTCGCCCGCCGCCGCACGACGGGACGTGGCCGCGGCCGCCCGCGACCGGGTGGCCGACCGGGGGACGCTGCGCTGGGCGCTGGACGCGGCGCCCGGGACGTTCAACGCCTTCCAGACCAACGCCGACAGCGGCACCCAGCGGATCGCGGGCGCCGTCCTGCCGTCGCTGTTCACCCTGGACGGCCGGGGCCGCCCGCAGCGCGACCCCGACTACCTCGAGGCCGCCGACGTGGTGGACCGCGAGCCCAAGCAGGTCGTGCGCTACAAGCTCAACCCGAAGGCGGTGTGGACCGACGGGCGCCCGATCGGCGCCGAGGACTTCACCGCCCAGTGGAAGGCGCTGCGCGGTACGGACGGCGCGTACTGGACCGCGCGCAACGCCGGATACGACCGCATCGCCAAGGTGGAGCCCGGCGACGGGGCGCACGAGGTCGAGGTCACCTTCGCCAAGCCGTACGCGGACTGGCGCTCGCTGTTCACCCCGCTGTACCCGAAGAGCGTGATGGGCGACCCGGCCGCGTTCAACGACGGGCGGCGCAGGGGGCTCGCGGTCGGCGCCGGCCCGTTCATGATGCGCCGCACCACCGGCGGCACCAAGAGCGTCACGCTCGTCCGCAATCCCCGCTGGTGGGGCGACCGGGCCCGGCTCGACAAGCTGGTCTTCAAGGCCGTGCCGGTCAAGCGGAGGGCCGCCGCCCTGCTGGCCGGCAAGCTCGACCTGGCCGAGGTCGACCGGGCGACGGCCGAGCGGATCGAGGCCGCGGGCCAGGCGCCGGGGAAGAAGGGGGCGAAGAAGCAGGCCGCGGCCGAGCCGTCGGCCCGCCACGGGGCGGCCGGGGACCGGTCGGGCCAGGACCGGGCGGCCGGCGACCAGGCAGGCCAGGACCGGGTGGACCAGGAGCAGGTGGCCCAGGGCGGCCGGGACGCGGCCGACGCGATGCGCGCCTGGGCGGAGGCGAACGCCCCCGAGAAGGTGCGGGCCAGGACGGCGGCCCTGCGCAGGTTCACCGTGCGCAAGGCCCTGGAGCCCGCCTACACCCAGCTCGCCCTGAACGGCACCAAAGGCCCGCTCGCCGACGAGCGGGTGCGCCGGGCCGTGGCCCGCGCGATCGACCGCAAGGCCCTCGCCGAGCTGGTGCTGAGGCCCCTGGGCCTGCCCGCGAAGCCGCTCGGCAACCACCTGCTGATGGCCGGCCAGCAGGGCTACAAGGACCACAGCGGCGCCATCGGCGGCAAGGACACCCACGCCGCCCAGGCCCTGCTCGCGGACGCGGGCTGGCGCCCCGGCACCGCCTCGGACCGGGAGAAGGCGCTCGGCGCCGGAACGGACGACGAGGGCCGGGACGGCGGACGCGACGCGAGCCGCCGCGACGCCGGGCAGGGCGACGCGGGCCGCTCGGAGCGGAGCGGGCACGCCGCGGCGGCCGTCGTCCGCAAGCACGGCCGGCCGCTGGAGCTGCGCTTCGTGGTGCCGAGCGGCTCCGGCACCGCCCCGCTGGACAAGGTCGGCGACCGCATCGCGCGGATGCTGGAGGCGGTCGGCGTCCGCACCAAGGTCGTCAAGGTCTCCGGCAGCGGCTACTTCAAGGACCACATCGCCTCCGGCAACTACGACCTCGCCCTCTACTCCTGGCCCGCCAGCGCCTACCCCGCCACCGACGGCCGACCGATCTACGCCAAGCCGCAGCCCGCCGCCGACGGCTCGCTGGTCGTCGAGCAGAACTACACCCGGGTCGGCACGGACCAGATCGACCACCTCTTCGACCAGGCGATCGCCGAGCTCGACGCCGGCTCCTCCCGGGCCCTGGTCGGCCGCGCGGACGCCCGCATCTGGGCGGCGGCCGGGTCCATCCCGCTCTACCAGCGCCCCCAGCTCGTCGCGGCCCGGAAGACGGTGGTCAACGCGGGCGCCTTCGGCTTCGCCACGCCCCGGTACCAGGACATCGGCTTCCGGAAGTGATCCTCAGGACTGCCTCAATTCCCTTGTACGGCAGGTCGGTTGGTCCGAAGCTTGGCACCTGACCACACACCGCACAGACGGGGGATGGCGACATGAAGCACGGACTGACCACGGCGATCGCGGCCTTAGTGATCGCGGCGGGGGCCACGGGCTGTACGTCCGGCGGTGAGGACGGGGCGCCGCGCAGCGGCACCCAGCGCCTCGCGACCGCCAAGGCGTGCGCCGACGCCACGTACACCTGGCTGAACGTCTCCCGGCGCACGGTGCTGACCGACATGACGGGCACCCACTACGACAAGGGCGACAAGGTGAGCACCGTGGACGCCAAGGAGGTCGCCCGCTACACCCGGTCGGTCAGCACCAGGGGCGCCGCGGTGCCCGGGAAGCGGCTGATCCGCGACCTCGCCCGGCACCAGAGGACGGGGCTCGCCGGTGACGGGGTCACGATGCTCGACGACACCGGACGTACCACCAAGTACGTCAAGAAGGCCGCGTCCGGGGAGCAGACCGCCAAGGCATCCGGTCGCTATGTCGTGGCCCGCGCGGTGGACCTGGTCGAGGGTGATGTCCGCTACTCCTGCGCGCCCGAGGCCGGGAAAGGGCCTCGGGCGGCCGGCTCCGGCCATGTGATGACATGGGACCCCACTACCGAGATGATCATCGTCCGGTGTGGAGAGAAGCTGGAGAAGAGCCTGTCCCAGGGTGCTCGCGAGGCCGCCCGCCTGGGCTGCCGCGAGGGCGACCCCGCGCGGGCCTGAGCGCCTACGGGGTGTCCGGACACCCGGCCCGGCACGGGCGGGGCGGCTGCCGCCGCCCCGCCCACGTACCATGGGGTGAGGCCGTGGCGTGATCTGCCCGGCGGGCGGGCGTGCCGGACCGGGCGCGCCGCCATCCACGAATCCGGGAGAAGCGCCGCAGTGCCCACGCGCCACGACATTCGAAACGTCGCCATCGTCGCCCACGTCGACCACGGCAAGACGACCCTCGTCGATGCCATGCTCAAGCAGGCCGGCGCGTTCGCCGCCCACCAGCAGGTGGACGACCGGGTCATGGACTCCAACGACCTGGAGCGCGAGAAGGGCATCACCATTCTCGCGAAGAACACCGCCGTGAAGTACCACCCGGCGGACGGCGGGGACCCCGTCACCATCAACATCATCGACACCCCCGGCCACGCCGACTTCGGCGGCGAGGTCGAGCGCGGCCTGTCCATGGTGGACGCGGTCGTGCTGCTGGTGGACGCCTCCGAGGGCCCGCTGCCGCAGACCCGCTTCGTGCTGCGCAAGGCGCTCCAGGCCAAGCTGCCGGTCATCCTGTGCATCAACAAGACCGACCGCCCGGACGCCCGGATCGACGAGGTCGTCAACGAGACGTACGACCTCTTCCTCGACCTGGACGCGACCGAGGAGCAGATCGAGTTCCCGATCGTCTACGCCTGCGCCCGCGACGGCATCGCCTCGCTGAACAAGCCGGAGGACGGCACCGTCCCGGCCGACAGCGACAACCTCCAGCCGTTCTTCTCCACCCTCCTGGACACCGTCCCGGCCCCCGAGTACGACGCGAGCGCCCCCCTCCAGGCCCATGTCACCAACCTGGACGCGGACAACTTCCTCGGCCGTATCGCGCTGCTCCGCGTCGAGCAGGGCGAGCTGAAGAAGGGGCAGACCGTCGCCTGGATCAAGCGCGACGGCTCGATCTCCAACGTCCGGATCACCGAGCTGCTGATGACCGAGGCGCTCACCCGCAAGCCCGCCGAGGTGGCCGGGCCCGGCGACATCTGCGCGGTGGCGGGCATCCCGGACATCATGATCGGCGAGACCCTGGCCGACCCGGAGAACCCGATCGCCCTCCCGCTGATCACGGTCGACGAGCCGGCCATCTCGATGACCATCGGGACCAACACCTCGCCGCTGGTCGGGCGCGGCCCCGGCGGCAAGGGCGCCGACAAGTCGGCCGTGAAGGACCGGAAGGTCACCGCCCGGCTGGTCAAGGACCGCCTGGAGCGCGAGCTGATCGGCAATGTCTCGCTGCGCGTCCTGCCCACCGACCGCCCGGACGCCTGGGAGGTGCAGGGCCGGGGCGAGCTGGCGCTGGCCATCCTGGTGGAGACCATGCGCCGGGAGGGCTTCGAGCTGACCGTCGGCAAGCCGCAGGTGGTCACCCGGGAGATCGACGGCAAGGTCCACGAGCCGATCGAGCGCATCACCATCGACGTGCCCGAGGAGCACATGGGCGCGGTCACCCAGCTCATGGGCACCCGCAAGGGCCGGATGGACAACATGTCCAACCACGGCTCCGGCTGGGTCCGCATGGAGTTCATCGTCCCCTCCCGCGGCCTCATCGGCTTCCGTACGGAGTTCCTGACCCAGACCCGCGGCACCGGCATCGCGCACTCCATCCACGAGGGCCACGAGCCGTGGTTCGGGGAGCTGAAGACCCGTAACAACGGCTCGCTGGTGGCCGACCGCTCGGGTGTGGTGACCGCCTTCGCGATGACCAACCTCCAGGAGCGCGGCACGCTGTTCGTCTCTCCGGGCACCGAGGTGTACGAGGGCATGATCGTCGGGGAGAACTCCCGCTCCGACGACATGGACGTCAACATCACCAAGGAGAAGAAGCTCACCAACATGCGGTCCTCCACGGCCGATGTGACCGAGTCCCTGGTGCCGCCGCGGCTGCTGTCGCTGGAGCAGTCCCTGGAGTTCTGCCGCGACGACGAGTGCGTCGAGGTGACCCCGGAGACGGTCCGCATCCGCAAGGTGGTGCTGGACCAGAAGGAGCGCGCCCGGTCCGCCGCCCGCGCCAAGCGCTGACCCACCCGTCCGCGGGGCGCCGCGCGCGCCCCGCGGGGACACCGCGCGCCCCGCGCCCGCTGATCTCAGCACACCGGCCGATTACCATGGGTAATCGGCCGGTGTGCTGTTCGCCACATCCCGTCGGCCCGGATTTCCCGCCCTCAGGCAGGGAGTCCGGGCCACTGCCATGTCAGCTAGATGCCAGTCAAACGCTTATGCGGCGATCAGTGTCCGATTATCGGTGACTGCGCTCCGCATGATGTGTTAACAGTCCGTTTCGCGTGTGTCTGTCTGCGGCAGTTTTGTCCGGATTTCGAAGCTCCGCGCGTAGATCCTGTGACCAAAGCGAGACCCTTAAAGTGTGGTTAACGGGACTGCCGTGCTCAATTATGGGGTCCGTTGAGCTCGGGTCGATGGGTCACGCGCTGTGGGGAGCGCCGGCCTTGCGAGCACACGGGGGGTTCCGGTCCCGTTCGCTGTCAGGGGTGTCAGCGTGTCTCCGGTTGCCCCTTTACGTAGTGACAGTGGACTCCTGAGGAGGCAAACCCATGCGCGGTGCCAAGAGCGCCAAGTGGGTCGCGATGGCGGCGATTGTGGCGCTGGCCGCAACCGCCTGTGGTGGCGACGGCGGCAGTGACAGCGGCAACAACGACATGAACAAGGGGGCGGCGGACCCGAACGGGATCCTGACCGCCCAGCTGAGCGAGCCGCAGAACCCGCTCCAGCCGGCGAACCAGAAGGAGAGCCAGGGCAGCCGCGTCATCCGGCAGGTCTTCTCCCAGCTGGTCGGCTACGAGCCGGGCACCGGCAAGCTCACCTACGTCAACGCCGAGTCCGTCACCCCCAACAAGGACTCCTCAGTCTGGACGGTGAAGCTCAAGCCGGGCTGGACGTTCCACAACGGTGAGAAGGTCACCGCGAAGTCCTACGTGGACGCGTGGAACTGGGCGGCCAACACCAAGAACAACCAGACGAACTCCAGCTGGTTCCAGGACATCAAGGGCTACGAGGACGTCCACCCGGCCAAGGGTGACCCCAAGGCCGACAAGATGTCCGGCCTGAAGGTCGTCAACGACAACGAGTTCAAGATCGAGCTGTCCGGCCCGGTCTCGTACTTCGCCTACAAGCTCGGCTACGACGTCTGGTCCCCGCTGCCCAGCGAGTTCTACAAGGACCCCAAGGCGTTCGGTGAGCACCCGATCGGCAACGGCCCCTACAAGTTCGTCTCCTGGGACCACAAGAAGCTGATCAAGGTCCGGGCGTTCAAGGACTACAAGGGCCCGGACAAGCCGAAGAACGGCGGCATCGACTTCAAGAACTACACCACCGCCGACGCCGCCTACTCGGACCTGCGCTCCAACAACCTCGACTGGATCGAGCAGGTGCCCACCACCGCGCTCACCAACTACAAGAGCGACCTGGGCAAGCGCGCGATCGACCAGGAGTACTCGGCGGTCCAGTCGATCGTCCCGGCCTTCTACACCAAGCAGTTCAAGGACATCGACCCCAAGGTCATCCAGGGTCTGTCGATGGCCATCGACCGTGACACGATCACCAAGACCGTGCTCCACGGCTCGCGCACCCCGGCCGACAGCTATGTCGCCCGCGGCGTGCTCGGCTACAAGGCCGGCGCGCTGAAGGAGCAGGTCACCTACAACCCGACGAAGGCCAAGGCCCTCATCAAGGAGGGTGGCGGCGTCCCGGGCAACAAGATCTCGATCCAGTACAACGCGGACCAGGACCACAAGCCCTGGGTCGACGCGGTCTGCAACAGCATTCGCAAGGCCACCGGCGTGGACTGCGTCGGCGACTCGAAGCCGGACTTCCAGGCCGACCTGAACGCCCGTGACAAGCACCAGGTCAAGTCGATGTACCGCGGTGGCTGGGTGCTGGACTACCCGGTCAACTCGAACTTCATGCGCGACCTGTACGGCACCACGGCCGCCGGTAACACCAGCGGCTACTCCAACAAGGAGTTCGACAAGCTGAGCAAGCAGGCCGACGAGGCCCCGACGCTCGACGAGACGGTGAAGCTGTACCAGCAGGCGGAGCAGGTCCTCGCCAAGGACATGCCGTCGATCCCGCTGTGGTTCTACAAGGTCAACAGCGGCCAGTCCAACAAGATCTACGGGAAGATTCCCTACGGTCAGGACGGCGACCCCATCTTCACCGACATCCAGGTGAAGAAGAAGTAAGCATCGGGACCGCCGGCCGGTGCCGCCGCTGCCCCTCACCCCGGGGAGCGGCGGCACCGGCCCGCAGGCGTCAAGGCCCCGTACCCCCGTCCCCCCACCCGGTGGCTGCTGACGAGACGAGGCCTTCGCCGACCCCCAACGGCATGGAGGCATAATGGGGCGCTACGTCATCAGGCGACTGCTCCAGATGATCCCGGTCTTCATCGGGACGACTCTGTTGATTTTCCTCATGGTCCACGTCCTTCCCGGCGACCCCATCAGGGCGATGTGGGGCGACAAGGCGGCGGACCCCGCACAGGTCGAGGCGCTGCGCCATAAGTTCGGCATGGACAAGTCCCTGCCGATGCAATACCTCGACTACATGGGCAACCTGTTCCAGGGAAACTTCGGCGAGACCTTCGGCGGCCGCCAGGTCATCGACGAGATGGGCGAGGCGTTCCCGGTGACGCTCCGCCTCGCCGCGGTGGCCCTCGCCATCGAGATGGTCATCGGCATCGGCCTCGGCGCCTGGGCCGGTCTCAAGGCCGGCAAGGCCGTGGACACCGGTGTCCTGATCTTCACGCTGATCGTCATCTCGATGCCGGTCTTCGTCCTCGGCTACCTCGCCCGGTTCGTCTTCGCCGACGAACTCGGCTGGCTGCCACCCAACGTCCAGGACTCCACCAACCTCGAACAGCTGCTGCTACCGGGCTTCGTGCTCGGCATGCTCTCCATGGCGTACGTGGCCCGGCTCACCCGGACCACCTTCGCGGAGAACCTGCGCGCCGACTACATGCGCACCGCGCTCGCCAAGGGCCTGCCGCGCCGCCGTATCGTCGGCGTCCACCTGCTGCGCAACTCGCTCATCCCGGTGGTGACCTTCCTGGGCACCGACGTGGGCTCCCTGGTCGGCGGCGCCGTCGTCACCGAGGGCATCTTCAACATCCAGGGCGTCGGAAACCTGCTGTACAAGGCGCTCACGCAGCGGGAGGGCGTCACGATCGTCGGCGTGGTCACGGTCCTCGTCCTCATCATCCTGCTGATCAACCTGCTGGTCGACCTGCTGTACGCGGTCCTGGACCCGAGGATCCGTTATGCCTGACGTGACCAAGACCAAGACCGACACGGCGGTCGACGCCGTGGCCCCGCCGACCGAGGTGGCGACCGTGCCGGCCGCCGGCCCCGCCGCCCAGGAGAAGCCGCGCTCCCTGTGGGGCGACGCCTGGTACGACCTGCGCCACCGGCCGATGTTCTGGATCGCGGCGGTGCTGCTGATGCTGCTGCTGCTGATCGCCGCCTTCCCCGGTCTGTTCACCAGCGCGGACCCGCGCGACGGCGACCTGACCAACCACTTCCTGGCCAAGCCGCAGCTGACCCACTTCTTCCAGTCCGACTGGTTCGGCTACGACATCCAGGGCCGTTCGATCTACGCGCGTGTCGTCTACGGCACCCGCGCCTCGGTCCTGGTGGGCCTCGGCACCACCGTCGCGGTCACCCTCGTCGGCGGCACGCTGGGGATGCTGGCCGGCTACTTCGGCGGCTGGCTGGACTCGATCATCTCCCGGATCACCGACATCTTCTTCGGCCTGCCGTACCTGCTCGGCACGATGGTCGTGCTCAACGCCTTCACCGAGCGCAAGGTGTACGTCGTGATCGGCGCCCTGGCGTTCCTCGGCTGGACGACCATCACCCGGGTGACCCGAAGCTCGGTGATCACCGCCAAGCAGGCGGACTACGTGGTGGCGGCGCGCGCCCTCGGCGCCGGGACCCGCCGGATCCTGCTGCGCCATGTGCTGCCGAACGCGATCGCGCCCACGATCGTCGTGGCGACGATCGCCCTCGGCGCGTACATCTCGGCCGAGGCCACGCTGTCCTACCTGGGCCTGGGCCTCGCCGACCCGACGGTTTCCTGGGGCGTGGACATCTCCTCGGCCAAGGACGCCATCCGTGACAACCCGCATGTGATGCTGTTCCCGGCGGGGATGCTGAGCCTCACCGTCTTCGCCTTCATCATGCTCGGCGACGCGGTGCGCGACGCCCTCGACCCCAAGCTGCGCTGAGGAGGGCGTACGTGACCACTATTGAGAAGACCGCGAGCGCCCCCGCCCGACAGCGTGAGGGCGACGACGGCACCCCGCTGCTGGAAGTCCGCGACCTGCATGTGGAGTTCCACACCCGGGACGGTGTCGCCAAGGCCGTCAACGGCGTCAACTACAGCGTCCACGCGGGCGAGACCCTCGCCGTGCTCGGCGAGTCCGGCTCCGGCAAGTCGGTGACCGCCCAGGCGATCATGGGCATCCTCGACATGCCGCCCGGAAAGATCCCGCAGGGCCAGATCCTGTTCCGCGGCGAGGACATGCTCACCATGTCCAACGAGGAGCGCCGCAAGATCCGCGGCCGGAAGATCGCCATGATCTTCCAGGACGCGCTCTCCTCGCTCAACCCGGTGCTCTCCGTCGGCTACCAGCTCGGCGAGATGTTCCGGGTCCACCAGGGCCTGTCCAAGAAGGCGGCCAAGGCCAAGGCCATCGAGCTGATGGACCGCGTCCGCATCCCGGCGGCCAAGGAGCGGGTGGGCGACTACCCGCACCAGTTCTCCGGCGGTATGCGCCAGCGCATCATGATCGCTATGGCCATGGCGCTGGAGCCGGACCTGATCATCGCCGACGAGCCGACCACCGCGCTGGACGTGACCGTCCAGGCCCAGGTCATGGACCTGCTCGCGGAGCTCCAGCGCGAGTACAACATGGGCCTGATCCTCATCACCCACGACCTGGGCGTCGTCGCCGACGTCGCCGACAAGATCGCGGTGATGTACGCGGGCCGGATCGTCGAGACCGCTCCGGTCCACGAGCTCTACAAGCGCCCGGCCCACCCGTACACCCAGGGCCTGCTGGAGTCGATCCCGCGTCTGGACCGCAAGGGCCAGGAGCTCTACGCGATCAAGGGCCTGCCGCCCAACCTGCTCAAGATCCCCACGGGTTGCGCCTTCAACCCGCGCTGCCCCAAGGCGCAGGACATCTGCCGCACCGATGTTCCGCTGCTGGAGCCGGTCACCGAGCAGGACGGCACCCCGCTGCCGGGCCGCGGCAGCGCGTGCCACTTCTGGAAGGAGACGATCCATGGCTGAGATCAGGAAGACCGACGAGGCCGTGGACGCCACTCCCGCCGACGCCACGCCCAACGTCACCGAGGTCGACGTCGTCAAGGCCGCCACCGAGGAGGCGGCGGTCGCCGCCATCGACGCCCCCGTCGAGCGCGGGGAGCCCATCCTTCAGGTGCGCAACCTGGTCAAGCACTTCCCGCTGACCCAGGGCATCCTCTTCAAGCGGCAGATCGGCGCGGTCAAGGCCGTCGACGGCGTCTCCTTCGACCTCTACCAGGGCGAGACCCTCGGCATCGTCGGCGAGTCCGGCTGTGGCAAGTCCACCGTCGCCAAGCTGCTGATGACCCTGGAGAACGCCACGGCGGGCGAGGTCTTCTACAAGGGCCAGGACATCACCAAGCTGTCGGGGCGGGCCCTGAAGGCCGTCCGGCGCAACATCCAGATGGTGTTCCAGGACCCGTACACCTCGCTGAACCCCCGGATGACGGTCGGCGACATCATCGGTGAGCCCTTCGAGATCCACCCCGAGGTGGCCCCGAAGGGCGACCGGCGCCGCAAGGTGCAGGAACTCCTGGACGTGGTGGGGCTCAACCCGGAGTACATCAACCGCTATCCGCACCAGTTCTCCGGCGGTCAGCGCCAGCGCATCGGCATCGCGCGCGGCCTGGCTCTCAACCCGGAGATCATCATCTGCGACGAGCCGGTCTCGGCGCTGGATGTGTCGGTGCAGGCCCAGGTCATCAACCTGATGGAGAAGCTGCAGGACGAGTTCAACCTCTCCTACCTCTTCATCGCCCACGACCTGTCCATCGTGCGGCACATCTCCGACCGCGTCGGCGTGATGTACCTGGGGAAGATCGCGGAGATCGGCACCGACACCGAGATCTACGACCACCCCACCCACCCGTACACCCAGGCGCTGCTGTCCGCCGTCCCGGTCCCCGACCCGGACTCCCGCGAGGGCCGCGAGCGCATCATCCTCGCGGGCGATGTCCCCTCCCCGGCCAACCCGCCCTCGGGCTGCCGCTTCCGCACCCGCTGCTGGAAGGCCCAGGACAAGTGCGCCAAGGAGGTCCCCCTCCTCGCCATCCCCGAGCGCTTCGCCGGCGCGGACACCCCGGCGGCGCACGAGTCGGCGTGCCACTTCGCGGAGGAGAAGGACGTGGTCCACGCGTAGCGTCCGCCGCGTCGGCCAGCCGTGACGAGGGCCGCCCGGACCGTGCTGACGGTCCGGGCGGCCCTCGTGCTGATTCAGGATCCGCCCGATTCGGGCCAATGCTGCACCCGGCTCATGGGACGACCTCGCGACGCGCGGCGTCCAACAGCTTTCCGATCTCGGCCCGCGCCACCACTGGCTGCGGCGGCCCGTCGCCGGAGGCCCACACGGTGACTCGGAAGTCCGGCGACGTCGGCTCCCAGTCCACGCTGACGTACGCGTCAGTGGCGCGGCGGAAGTCCAGCTTCAGCACCGGCGAGGCAGCCAACTGCCTGGAACCGGCCGCCGACCCCATGGGAACCCCCCGCCTCCGCGAGAGCGATGACCCGGAGGTGGTCATAGCCGCGCCCGCAGCCACGCTCCGCGCGTTCCTGCGGGCCGCCAAGGCTGGGGAGTTCGACCGGATGATCGAGTGACCGCTGACGGTCACTTCATGTAGCAGACCTTCTGGCCGGAGAACCAGAGCTTGTAGCTGTTCCCGTTGTGAGTGACCGTCTCACTGTGGGCCTTGATCTCCGCACAGTGTTTGCCCGTCATGGAGGGATGGGGCGTGGGCGTGGGCGAGGGTGTGCTCCCGTCGTCCTGGGCGGAGGCCGCCGCGGGTTTCGCGGACACGGCGGGCGCCGCGAAGGCGGTACTCGTGGCGGTAGCTGCCGCTCCGCCGGCCAGCAGGGCCGCCGCAGCGCCGGTAGCCAGGGCGCGCACGATCGAGTTCCGCATCACTGTCACCTTCTCGGATCGGCTATGAACTGCCCTTGTCTCATTGTTCGCCCGCTGCTGGCGAGGTTGCATGTCGATCATCTGTGCTCTGTTCGCGGTGAGTATGAGACGGCGACACGCCGTCGCGACGGCGTGTCGCCGTCTCATACTCACCGCAGATCTCCGCGCCGTTCCGCCGCCCGCGTCCGCAGCAGCCGCAGGGGGACGGCGAAGCCGAGACGGCGTCATTGGCCGCCACCACCCGCCCGTACGGGGCGAAGACGAGCGCCGGGTAGGGCAGATGGCCGTACAGGATCTCTTCGAGGGCGGCACGGACGGGCCGCAGCGCCGCCTCGTCCAGGCCCGACTCGGCGAACACCGGGGCGTAACCGGCCCGGGCCAGCAGGTCGTTGCGTTCGCGGAGGGAGAGCCCGAGCGATTCGGCCAGCCGGATGAGGATGGCGCGGCCCGGCTGGGAGCGGCCGCTTTCGAGCGCGCCAACTCGATCGGATTCCGCGATGTGATGGTGCTGGCCGACACCTACGCTCCGGGCGGTCGAGGTCCATCGGGTGCGCCCGGTGATCGATCGCGTGTTCCCCTTCGACGAGGTCCCCGACGCCTTCCGGTACGTCCGGTCGGGTGGCGGCTTCGGGAAGGTCGTCATCAGCCACGGCTGACCGTCGCCGCCGTCAGCAGGACGGGCCGACACGGACGGCCGCCGCGCGGATGCGGAACGTCACCTCCTGGGATGTCATGGGGGGACTGAGCCGGAGCTCACGCCGGGACTCCGTTCGGCCCTCGGGAGGCACCCATGCGCATCGCCGCGCGCGCCCCGCGCGCCAGGCGCGCGGCGCGGGCCGTGGGGGTCCCGGCCCTCGCCGTGGCGCTCGCCGCCCCGGCCGTCACGGGCTGCGGCGGCGGCAGCGGCGCGCCCCAGGGGGTCGTACGGTCCTCCTGGAGCGACCCGCCCAACCCGCTGGAGCCCGCCAACATCAATGATGTGCAGGGCGGCAAGGTCCTCGACATGATCTTCCGGGGCCTCAAGCGGTACGACCCCGACACCGGCGAGGCCAAGAACGCGCTGGCGGAGCGGATCCTGACGACCGACCAGCGGAACTTCACCGTCACCATCAAGCGCGGCCGGCGGTTCGGCAACGGCGAGAAGGTCACCGCCAAGTCCTTCGTGGACGCCTGGAACTACGCCGCGCTGCTCGACCACGAGCAGCGCAACGCCTACTTCTTCGAGTACATCCAGGGCTACGACCAGGTCCACCCGGCGACCGGCCGCCCCACCGCCAGGACCCTGGCCGGACTGCGCGTCAAGGACGAGCGGACCTTCACCGTGCGGCTCAACCAGAAGTTCTCCAGCTGGCCCGAGACGCTCGGCTACAACGCCTACGCGCCGCTGCCCCGCGCCTTCTTCGAGGACCACGCCGCCTGGCTGCGCAAGCCCGTCGGCAACGGCCCGTACGAGGTGGTGTCGTACACCAAGGGCTCCGTGATGAAGCTGCGCGCCCGCGACAACTACCCGGGCCCGGACAAGCCCCGCAACAAGGGCGTCGACCTGCGGGTCTACACGGACAGCAACACCGCCTACACCGATCTGCAGGCGGGCAACCTCGACCTGGTCGACGACGTGCCCGCCGCGCAGCTGAAGTTCGTCCGCTCCGACCTCGGCGACCGCTACATCAACCGGCCCGCCGGCAT
The DNA here is from genome assembly GCF_039532705.1 of Streptomyces sparsogenes subsp. cuspidosporus. Lineage (NCBI taxonomy): Bacteria > Bacillati > Actinomycetota > Actinomycetes > Kitasatosporales > Streptomycetaceae > Streptomyces > Streptomyces sparsogenes. Next base: position 1,787 of record NZ_BAAASD010000014.1, on the reverse strand, counting down.
CATCCAGACCCTCACCTTCCCGATGTACGACCGCCGCTGGCGGGGCCCGGGCTCGGACCGGCTCCGGCGCGGCATCTCCATGGCGATCAACCGCGCGCAGATCACCGACCGGATCTTCCACGGCACCCGCACCCCCGCCACCGACTGGACCTCGCCGGTGCTGCGCCGCCGGGGCGGCTACCGGCCCGGCCTGTGCGGGGACGCCTGCCGCTTCGACCCCGCGCGGGCCAGGGCGCTGATCAAGGCGGGCGGCGGGCTGCCCGGCGGGCGGATGACCATCACGTACAACGCCGACAGCGGCTCCCACAAGGACTGGGTCGACGCGGTCTGCAACAGCGTCAACACCGTGCTGCGCAGCGACCGGGCCTGCGTGGGCCGGCCGGTCGGCACCTTCGCCGACTACCGCAACAAGATGACGGACAAGCGGATGACCGGTCCGTTCCGGGCGGGCTGGCAGATGGACTACCCGCTGATCCAGAACTTCCTCCAGCCGCTCTACTACACGGACGCCTCGTCCAACGACGGCCACTGGAGCGACGCCGCATTCGACCGGCTCGTCGACCGGGCCAACGCCGAGTCCGGCGACGGAGCGGCCATCGCCGCCTTCCAGGACGCCGAGAAGATCCTCGCCGCGCAGATGCCCGCCATCCCGCTGTGGTACCAGAACGGCAGCGCGGGCTACTCCTCCCGGCTCAGCGGGGTGACCCTCAACCAGTTCAGCGTCCCGGTCTACGACCGGATCGAGGTCGGCTGAGCCATGGGCCGCCACGTGCTCCGGCGACTGCTCCAGATGATCCCCGTCTTCCTGGGCACCACCTTCCTGATCTTCTTCATGGTGTACGCGCTGGGCGACCCCGTCGCCGCGCTCTTCGGCGACAAGGCCCCCGACCCGGCCACCGCCGCCCGCATCCGCCAGGAGCTCTACCTCGACGAGCCGCTGTGGCGACAGTACGTCCACTACATGGGGCAGGTCTTCAGCGGCCACTTCGGCACCGCCTTCGACGGCCGGCCCGTCACCGAGCTGATGGCCGACGCCTTCCCCGTCACCCTCCGGCTCACCCTCGTCGCCGTCCTCTTCGAGACGGCCCTCGGGCTCACCCTCGGGGTCGCGACCGGGCTGCGCCGAGGGCGCGCCCTGGACACCTCCGTGCTGCTGCTGACCCTGGTGGTGGTCTCCGTCCCGACCTTCGTCAGCGGCTCGGTGCTGCAGTATCTGATCGGGGTGAAGTGGGGCTGGACCACGCCCTCCGTCGCGCCCGAGGCGCCCCTGGGGCAGCTGCTGCTGCCGGGCGTCGTCCTGGGCCTGGTCTCCCTCGCGTACACCACCCGGCTCACCCGCACCTCCCTCGTGGAGAACGCGCGCGCCGACTACGTGCGCACCGCCGTCGCCAAGGGGCTGCCGCGGCGCCGGGTGATCGTCCGCCATCTGCTGCGCAACTCCCTGATCCCCGTGGTGACCTTCCTCGGCACCGACCTCGGCGCGCTCATGGGAGGCGCCATCGTCACCGAGCGGATCTTCAACATCCACGGCGTGGGCTACCAGCTCTACCAGGGCATCCTGCGCCAGAACTCCCCGACGGTCGTCGGCTTCGTGACCATCCTCGTGATCGTCTTCCTGCTGGCGAACCTGCTCGTCGACCTCCTCTACGCCGTGCTCGACCCGAGGATCCGCTATGCCTGAGCCCTACGACAGCCCGCCCGCGCCCGCGCCGCCCGGCGGTGGCGGCCCCGCCGGCGGCGGGGCGGCCGTGGCCGCCGCCGACCCCACCGCGGCCGCCGCCCCCGAC